>JAMPCH010000032.1 GCA_023666265.1 Roseburia sp.
CCTTCACAAATAAATAACAAAAAGACGCGTTCCGCAAAATCGGGACGCGTCTTTTCGCTCCTTCCTCGCCAAAAAGCCGATCTCTTTTGTTTCTATGGGGCAAAAATCGGGATAAAATGTTAAAAAAGTTCCCGAAATACGTTGACTTTCCGAAAAGTATATGCTATAATAAATAGAAATAAAAGGGGTTTTTACGGGCGATCGGCGTTTTCGCCGTAAAAATCCCTCGAAGTCGTGTACGACTTCGGTAAAAAACAGAAAAGGAGATTGAAACGATGGCTAACTTTGAAAACGAGATCACGAAGCTGCTTCGCCAGCTCAACCACAACGCCGTTAAGCTTGAGGGCTACACGATCCGAAATGACCGGAATCTCAACCTCACGCTCAACGAGATCCACCTCATCGAATGCATCAAGCTTTCGACGAAGGCGGGCGAGGGACCGACGATCAGCGCGATCGCCGCACAGCTCGACATTACGCGCCCCTCAACGACCGTTGCCGTTAATAAGCTGGTCGCCAAGAAGTATGTGGAAAAAAGCCCCTGCGCGAGCGACGGACGCTCCGTAAGAGTGAAGCTCACCCAAAAGGGCGATAAGGCGTACAGCGCCCTCAAAAAGCACAATTCGGGTCTCGGCGAAATGCTGAAATCGCGCTTTACCGAGGAGGAATGTGCTCAGATCGCCGACGCTATGGAAAAGCTCAACGGCTTTTTTGAGTCCCTCATCGACGAAAAAGAAAACGACGAGAATTGACCGCTCGGCTCGAGGGGTCAGCCTCCTTCCCTAAAAGAAAAAACAAAAAATCGGCGGGTAGCCGCGAAACGATCAGAAATATCTTTTTGGGGATTTTTCCGTGTGAAAGATCCCCAAAATCTTATTCATAAAATGTGTAAAACAAAAGGAAAGGTCATTTAAGTATGGGAATGTTATTTAACCGTAAGCTCCCGATCCCGAAGGAGATCAAGGAGCTTTATCCGCTCACCCAAAGGGTCGCGGAGATCAAGGAAAAAAGAGATCGCGAGTTGCGCGATATTTTTGAGGGGAAGGATAAGCGCCTCGTCCTCATCATCGGACCTTGCTCCGCCGACAGCGAAGCGCCCGTCCTCGAATATATCAGCCGCCTCGCGCCCGTTCAGGAAAAGGTAAAGGATAAAATTTTTATCGTCCCGCGCGTCTATACGGGTAAGCCCCGCACGACCGGCGAGGGCTATAAGGGGATGATCCACCAGCCCGACCCGACGAAAAAGGAGGATATGCTCGAGGGGATCATCCACGTCCGCTCGCTCCACACCAAGGCGATCGAACAGTCGGGACTGGTCTGTGCGGACGAGATGCTTTATCCCGAGAATTACCGCTATCTGAACGACATCCTCTCCTATGTCGCGGTCGGCGCGCGCTCGGTCGAGAACCAACAGCACCGTCTCGTCGCGAGCGGCATGGACATCCCCTGTGGCATGAAGAACCCGACCAGCGGCGGCTACTCGGTCATGCTCAACTCAATCACGGCGGCTCAGGCGGGGCATATGTTCCTCTACCGCGGCTGGGAGGTCGTCTCATCGGGAAACCCCTACGCCCACGCGATCCTTCGCGGCTATGTCAATAAACACGGTCAGGCGCTCCCGAACTATCACTATGAGGACTTAAAGCTCCTCCACGAGCTCTACGCCGAAAAAGAGCTCGCGAACCGCTCCGTGATCGTGGACTGTAACCACTCCAACTCGGGGAAGCAGTACCTCGAACAGGTACGGATCGCGAAGGAGGTCATTTTCAGTAAGCGGCACGACGCCGACCTCGCGGGCTTTATCAAGGGGCTGATGATCGAGAGCTATCTTGAGGACGGCTGTCAAAAGCCCGAGGAGGGCGTTTATGGGAAGTCGATCACCGACCCCTGTCTCGGTTGGGAAAAGACGGAAAAGCTGATCTATGAGATCGCGGATACACTCGATTAAATTAAGGCAACACCGCACAATTACCGGCTACGCCTTTGCCGTCCCATCGACAGCCATCTTTTCCGCCATATTGCACAGAATTTTTTTGAAAGGCGTCAAGCCTTCCTGCAAAAATTCTGTACAATCTGACGAAAAATCTGACTGCCGCTGGAACGACAATAATTGTACGGTGTAGCCTTAAAAAAGGCGGGTTCCGAACAGGAACTCGCTTTTTTGTTTTTGGGGAAGGACTGCTCCCCGCCGCGTATCGCGGGACGTTGAGACCTTCGTCGGCTTTACCTTTTGCGTAGGATCGCGGTCGCGGCGTAATGCGATACGTTAAAGCTCGGCGGCGCGATCCGCTCTAAAAGCGCGATATGCTCCCGCTCCCAGTCGGCGATCTCCTCCGCCGTCAGCGAAGCGCCGACCCCGCGACAAGCCTTCATTCGCCCGTTCCAGCTTTCCCGTGTGAAGGGGACGGAGAGTGCGTATTCCTCCGTCGCCTCGACCGTGAAATATTCGCCGTACTCGGGCGGGATCGCGAGCGGGCGGCGGGAATATCCCGCCCCGCTCCAAGCGGGGGAATATTTTAGGACGAGCTTTTCGCTCTCGCCCGCGACCCGATCCTCAAAGGGAAGCCACTCCATCTCCAGAAGCACCAGCCTACCGCCCGGCTTTAAAAGCGCCGAAAGAAGCGGCGCGGTACGCGCGTGGTCAAAATACCAATAGCATTGACAGGCGGTGACCGCGTCGAAGGACGACGGTGGGAAGGAGAGCGCCTCCGCCGCCGATACGAGGTATTCGATCCTCATACTGCCCTCCTCCGAGAGCCGCCTCGCCTCGCGGATCTGATCCTCCGAGATGTCCGCGCCGACCCATTCCGCTCCGTAGGCGTAAAGACCGCGCGGGAGGACGCCCGTCCCCGTCCCGAGATCGAGAACTCGCTTTCCCGCGCCGAAAAAGCCCGTCCCGACAAGCTTCTCAAAAAAAGCGGGCGGATAAACGTCACGATAACGCGCGTAGTCGGCGGAAGTCCTTCCCCAATCAAAAGCCTTCCCACCGTCGATTTGATCCAGTCTGATCTCCATTGTCTCGCCGTGCCTCCTTATCTATTGTATACCACCCTCTTCTCCGCTCAACGTTCGAGCGGGCAGATCGCGTGAATATCGAACGGCGTTTCCTGATAGATGCAAAAGTTCAGCCAGTTTGAATACATCAGGCTCGCCGCCGCCCGCCAGGTAAATTTCGGCTCGCGCGACGGATTGTCGTCGGGGAAATAGCCGTAAGGGAGCGGGACGTCGCTTTCGCCCTTGGCGAGGTCGCGTTGATACTCGTTTTTGAGCGTTCCGAGATCATATTCGCCGTGTCCCGTGATAAAGATCTGACGGTTTGTCCGATCCGAGACGATATAAACGCCGGCTTGATCCGATTCCGCTAAAAGCGTAAGCCCGGGGTTCGCTAAAATATCCTCGCGTCGAACCTCGGAAAAACGCGAATGGGGCGCGTAAAAAATATCGTCAAATCCCTTTAAAAGCGGGTGGTTGACCGCCGTAACGCGATGGGGAAAAACGCCGAACATTTTCTCGGATAAGTTGTATTTCGGGATACCGTAATGGTAATAAAGCCCTGCGAACGCGCCCCAGCAGATATGCATGGTCGAGAAGGCGTGAGACCGCGACCACTCCATAATTTTACAAAGCTCCGCCCAATAGCTCACCTGCTCAAAATCATAGCGCTCGACGGGCGCGCCCGTGATAATGAGCGCGTCAAAGTATTCGTCCCAGATCTCGTCGAGTGTCTTATAAAACATCGCGAGATGCTCGGGGGCGGTATGCTTCGGGATATGCGTCGCGGTCCGAAGAAGGGTGATGTCCACCTGGATCGGCGTATTACTTAAGAGGCGCAGGAGCTGGGTCTCGGTCTCGATCTTCGTCGGCATAAGGTTAAAGATCGCGGCACGAAGGGGGCGAATATCCTGACGGATCGCCTTTTCGCTCTCCATGACGAAGATGTTTTCGCCCGCCAGCGTTTCAAAAGCGGGCAACTCGCGCGGTATATTGATCGGCATTTCTGATCCTTCCTTTCGTTCCGATCCCATTATACCATATTTTGCGGAAGAAATCAAGGGGGTGGGGGGATCCCCGTTGAATACGATAGGCTATCAAACGGGAAGCTGATCTCCGAAAAGCGGGCGTATTCGATCGGAGAAGTCGGTTCCGCATAAGTCGATGATCCTCCGTAATTCGATCATATACTTTGTCCTCCCGCATGCTGTGCGATTTTACTTAAGTCAACACCGCACAATTACCGCCGGACTTCGCGAGCGAAGTCCCCGCCTTATGCCGTCCTATCGACAGCCAGCTTTTCCGCCATATTGCACAGAATTTTTTTGAAAGGTGATCTCCCCCGGACGGGGTGAGGTGAACGGCAGAGCCAACCAGAGGGGCTGACCGACAGATCAGCCTTCCTGCAAAAATTCTGTACAATCTGACAAAAAATCTGACTGCCACTCGAACGACAATCATTGTGCGGTGTGGACTTAAGATAAAAGGAGAATATCTATGAAAATATTGGTTATTGAAAGCAGTCCGCATAAAAACGGTTCGTCCAATATGTGGTTTTGATTTTTACCCCCTACATTATTCCCTCCTCCTCGACCCGTCCGTCCGCGACGCGGACGACGCGGTCGGCGGTCTTGGCGGCGGCGAGGTCGTGGGTGATGAGAATGACCGTTTTCCCGCGACGATGCTCGGCGTGGAGAAGCTCCATGACTCTAAGCCCCGAACGGGGATCGAGACTTCCACAGGGCTCGTCCGCTAAGATAACGGGCGTGTCCGCCGCGATCGCCCGCGCGACGGCGACCCTCTGCTGTTGTCCGCCCGAGAGCTCGGCGGGCTTATGCGCGGAGCGCATGGACAGCCCGACCATCGCGAGCGCCTCCTCCGCCTTCTCGAGCGCGACCCGCTTTGATAATCCCCGATAGATCAGGGGGAGCGCGGCGTTCTCGGCGGCGGTCAGGGCGGGGAGGAGGTTAAACCCCTGAAAGACGAAGGCGATCTTCCGATTTCTGAGCCACGTCCGCCGCCCGGGACAAAGCCGCCCGACCTCCTCGCCGTCGAGATAATATTCGCCCTCGCTCGCGCGGTCGAGACAGCCGAGGAGGTTCATCAGCGTGGTTTTCCCCGAGCCGCTTTCGCCCGTCACAGCGAGAAATTCCCCGCGCCCGACCGAGAGCGAAACGTCCGAGAGCGCCTCGACCGTCCCGCCGTCCGTCCGATAGCGTTTAAAAAGAGAGACCGTTTTGATCATCGGCGTATTCATCGGCTTTCGTCCTTTCCCGCGCGCGGCTCGCGATCCTCTTCCTTTTCCTCATAATAACAACAGGGCGAAGCGACCGCATTCGTGATGACCGCTTTCCCCTCGAGACAGCAATACCCGTCCTTCTGATGGCGACAGCTCCGACTGCACACAATGAAATTCATGAAGCGTACCCCTTTTTTCTTTTTTTGAGAAGGGTGCGAAGCCCGAGCCTTCGTCCCTTTTCGTTTCAAAAATATCTTACGGAAAAATTTTTTAAATATTCGTTCATATTTCTGTAAAAAAGGCGAAATATATTCGAGGAAAGAATTTTCGGAAAGAGGTTTGGAAGAAAATGACAAAGGAAAAAATTTCGGGCGCGTTCAAGGCGCTTATCTTAACGTCGATCCTCGCGGCGGGGATCTGGGAGTGCGTAACGATGGACGGGCGGGTCGCGGAAACGCTGACGGAGGTCGAGACGGTTCGGATGAGCCGCGTTTCCTTCCGCCCGTCCGTCGCGATCCGGGGAAGCCTTTATACCGAGGGCGGGGAGTGGTACGCGGCGGTAAGCGTCGACGAGAGCGAGATCGCCGCCGTTACCGTCGGTCAGCCCGCCGAGCTCAGCGGCGCGGCGTTCGGCGAAACACTCTCGGGGAGCGTCGCCGCGATCGCGGACACGGCGCAAAGCGAGGGCGGGCGGACGACGATCCCCGTGACCATTCGCTTAGACGGCGAAAGCGCCGCGCTCCGTAGCGGCTATACCGTTCGGGGGAATATCTTCTCCGACGAGGCGCGGCTTCTCCATACCCTCCCGTATGCGGCGATCCGACAGGACGACGACGGCGAGTACGTCTATCTCTATGTCGGGAATCGCGCGATCCGCCGCTCGATCGAGACGGGGATCGAGCTATCGGGCGAGGCGGAGATCTTAGCGGGACTAAGCGAACAAAGCGAGGTCATTTTATCCCCCGACTCGGTCATCGATCAGGAGATCGTTCGGAGGGAGGGAGCGGAATGAACGCGGTAAAAAGGGCGCTCTCGGGTGGTCGGGCGGCGCTCACGGTGGCGGGGATCGCGATCGGCGTATTCTCCGTCGTCCTGATCTCCGTCCTCGGCGAGACGGGCGCGGAGCGGATCTCGGACGCGATGACCGAGATGGGGATCAACTCGGTCATGGTCCAGTCTCAGGACGACGCGCTCTCGGCGCTCGGCGACGAGGACGTCGCCGTTTTAGCCTCGATCGAGGGCGTGCGTAAGGCGATGCCCTTGATGGGGAGCTATACCGAGGGGATCTTACTCGGCGATCGGAGCGAATGTATGGTCTGGGGCGTGAGCGAGGAGGCGCGTGAGATCATCTCGCTCACGGCGGCTTATGGGCGGCTCATCGATCGGGGCGACGTCGCCGGACGGGAAAACGTCTGTGTGATCGACGAGGAGATCGCCGAGGCGGCTTATGGGCGGGGAAACGTCGTCGGGAAGACGATCCGCCTTTATCTCGGCGGCGGCTATCACGAGTTCACGATCGCGGGGGTCGCGCGCTCGGGCGTTTCCGCGCTCCGAAATATGCTCTCGGGGTTTGTCCCGCGCTTTGTCTACATCCCTTATACGACGATGCAGGGGATCACGGGGCGGGAGAGCTATGATAAGATCGCCGTTCTGACCGAGCCGGACGCGGACTCGGAGCGGATCGCGGCGGAGATCGGCGCGGGTCTCGAAAAAACGCGTGGCGAGACCGACGGGATCAGCGTCAATAACCTCCAACAGAATAAATCGACGCTCGACGATATTCTTTTTACCGTGAAGCTCCTCCTCTCGGCGATCGCGGGGATCTCGCTCCTCGTCTCGGGGATCACGGTGATGACGACGATGCTCGCGAATGTCGGCGAGCGAAAGCGCGAGATCGGGATCAAAAAGGCAATCGGGGCTAAAAACCGAACGCTCGCGGCGGAATTTTTCGCCGAGAGCCTCGTCCTGACCTCGGCGGGCGGGCTTTTCGGGATCGCGGCGGGCTTCCTGATCTCGGGGATCGGGTGCGCCGTCCTCGGAGTAAAAATGGCGGCTGATCTCCTCCCGATCCTCGGGGCGTTTTTCGCCGCCGTCCTGATCGGCGCGGTCTTTTCGGTCTATCCCGCGCTAAAGGCGGCGAACCTGTCCCCCGTCGAGGCGCTCAGAGAGGGGTAAGTTTTTTTTACTTTTTTGGAAGGCGTTCTTCCCCGATAGCCTGTCAAAAAATCAAAGCGGGCTTGATCAATGTGCTTTATGTGGATATAAAGGGGGCGACTGCGGTAAACCTTTTAAGATCGTTTAAAAATGCCAAAATGTTGTTGCGCTTTTTAGATCAATATGTTATAATATATATAATAACGGTGATCGATATAAAGGGAGAGACTATTATGAGTGAAAATTACGCTTTTAGGCTTGGCGAACTCTTTTGCGGACCCGGCGGGATCGCTTGCGGCGCGTTGAATGCGAAAAGCGATGATGACAGGCTCGGTATAAAGCACGCTTGGGCGAATGATTATGATGCCGACACCTGTGAAACGTATAGAAGGAATATCTGCCCCAACGATCCCGATAGCGTGCATTGTATCGACGTAAGAGAATTGGATATAGGAGCTTTGGGAGAGATCGACGCTTTTTGCTACGGCTTCCCCTGTAATAGCTTTTCAAACGTCGGCGAACATCAAGGACTGGCTAATGAAAAATTCGGTCAGCTTTACTGGTATGGGATCCAAGTTCTAAAAATGTATAAACCGTTATGGTTCGTCGCGGAGAATGTATCGGGTATTCGCTCTGCGGGGTCGGGGGATTTTCGGCTGATCCTAAACGATATGAAGGCGGCGGGTTATCATCTGAACGTAAACCTTTATAAAGCCGAGCAGTACGGTATCCCGCAAACACGACACAGGGTAATGGTCGTGGGTATCCGCGACGATCTACCGTATGAATTTCGCGTACCCGCGCCCTCGAGTTATAACGGCGCGGATATTTCATCGCGGACGGCTCTCGCGAATATCCCGCGCTCATCGCCCAATAACGAGGTTCGCCGATTGTCAAAAAATGTGATACGTCGACTGTCGCTCATTCAGCCGGGGGAAAACGTGTGGCAGGCGGAGGAAAGACTGGGCGATCGCTTCCCCGAGGAGCTTAAGATCCACACCAAAACAAAAATAAGTCAGATCTATCGAAAGTTAGACCCCGATAAGCCCGCCTATACGGTGACTGCGGCGGGGGGCGGCGGTACATTTATGTATCATTGGACAGACCGCGAGCTGACCAATAGGGAACGCGCGAGGATACAAACATTTCCGGACACTTATGAGTTTATAGGAAATTACAGCAGTGTGAGAAAGCAGATCGGTATGGCTGTTCCCTGTAAGCTTTCCGAGATCGTGATCACAGCTATACTTAACACTTTTGCGGGAATAGAGTATCCGTGGGTAAACGCAAATTTGGAGGAATGATATGATCGATCGTTTTGATGATATTACAAAAGAGCCGGCGTTTTTAAGCGCAAATTTTGACGAGCCTGTTTTATACGCGCCCGCGAGGGTAGAGCGCTTCACTCCGTGCAATTCGCTTAAAATAGTAACCGCATTTACCGATTGTGAGCGTATTTCGACCCATATGATACATCTCGCCGACGGAATGAAAAGCAGTCGCTTTACAAAAGGACTGACTGTCGACATCATTTTGGGTATGACGAAATCGAGCCTTACGGAGAAGAAGCACGAGAATATATGCCGCTTATTGCGTCAGCTTAACTCGTCGGGCGGTATGCCTAAAGTGACGTGTCGTTACATATGTAGCGGCTCGGAGGTACATTCAAAGGTTTATATTTGGTGTCGCCCCGATGAGATCATATCCGAATTGCCCTGCGTGGCATACTGCGGCTCGCTTAATTATACGATGAACGCATTTTACAAGCGTAGGGAAACGGTCAGTATGTGCAACTCGCTTGAGGCTTTGAAATACTATCAAAGCCTGTATGCCGACACCTTAGATTGCTTCGACCCGCTCATCACGCAAAAATTGAAAAATGTTACAAATAACAGTTCGTCCGTTCTCGAGGATGTGGACAATTCGGAAAAAGACTACCTTGAGTACGATAAGGAAAAGCCGATAGCTACGATAAAAGTGTCGTTGCTTACCGCCGATGGAGCGGATACGGGATACGGCTCCGGTATCAATTGGGGCATACGAAGAAACGGAACAAAACGCGACCCTAATCAAGCATATATCCCGTATAACAAGAAAGATCGTGTAGACGGATTTTTCCCCGACAGAGTATCGCCCGACGATGAGAACTGTCCCATATTTCGGGTGATCACAAAAGATTTCGGCTCTTTTCATATGAGAATGGCGCAACAGGGAAACAAGGCGTTGCATAGCGCTGAAAACAATTCCATTTTGGGAGAATGGATACGCAAAAAAATAAATATCCCTTCGGGCGGATATGTTACCAAACAGATGCTTGAACACTATGGGAAAACCTATGTTACATTCAGAAAGTACGCAGACGGGACATATTTGCTTGATTTTTAGTTTTTGAAATACAGACCTCGTCGGTCTGATGTTGCGACGGGGTCTGTAAAAATTTCTTCGTCGAGCTTTTCGCCAAGCCGACGCACGCATCACGCCCCCGCCCCCGCGCGATCTCGCGACTCTTTGCTCCTTCCCAAAAAATAAAAGCGACGACGTACAATTACCGCCGGACTTCGCAAGCGAAGTCCTCGGCTTACGCCGCCCGATCGACAGCTTTATTCCGCAAATCCGATACGCTCCGTTCGCAACCCGAGGTTGCGCGAATGTCGGATTTATGCTGTTTTATGTCAAATTTGTTATATAACCGTCTTTTATTTTATGTTATAATGAAAACGGACGGAAACCCGCATGCGGGTTTCTTGGCGGCTAACGCCGCCGTCGGCTGTGCGCCGACCGCCCTTTTTATTGAAACATAAACCCCTTTTTGCTTCGCAAAAACGCCGCTGACGCGGCGACGCGCCTACGGCGCTCGGGTTTATGTTATAATAAAAAGGAAAGCAAAACGGTTGAAAAGTTTTGTGAAATTTTGACCCTTTTCGGTTTCCCGTTTATGACGGGAGGCGGATCGGTCGTGAAGAAAGGACGGTACTTTGACTTTGAAAAACGGGAAAAAGGGACTGAGCGCGGCTTTGGCGCTTCTCGTGGTCGTCGGGACGGGAGCTTGCTCCGGCGGCGGCGGAGAGACAAGCGAGGGCGGACGCTCGACGGAGACCCAGTCCGCCGCGCCGGCGGCGACAACGACGCTTTATAACGAGCTCGACGAACAGGTCGACTATAACGATCTCGCGGCGATCGACGAGATCGACGCCTCGAACGAGGAAGGAACGGGTCCGCTTTATGTCGCGGGACAAAAGGCGGGGACGGTCAAAGGACTTTGTTATTACGATTTCTCGGCGGAGACGCCCGAGCTGTCTCAGCTCCTCGCGGAGCGCTATGGCGGCGTCCTCGAGACCGAGATCACCTCGAGCGGGAGCGCTTATTTCGAGCGCCTGAATATGCGGATCGCGGCGGGTGACTCGCCCGACCTCGTCCGCTATGACTGGGAAGCCTACCCTTGGGGAACGTTTAAGAATATGTACACGGCGCTCGACGAATGGCTCGACATCGACTCGCCGCTCTGGGAGGGCGAAAAAGAGGTCATCGAACAGTTCTCCTTCCTCGGGAAGCATTACTACTTCCCACAGGATATTATGCCGAATTTCTCGATCATCTATAACCGCGTTTCGCTCGACGAGCTCGGGTTACCCGACCCGATGGATCTTTATGACAGGGGCGAATGGGATTGGGACGCCTTTGAGAGTATGATCCGCCAGTGGGTGGAACAGGGCGACGACTACATAGGGATGACCGGCGGTCAATGGACGGCGCTGATGTTCGTCAATACGACGGGCGCGAAGGTCATGGATATCCAAGGGAACGAGTTCGTCAATAATATGAAGGATCTCAACGTCCAGCGCGCGATGGATTGGGTCAGCGAGCTAAAGCGCCAAGACCTCCTCGGCGACGGCTATGTCGACCCGGGCGAAGCCTTTATCGACGGGAAGCTTTTATTCCTCTCGATGGGCTGGGAGTGGGGCTTTACCGAGGCGCAAAACAGCCTCTTTAAGAAAAATCTCGACTACGATTTCGCGTTCGTCCCCTTCCCCAAAGACCCTCAGGCGGATAAATATTATCACGCCGCCGATTCTTACGGCTATATGGTTCCCGCCGGGGCGAAGAATGTCCAGGGCGCTGTCCAGTATATCCTTTGTAGCCGTATCTACGCGACCGACCCCGAGATCATCGCGGCGGATCGCGCGGAGAAGATGTCCACCGACCCGGTCTACTATCCGAAATGCCCGAACTGTAAGTACAGCTTCACCGAGCATGATCAGGACGATCTCACGATCTGTCCCGAGTGTGACACACCGCGCCGCGAGAAATTTAAGGAATATTACAGCGAGCGCCAGCTCGACGTACTCGACGATATGAAAGATCCCGATAAGTTTGAGCTTGTCTATGACGCGTCCTTTGGTCTCGGTGAGGATTTCTCAAAGATCTTTATCAACAGCCAGGAGGAGAGCCTTTACGACGGTCCGATTTGGTACGGTTCGTCGTATACCCAGCTCCGCGATACCTATTATAACACGATCGAGGCATACCTTCAGCCTTATCGCGACGCGCTCGCGGGCTAACTCAAAAGCCGAAAAAAACAGAGCCGCTCAAAAAGAGCGGCTCGTTTTTCGGTATGCTGACTGCGCCGGATCGTTACTTAATGATATAGTCGGCGATCGCTTCCTCGAGCTCGGCGGTGTCGTCGGTATGCGCGACAAGCTTGAGCTCCTTCGAGAGGTCGATGCTGAAAATACCCATGATCGACTTAGCGTCGATCGCGTATCTCCCCGATACGAGGTCGACCTCGTAATCAAAGAGCATAATGGTCGAGACGAACTTTTTTACGTCGTCGATGGTGGTGATCTTTACCTTAAATTCCTTCATGGCGGTAATCCTCCTGTTTTGTTTGTTTTTGTTACTTTACAATGTAATCGGATATCTCATCGAGAAAGTCCTCACAATTGTCGCTGTGTACGGTCAATTCGAGCGGGCGGCTCAGATCGAGACTAAAGATACCCATGATCGACTTCGCGTCGATCGTGTACTTCCCGAGCGTGAGATCCGCTTCGCAGCTGAGGTTATTTACCTTTTTGACGAAATCCTTCACATTGTCGATGGTAACGAGCTTGATGGTTTCCTTCTTCATGACTGCGGTCACTCCTTTCTTGATCACGGGAAAGGTCGCGCCTGACTTGGCTCTCCTTTCCATACGTTCATCATAACATAAAAAACGGAATTGTCAAGGGGGTTTTAAAAAATTCGGGAATTTCGAGGGAAAATTAAAAATTCTTCTTCTTTTTTTGTGCAACTTTAACGAGAGAGGTTTGTTAAATTTATGCGTTTTGCTATAAAGACCTTCGGCTGTAAGGTCAATCAGTACGAAAGTGACGCGATCGTCAGCGCCTTAACGGCGCGCGGAGCGAAGGAGGCGGCGTCCGAGGCGGATGCGGACGTCCTTATCATCAATTCCTGTACCGTGACGGAGGAGGGCGATAAAAAGGCGATCCGCGCGATCCGCCGCCTTCGCCGTCTTTATCCCGCGAAGGCGATCGTCCTCACGGGCTGTTTCCCTCAGGCGTTTCCCGAGGAGGCGGCGTGTTCGGGCGCGGATCTCGTGACGGGGACGGCGCGTCGCGCGGCTCTCCCGGAGATGATCGAGAGGCTTGTACGCGAAAAAGACGGAGGGGAAGCCGCGATCGCGCCTCCCTCCGCGACCTTTGAGGAGTTATCCCTTCCCCAAAATAAAGAGAAGACCCGCGCCTTTTTAAAGGTCGAGGACGGGTGTGACCGATTTTGTACCTATTGTATTATCCCGAAGGCGCGGGGGCGCGTCCGCTCGCGCGATCTCGCCTCGATCCGCGCGGAGGCGGAGCGCTTCGTTCGCGAGGGTCGCCGCGAGATCGTCCTGATCGGGATCAATCTGTCCCGATACGGCGCGGACTGCGGCTTAACGCTCGCCGACGCGGTCGAGACGGTCGGCGCGGTCGAGGGGGTCGATCGGGTAAGGCTCTCGTCGCTCGAGCCCGAGCTTTTGACCGAGGAGATTTTGACCCGCTTCGTCGCCTCGGAGAAGCTTTGTCCCCATTTTCACCTCTCGCTCCAGAGCGGGTGCGACGAGACGCTACGGCGCATGGGGCGGCGCTATACGACGGCGGAATATTTCGCGCTGACCGAGCGCTTACGGGCGCTTTTCCCGAATTGCGCCGTCACGACGGACATTATGGCGGGCTTCGCGGGGGAAACGGAGGAGGAATTCGCCCGCTCGCTCGCCTTCGCGGAGCGGGTCGGCTTCGCGAAAATTCACGCCTTCGCCTACTCGCTCCGTAAGGGGACGGCGGCGGAGCGCCTCCCCGACCATGTCCCCGAGGCGGTGAAGGCGGAGCGCTTTCGGCGGCTCTCGGCGCTCGACGCGCGGCTTCACGCCGAATTTCTGAAAAGCCAGATCGGTACGACCCAAACGGTCTTGATCCAAAAGCGAACGTCGCCCGACTACGTCGCCGGGCTTACGCCGAATTATACGTCCGTCCGCCTGTACGGGAGCAACGCCGCGCGAAACGCACTCGTAACGGTCAAGATCACCCAAGCCGCCCCGGATCATTGCGTCGGGGAGGAGATCGTTTAAAAAAACACAAGCCCGCCGTTCTCGAATGAACGGCGGGCTTTGTTATTTTAAAGGAGCGGCGCGACGACCTTCGCGAAGAAACCGACCAGCTTTACGATCGCCTTTTCCTTTTTGATCGTCTCGGCTGTGACCCTTCGACATTTTTGGAGCGTGGCGCGAACGTCCGCCTCGATCGCGGGGATACAATCGCTTTCGTACAGGTACGCCGCACATTCAAAGTGGTGATAAAAGCTTCGATAATCGAGATTGATCGTCCCGACGACGGCTTCGCGGTCGTCGCTGATAAAGACCTTCGCGTGGACAAAGCCGGGCGTATACTCGTAAATATGTACGCCCGACTCGACGAGCGAACGATAGTGGGTCTTGGCGAGCGCGTAGGGTATCCTTTTATCGGGGATACCCGGGAGGATGAGCGTCACGTCTACGCCCCGCTCCGCCGCGAATTTGAGCGCGGTCTCCATTTCGCCGTCGAGGATCAGATAAGGGGTCATAATATGGACATACCGCTCGGCGCGGTTTAAAATATCCATATAGACCCTTTCGCCGACCTTATCGTCGTCGAGCGGACAGTCGCTGTATGGGAGGACGTAGCCCTTCGCCTCGGGGCGCGGATAGGTCGGGTAATTCAAAAATTCATCGAACGTAAGCTCGCGCTCGTCGATCGACCACGCCTGTAAAAAAGCGAGCGTAAAGCTTTTCACCGCCTCGCCCTTGAGCATAACGGCGGTATCCTTCCAATGACCGAAGCGCTCGACCGCGTTGATGTATTCGTCGGCGAGGTTGACCCCGCCCGTAAAGGCGGTATGCCCGTCGATCACGAGAATTTTACGGTGATCGCGGTAGTTGTAATGGGTCGAGGCGAAGGGCGCGATCGGCGCGAAAATTTTACACTTGATCCCGAGCGCGCGAAGGCGCTTCGGATAGCTTCGGGGGAGGAGCGCAAACTCACACGTCCCGTCATACATGAGACGCACGTCAACGCCCGCCTTCGCCTTCTCGGCGAGAAGCTCGAGGATCTCGCCCCACATATGTCCTTCCTCAATAATAAAATACTCCATAAAGATGAAATGCTCGGCTTTTTGGATCTCCTCGAGCATCGCGGCGAATTTCTCCTCGCCGAGGGGAAAATAGGTCACGCTCGTTTGATCGTAGACGGGGAAACAGCCGCTTCGCCGAATGTAGGAGGCGAGCGCCGCCGCGCCCTTATTCTCCGACTCAAAGCGCGCGCGTACCTCCTCCGACTGGGGGATCGTCTCCCTCGTCTCGGAATAGATCCGATTGAGCCGATCCTTTAAGGCGCGGTGACCGATGTCGCTTTTTGTGTAGCAGTAGAGGAGAACGCCGAAAACGGGCATCAGCATAATGACGACCAGCCACGTGATCTTGACCGAGGGGTTTTCGCGCCCGTTCAATAAAAAGAGGACGACGACCGCCGAGAATAAGACCGACCCGCCGTAAAAATGGGGGAGGAGATTTCCGAACCAGAGAAATACCTCAAAGAGGATCAAAAACTGGAGGATCAGGAGGATCAGGACCAGCCCAAAGCGGCTGAAGATCGCGTGAAAGATCCCTTGACGACCTCTTTTTAAAAGATGGAGCTCTTTTCTTCGGTTTTGCTTGTTCGCCATAGACGACCGCCCTTTCGTTTATCTTTTTGTGCAGGCGCGGGCTTTTCCGCGCTTCGCGATATGCCCGCCCGATGCGATTTTTTTCAGTATACCATAAAAAGCGCGGAATTGCAAGAAAAATCGGGGGAAAAAATCATCCGGCATAAAGGCTCTGGACAAAACGAGGACAATATGTTATAATAAAAACGGGCGGAAACCCGCGCGCGGGTTTCTTGGCGGCTAACGCCGCCGTCGGCTGACCGCCGACCGCCCTTTTTATTGAAACATAAACCCCTTTTTGCTTCGCAAAAACGCCGCTGACGCGGCTCGCGCCTACGGCGCTCGGGTTTGTGTTATAATATAAAAGCTAACCCCCAACCAAACAAAAAAGGACGAAAAAATGTTTACTTTTATGATCTGTTTCCTGGCGGGGATCGGCGCCGGGCTCGGTACGGGCTTCGCGGGTATGAGCGCGGCGGCGGTCATCTCGCCTATGCTCATCACGTTTTTGGGTATGCCCGCGTATGAGGCGGTCGGGATCGCCCTCGCGAGCGACGTTCTCGCGAGCGCCGTCTCCGCCTATACTTACGGTAAAAATAAGAACCTCGACATAAAAAACGGGCTTCTTATGATGGCGGCTGTCCTCGTCTTTACCCTCGTCGGGAGCTTCCTCGCCAAGCTCGTCCCGAATGAGACGATGGGCGGCTTCTCGGTCGTGATGACCTTTTTCCTCGGGATAAAGTTCATTGTAAAGCCCGTTATGACGACGAAGGAGAGCATGGCGGCGGTCGAGCCGAAAAAGCGGATCGTCGGCTCGCTCCTTTGCGGGACGCTGATCGGGCTGATCTGCGGCTTTGTCGGCGCGGGCGGCGGTATGATGATGCTCTTGATCTTAACGAGCGTCCTCGGCTATGAGCTTAAAACGGCGGTCGGGACGTCGGTCTTTATTATGACCTTTACCGCCCTAACCGGCGCGGCGAGCCATTTCGCGCTCGGCGGAGCGCCCGACCCGTTCTGCCTGATCTGCTGTGTCCTGAGTACCCTCCTTTGGGCGCGGATCGCGGCGAAATTCGCGAATAAGGCTTCGCCCAAAACGCTCAACCGCGCGACGGGCGTCGTCCTCGCCGTCCTCGGCGCGGCGATCATGGCGGTGAGATTCCTGCCGTCCTCCGACGGCGAAGCGGACGCTCCCGCCGCGACCGCCGAAGCGACCGAGACCGCCCCCGAGCCGGAAAAGACCGAAACGCCCGCTCCTTCCGTAAACGAAAAAGAACCGACCGTTTTATCGGGCGCGGTGACCGAGCCGCCGACCGAGGATCAAAAGACCGCCCTTTGGGAAGCGCCGACCGGTGAGTTATTTTTTGGGGAAGGCGCGGTTCCCGACGGGTCTTGTCTCATGTTCGACCGAGCGGTCACCTTGACCTATGTTTCGCGGATATGATGGGCGACGCTTGGTCGTCGGGAAAGATCGTCGGCGTTAAGGAAACGGATTGAGACATATTTTTACCCCCAAAAATCGAGCGTGCGCTTCGCGATCCGCTCGATTTTTTTCTCCCGCTATTGAAATTCTTTTGTTTTTATGGTATACTGTCTTATAGGAAATAAAGAAAGGGACAAAGGAATATGGCAAAAACAAGGCTTTGCGTTTTATTCGGCGGGGCGACGAAGGATCATAAGCTTTCGCTTCAATCCGCCTTTTCGGTTTTAAACGGACTATCGAGGGAGAAATATGACGTGACCCCGATCGGGATCACCCGCGCGGGGCGCTGGCTCTATTTCCCCGGCGACTATGAGGAGATCGCCGACGGGACTTGGGAACAAAACAGCGACTGCTCCTCCGCGATCATAAGCCCCGACCCGCTCCACGCGGGCGTTATCACAATCCTAAACGACGGGACGACCGCGTTTAAGCGGATCGACGCGGTCTTCTCGGTCCTACACGGGAAGTACGGCGAGGGCGGACGGATCCAAGGGCTTTTAAAGCTCGCCAAGCTCCCCTATACCGACTGTGACCCCGAGACCGCGAACTGCTGTATGGATAAAATTTTAACGCATACGCTCCTTCGGGACGCGGGCGTCCCCGTCCCGCGCTACGCCGCGCTCGAGCGGAGCGACCTCAACGACCTCGACCGTATCACCGGAGAGATCGGCGAGAGGCTCGGTTATCCGCTCTATGTCTCCGCGTCGAGCTGTTCCTCGTCGATCAGCGCGAACCTCGCCCATAACGAGGAGGAGTTTAAACACGCGGCGAAGATCGCCTTTTCCCACCACCATACCGCGATCGCCGAGGAATATCTTTCGGGGCGGAGCCTCTGTTGTATCGTGACGGGGGGATCGTATGACATTTGGGTCTCGTCGATCGGCGAGACGATCAAGACCCCGCTCAAAAAGCCGTATGTCTCCTGTACCGCCGAATTTGACCCCCACGCGCGGCTGACCCCGACCGAGGAGGAGAGGCTTCGTACCCTCGCTCTTCGCGCGTATAAGGCGCTCGGACTGAGCGGCTACGCCAAGATGAACTTTTTCCTCTGCGGGGACGAGCTTCTTCTCCGTCGGATCAATACCATTCCCGGCTTCTCGGAGGAGAGCGCGCTTCCGCTTCTTATGAAGGCGAGCGGATACGACTATTCGGAAACGCTCGACCTCCTCATCGCGGCGGCGACGGAGGGATAGCTTGACGGCGCGGGCTTGTACCCGCCGCCAAGCTAATGCCCGAAGCAAAAGAAAGGAATACCCCGATCCCATGAAAAATACCAAAAACGTCAATATTTTTATAAAAAGCCGCGCGACGACCGTCGACGATAAGGACGAGAGCGAGTTTTTTACCGAAGGGACGCTCGAACGGACGGCGGACGGTATCCTCCTCCGCTATGACGAAAACGCCGAGATCGGCTATGAAAACAGTAAGGTCTCGGTCACGGCGAACCCCGAACGGATCGTCATCGAGCGGACGGGCGCGGCGAGCTCGATCCTCTATATCGAGAAGGGTAAAAAGCACTATTGTCTATACGGGACGCCTTACGGCGACTTCACCGTCGGGACGCACGCGTATGAGATCAAGTGCGGGCTGACCGAGGAGGGCGGGACGCTCGAGTTTCGCTACAGCGTCGACGTAAACTCCGAGTTTATCTCGGAGAACGAGCTGAAGCTCGTCGTTACGGTCTCATAGGACATCACGAAAGGAACAAGTTTGAAAAATCGAAGATTTTTCAAACCCGTTGTTTGTGCCTCGGCGTAGCAAAGCTACACTTCTCGGCACAAACTGCCTCCAGAGGAAAGGAATGGTCATAAAAATGAACGACATGATCGAAAAAGCAAAAAAAGAGGTTCGGGAGATCGTCCTGAACGCGCTCGGACGCGCGGTAGGCGAGGGGGCGCTTCCCGCCGAGCCCGTCCCCGATTTTACGGTCGAGATCCCGAACGATACCGCTCACGGCGATTTCTCCTGTAACGCGGCGCTCGTTTCCGCGAAGGCTTTTAGGAGCAACCCCCGCGCAATCGCGGGGGCGATCGCCGACCGCGTCGTCCTCGACGGTACGCTTTTTACCGGAGTGGAAACGGCGGGTCCCGGGTTTTTAAACTTTTTTATCGACCCGCGCTGGTTCTCCGAAACGGTAAAGACCGTCCTCACCCTCGGCGAAGATTACGGGAGGCTAGAGCTCGGGAGGGGAAAGCGCGTCTTGGTCGAATTCGTCTCCGCGAACCCGACCGGTCCTATGCATATCGGGAACGCGCGGGGCGGCGCGATCGGCGACTGTCTCGCCTCGCTCCTCGAATACGCGGGCTATACCGTCGAGCGCGAGTTTTATGTCAACGACGCGGGAAATCAAGTGAATAAATTCGGGTTGAGCCTCGACTGTCGCTATCGTCAGCATTTCGGAGAAGAACTCGAAATGCCCGAGGACAGCTATCACGGTCAGGATATTATCGACCACGCCGAGAAATTCGCCGCGCTCTACGGCGATAGCTATTTAGACCGATCGGAGGAGGAGCGCCGCCGCGCGCTCGTCGAATACGCCCTTCCCTTAAATATCCAAGGCTTAAAGGACGATCTCGCGAAGTATCGTATCCGATACGATACGTGGTTCCTCGAAAGCTCGCTCCACGAGAGCGGGAAGGTCGCCGAGATCGTCGAAATGCTGAAGGAAAAGGGCGCGACTTATGAAAAGGAAGGCGCGGTCTGGTTCAAAGCGAGCGAATTCGGCGACGATCAGGATCGCGTTCTCGTCCGCGCGAACGGCGTCCCGACCTACTTCGTCCCCGACATCGCCTACCATTATAATAAGCTCGTCACGCGCGGCTTTGATAAGGCGATCGACGTACTCGGCGCGGATCATCACGGCTATGTCCCGCGTATGAAGGCGGCGCTCACCGCGCTCGGCGTGGACGCGAGCCGTCTCGACGCGGTCATTATGCAAATGGTAAGGCTCGTCAGAAACGGCGAAACGGTCAAGCTCTCAAAGCGCTCGGGGAAGGCGATCACCCTCTCGACCCTCCTCGACGAGATCCCGATGGACGCGGCGCGGTTCTTTTTTAACCTCCGCGACCCCGATACCCACCTCGAATTTGATCTCGATCTCGCCATCGAGGAAAGCTCAAAAAACCCCGTCTTTTACGTTCAATATGCTCACGCTCGAATTTGTCGCATCCTCGAAAAAATGAAAGAGGAGGGCGATGCCCCCGACGGGGCGGAGGGCACGAAGCTCGGCTACGCCGACCCCGCCGAGCTCGCCGTTATCCGTAAGCTCGCGGCGCTCCCGACGGAGATCGCCGAGGCGGCGAAGACTTATGACCCCTCGGTGTTGACCCGCTATGTCTATGAGCTCGCCCAGCTTTTTCATAAATTTTACGATACCTGCCCGATCAAGGGGACGGAGGAGGCGACCCTGCGCTCGCGTCTGGCGCTTTGTTCGGCGGTGAAACGGGTGCTGAAAAATATGCTCGACCTCTTAAAGGTTGAAGCGCCCGAAAAAATGTAAGTTGTCAAAAAAATAACATAAAAAAGGACTGATCTTATGAACAGCGAAAACCCTCCCAACCCGCCCGAACCGTGCTTTATCGAGCGGGAAGCCGCCGTCCTTACGGCGAGCGGTATGATGATCGCGCCCTACGGCGAATACAGCTTCACCGAGCTAAAGGCTCACTACGCGGCGCAGATCGAAAAAAACGCGGACGCCGAGCGCTTCTTTTTTAAGGGAATGACGCTCCTCTCCGACCTTCGCGCCGCGCTCATCGAATGTAAAAAGCGCGGGAGAGAGGCGGTCGCCCTCCTCGCGGTCGACGACGAGCTCGCGACGGAAGCCTCGCTCCCCGCCGACGCGGCGCTCATCACCCTCCAGAGTATGGGGCTGTCGGCGTTCGGACTTTCCGCCGCGTCGGAGGAGACCTTGACCGACGCCTATGAGCGGCTCGCGCCGATCGCGGCGATCCCGCTCTTTCTCCAAAAGTCGGACGGCTCGGCGATCCCGATCGCCCTAAGAGCAATCGAGCGCGAGACCGCGCTCCTCCTCGCGAACGAGCGGGAGGCTTTTTTCCTCGAATCGGACACGACCGAGATCTCGGAGGAGATCACCGCCGACGACGATATGGAGGAGGCGTTTCACGCCGCCGCCGAGAGCGCCTCGGACGTTTTAAAGATCGTGATCAATACGCCCGACGACGCGGTCGCTTTCGCGGAAAAAGCGCCGATGGCGACCCTCCCCGTGATGTTCAGCGGCGAAAACGATACGGCTTTGATGCTCGCGCTCATGCTGTATCAGGGGCGGGCGCTGATCGACCGAACCTGTGGGATCGACGAGGAAACGCTCGAAAAAGCGATCGGGAAGTATGGCGCGGTCTTGTACTGATCCGGCGTATCGCCGCGCCTTCCCAAAAAGAAAAAACAAAAACCGTCGAACAGCTAAAGCTCGGACGGAAGAAAGGAAACCGAAAAAATGCACCTGAACGAAGAAACGGTCGACAGTAAGCTCAGCTATCAAGGGAAAATTTTTGAGGTATACAGCGATACGGCGCTCCTCGAGAACGGTATGACGACCCCGCGCGACGTGATCCGCCACCCCGGCGGGGTATGTATCGTCGCGCTAAGCGACAAAAACGAGGTCTTTTTTGTTCGCCAGTTTCGCTATCCCCATAAAAAAGTCCTCCTCGAGATCCCCGCCGGGAAGCTCGAATGGGGCGAAGAACCGCTCGACTGCGGGAAGCGCGAGCTTCGCGAGGAGACGGGCTTTACCGCCGAGCGCTTTCGCTCGCTCGGTCGGCTCCTCCCGACCCCCGCTTACGATACCGAGATCATTTATATGTACCTTGCCGAGGGACTGCGCCGCGCGGAACAGAACCTCGACGATAACGAATTTCTCGACGTACTGACGATCCCGCTCGATCAAGCCGTAAAAATGGTTCTCGAGAACGAGATCGACGACGCGAAGACCCAGCTCGCCCTTTTAAAGACCGCCGTGCTCTTGGGTTGAGACATAGTCGCGGTACGCCGAGATGATCCGCGTCTCGATGTCGCCGCGCGCGTCGGGGCTGATCGGGTGGACAATATCGCGGAAGATCCCCGATTCGTCCTTTCGGCTCGGCATCGCGACGAAAAGGCGGTCGTCCCCTTGGACGACTTTAATATCGTGAACGGCGATCGAATTGTCGATCGTGATGGAAACGACGGCGCGAAGCCGCCCCTCTTGTAAGATTTTTCTGATCCTGATGTCGTTGATGTTCATTTTGATAGTCCTTTCTTACCCATTCAAAAAATCCGAACGGGTCTTTATCTTATAAAAATATTTTGAACATAGCGGACGGAAATATTCATATATTTGGAATAGAGCGCCGATTTTTTACAATAATGAAAGCAACGCGGTTTACGGCTTACGGAAAGGAACATTCGGCAATATGGAAAATTTTTTGATCGGTAAAAAGCATATCCACTTTATCGGGATCGGCGGGAGCGGGATGTATCCCCTCGCCCAGATCTTACACGAACAGGGCTATCATCTCACCGGCTCGGACAATAACGAGACGGAAACGCTCGCCGCCGTCCGAAAAATGGGGATCACGGTCTATCTCGGTCAGCGGGCGGAGAATATTGAGGGCGCGGATCTGATCGTCCATACCGCCGCGATCATGGAGGATAACCCCGAGCTGATCGCCGCGCGTAAGAGCGGCGTACCCGTCGTCGAGCGCTCGATCCTCCTCGGGCTTGTGACGATTTGGTATAAAAACGCGGTCTGTGTCTGCGGGACGCATGGGAAGACGACGACGAGCGCCATGCTGACCCACATCTTTTTAGCGGAGGGGATCGACCTCACGGCGGTCATCGGCGGGAAGCTCCGCGCGATCCACGGGAGCGGGATCAGCGGGAAGAGCGACGTCATGGTCTGCGAAGCGTGCGAATTTGTCGATACCTTTTTAAAGCTCTCGCCGAATACCTCGGTCGTCCTCAACATCGACCGCGACCACCTCGACTATTTTAAGACGATGGAGAATTTACGCGCGTCGTTCACGAAATTCTGTGACCTGACGACGGATCGGATCGTCTATAACGGCGACGACGAGAATACGAGGCTCGCCCTCGCGGCGAGCCGCTTCGCGGGGGAGCGGATCACCTTCGGGCGGGGCGCGGGGAACGATTATTCCCCCGCCGCGATCGAGCGGCTCGGCGACTTTCATACCCGCTTTACGCTCCTTCATCGGGGAGAGCCGGTCGAGACGCTCGACCTTTACGTCCCGGGCGATCATAACGTTTTAAACGCAACCGCGGCTTGCGCCGCGGCGCTGTCGCTCGGGTGTCGGACGGCTTCGCTGAAGGAGGGGCTTTCTTCCTTCCGGGGGGCGGTGCGCCGCTTTGAGAAGCTCGCCGAGCTCGGCGGGATCACGATCGCCGACGATTACGCCCACCACCCGACCGAGGTAAAAACGCTCCTCGAGACGGCGAAGGCGATGAACTTTAAACGCGTCTGGGCGGTCCACCAGCCGTTCACCTATTCGCGTACCGCGACGCTCTTGGACGAATTTGCCGAGGCGCTTCGTCTCGCGGATCGGGTCGTCCTCTCCGAGATCATGGGCGGGCGCGAAAAAAACACCTACAACATTTACGCGAAGGATCTCGCGGAGAAGATCGACGGGGCGGTATGGTTCCCGACCTTCGACGAGATCGCCGACTATGTCTGCGCGAACGCGCGGGAGGGCGACCTGATCCTGACCTTCGGCTGCGGCGACGTATATAAGGCGGCGTATCTCATGATCGAAAAAATGGGCGGTACGGTCGAGCATTTTGAATAAAGACGGGTATTGAGACAGGATTATGACAGGCGAATGTCCATCAAAGGAAATTATTCCCTTTTAACAGACCGAGTGAAATAATACGGTCTCGCTTCGAGTGTGCAGGCAAAACAAAAAAGGTCGGGAAGGCGAAAAGCCCCCGACCTTATACTATTTCTTTAGAAATCCCCTTCTCATAAGCGGGATAAAGACCCCGCCCGCCGCGTTCCCGAGCGACATCAGGAGGAGGTATAAAAACGCCTTTCCCGACCACGCCGACCCGACGGTGAAGTAGAACATATTCGCGACGCAATGCTCAAAGCCGCTCAAGATAAACACCGTCACCGGGAGGAAGATCACCAGCACCTGAGCGATCGGGTTCGCGATCGTTTTAAAGCCGTCCGCCGCGATAAACATCAGCATCCCGCAAAAAAACGAGAGGATCAGGATACTTATGACCGAGTCGCCGAGCTTCGTTTCACACATTCCCGCCGCGCGTTCGCCGATCGGCGCGATCCGCGTCAAAAGGATCAGCCACCCCGTCAGCGCCGTCCCGACCAAGTTCCCGAGCCAGATCACCGCGAGATCGGCGAGGTAAGAGGGCGGATTCTCGACCGCGTAGCCGACCTTCCCGGTAAAAAGACTGAACCCGAAGAACAGGATCACAAAAAGCCCCGTCCCGAATAAAAACGCGCCGACGTACTTATTGTCACAGGATAGATTGACCGCGCCGCCGATCCCGATCGCGAAGCCCGTTAAGACCGCGCGAAGAAAAATGTCCAGATAATGCTTCATAAGCTCCCCCCGTTGTCGAAAGATCGTTCTTTTTCATTTTAGCGCAAAAGGAGGGATTTGTCAACCTGTTTTAAGAATAAAAACAGCTTCCCTCGGGCTAGCTTGGTGGCGCGGACTTGAATCCGCCGCAAACGGAAACGCTTTGTCGATTTTCCGTTCGTCATCCTGTCCTCATTCGCCAAAAGCTCGCTAAAATTTCATTCTTTGCGGTCTCGGAGTTTTGCCGGATCGGATTTTCGTCCGGTCGAGGAAAAAACGCAGGCAATATGCCTATATTGGCGAGGCTTTTGACGAAGAGCGGGCGGAAAGCCGACCGGAAAAACCGGGTTCAAGTCCGCACCTCCAAGCTACCCCCGCGGGAAGTTTTTGTTCTACCCGCTTCTCTCCCGGCATACATTTAAACACGGGACAAGGAGGCGAAGCGAAATGAACGAGATCAAAAAAGAAAAGGGCTATTACGAGGCGGCGGAGCAGGTCTTACCCCTCCGCGAGCTTTTACTTTCCGTTCCGCGCGCGGTCGCCGAGGAGGCGATCGAGATCCGACTGCGGAGCGGTCGCCCGCCGGTCGTCGAAACGCGCACGGCGAGCGTCCCATGCGGGACGCGGACGGTCAGCCCGGCGGAGCTCGAGGCGTGTATACGGGGCTTTTGCCGCGACTCCGTCCAAAGCTTTCGAAAGGAGCTGGAGGAGGGGTGGATCACGCTTAGGGGCGGACACCGCGCGGGCTTCTCGGGGACGGCGTATACCTCGGGACAAGCCGAGGCGATCCGCGAGTATACCTCAATCAACCTTCGGATCGCCAGAGCGCATATCGGCGCCGCCGACGGGCTTTTTGAGCGGACGGCGCTTTCCCGCGACTTTCGCGGGCTTTTGATCCTCGGCGCGCCGCTGAGCGCAAAGACGACCGTGCTTCGCGACTACTGTCGGCGGCTCGCCGCCGCGAAAAAGACCACCGTGATCGACGAACGCGGCGAGATCGCCGCCGTTTATCGGGGCGTCCCCCAGCACGAGATCGGGCTGAACGCGGACGTTTTAACGGGCTTCTCCAAAAAAGAGGCGATCGAGCGGGCGATCCGGCTTTTATCCCCCGAATATCTGATCTGTGACGAGATCGGCGCGGACTATGCCGCCGTCCTCTCCTGCTCCAACAGGGGCGTAAAGCCCGTTTTGACCGAGCATTGCGGGAGCGTGGCGGAGGCGGCGAAAAATACGGCGGTCCGCTCGCTCGTCGAGGCGGGCGCGGTCAACTATGTCGCCCTCCTCGGCGGCGGGGCGGAGATCGGTAAGGTAAAAGAGATCCGGAGGGTGGACGATGGAACGGGTGATCTTATCCCTATTGACGGTGTTATTGTCCGTAAGGGTCGGGTTTATGATGTCCGAGCGGCTGAAAAAACGGGTCGAACAGCTTCGGCTCTTGATCGGAACGCTCGAGGAATGTTCGGCGCTGATGAGATACCGCGCGCTTCCGACCGACGAGCTGATCCGGGCGCTTTGCGCCCGTCCCGCCCTTAGCGGCTCGGCGTTTTTACGCCTCCTCGGCGATGAGACGGAGGGCGAGACGGCGCTCCGCGAGGCGTGGTCAAGGGCGGCGGAGGAGGCGCCTTATTTCTCGGAGGACGACCGACGGATCTTATTTTATCTCGGCGAAAGGCTCGGGACGACCGATTCCGACGGACAGCTCTCGCTGTTCGCGCTTTGTCGGACGTTCGCCGAAAAAAATCTCGCCGACGCGGAGGAGGCTTATCGCGGGAAGGGGACGCTCGTCAAAAAAACGGCGATCCTTTGCGGCGCGGCGGCGGCGATCCTGATTTTATAGATCGTGTGTAATCAATATCAATCATCGGGTATGAAGGGAAATCGGAGTTCAAAAAATGGACGTAGACTTAATTTTTCGGATCGCGGGGATCGGTATCATCGTGGCGGTCTTAAACCTCCTTCTCCAGCGCTCGGGGCGGGACGAACAGGCGATGATGACGACGATCGCGGGGCTGGTCGTGGTGATGATGCTTCTCGTGAATGAGATCGGGTCGCTCTTTGACACGATCCGCGACGTATTTAATTTATAAAATGAATGTGATCGCATTAACGGGCGCGGGGATCGCGGCGGCTGTCCTCTCCGCGATCCTACGGCGCTATAACGGCGAATACGGGCTGTATATCTCGCTCGCGGCTTGCGCCCTGATCCTCGGGGCGGTCTTAAACGCGGTCGCGCCGCTCTTGAGCCTAATCGCTTCGCTCCGCGAGGCGGCGGGGATCGAGAGCGCCTATATCGAGGTCTTGTTAAAGGCGCTCGCCGTCTGTTGTATGACCCAGCTCGCCTCCGACTGTTGCCGCGACGGGGGCGAGGCGGCGATCGCCTCTAAGATCGACTTCGCGGGGCGGATTGCGGTGATTCTCCTTTCCGTCCCGCTGTTTGAGAAGCTGATCGGACTGATAAAGGATCTGATTTTATGATGTTTAAAAAAAGACTGACGATCTTTCTCCTGACCGCCGTTTTTTCTTTTTTATTTTTGGGAAGGACAGCTTTCGCCGAGCCTTACGATTACGGCGGGGACGAGCTTTACAGCGCGCTCCCCGACGAGGCGCGGGCGTATCTCGACGAAAAGGGGATCACCCCCGACAATAACGGCGCGGCGGATCTTTCGATCGTCGAGATCCTGTCCGATCTGTGGGATATGTTCGTCGAGAACGCGGAACAGCCGCTTAAAATGTTCGCGTCGATCGCGGCGGTCATCCTCCTGACGGCGGTCATGAGCGGCTTAAAGGGGAGCTTTGATCAGCCCAAGACCGACTACGCGTTTACGCTCGTCTCCTCGCTCGCGGGGACGATGATCGTCGCGGGCTTTTTAAGCGCGGCGCTGAGCGGGATCGACGCCGCGCTCTCGGCGGCGTCCGACTTTCTCCTCGCCTATGTTCCCGTCCTCGCGGGGGTCGTCGCCGTCGGCGGACAAGCCGCCACCGCCTCGGTCTTTACCTCGGTCATGATGGTGGTGATCGAGCTTCTTACTCAGGCGGCGTCTAAGCTCTTGATCCCGCTCAGC
Organism: Roseburia sp.; assembly: GCA_023666265.1. GTDB lineage: Bacteria > Bacillota > Clostridia > Oscillospirales > Ruminococcaceae > Ruminiclostridium_E. The sequence goes on from JAMPCH010000032.1 coordinate 27,685, forward strand.
GGTATGATGCTCGGCGTCTCGGCGGCGGGCGGACTCAATCCCGAGCTAAAGCTCGATCGGATCGCGGCGGGGCTTCAAAAAGGGATCATCTGGGTACTCGGTCTGATCATGACGGTCTTTATCGGCGTCCTTACGCTCCAAAGCTCGATCGCCTCGGCGACGGATACCTTCGCGCTCCGAACGGCGCGGTTCGCGGTCTCGACGGGGATCCCGTTCGTCGGCGGCGCGGTCTCGGAGGCGCTCGCGACCGTTAAGGGAAGTCTCTCGCTCGTCAGATCGGGGATCGGGAGCTTTGGGATCGTCGCCGTCTCCTGTCTCCTTCTCCCGACGATGCTCCATACGCTTTGTTATCGGCTGTTTTTGTTCCTCGCCGAGATCTTGAGCGATCTTTTTTCGGCGGAGGCGCTCGGGAAGATCGTTCGTTGCGGCGAAAGCGTGATGTCGATCCTGATCGCGATCATCTCGTGTCTTTTCCTTTTCGCCTCGGTCTCGACGGCGCTCCTCATCACCGTCACGAGGCAGTGATCCGATCCGCGCGGGGTCGCCGACGTATTCGGGGTCGCGCGTAATACCGAAGCCGCCGAAGCGCGGCGAAGCCTTCACAAAAAAGGAGGTATCAAGGTGGGCGAAATTTTATTCCGGGTGAGCGCCGCCGCCATTTTGACAGCGGCGGTCAAGGCGCTCGTCCCCTCGGAGCGGTATGAGAAGCAGTTTAAGATCCTCCTCTCCTGCTTCTTTCTCGCCGCGACGGTCGGGGCGTTCCGTGAGGGCTTCGGCGCGCTCGATCTCCCCGACCTCTTAACGGAGGGCGGCTATCGCGATTACTCGGTACAGGTCGAAAAAATGACCGCCGACGAGATCGGCGCGGCGCTAAAGGACGGGATACGCGCCGCCCTCGCGGAGGAGAATATCTCCCCCGAAAAAATTTACGTCGGCGTTCATATCTCGGGCGAGACGAACATATCTATTAGTGAAATAAGGCTTGTTTTTAAAAGCGCGGACGAAGCCGAGAAACAAAGGGCGGTGAGGATCACAAAGGGACTGGTCGGACTTGAAACGGCCGTGATCGCGGAGGAGGATCAACGTCTGTCTTCGCGGGAAAGGGACGGAACGGAAAATGAAAGGGATCTTCAGTCTGAAGGAGCTTCGGGAGCTGTGGAAGGGCGATAAGCGGATCGCCGCCGCTCTCTTGATCGGCGCGGCGCTGATCCTCCTTCTTTCGTTCGGCGGGTCGCGGGGGACGGAGAGCGCCGCCCGCCCCGCCGAGGATCGGAGCGCCTATGAGGCGGAGCTCGAAAAAAGACTGACGGATATTTTATCCGAGGTCGAGGGGATCGGCGAGCTTAGCGTCATGGTGACGCTCGATACCTCCGAGCGGACGGAGTACGGTAAAAACGAGGATATGCTCCTCGGCGTAAAAATGCCGGAGGTGAGGGGCGTGATCGTCGTATGCGACGGCGGGGGTAACGTCGTCGTCCGCGAAAAGGTGATAAGGGCGGTCTCGGGCGTCTTCGGGATCAGCTCTACTCGCGTCAGTGTCATTCAATAGACCTCCTCGGGAACTTCCGAAATGCTGAATGGCGACGAAATTTTTGCGCTGTGTTTTGTCGGGTTTCCGCCGGAATACTGTATGTATTTCAAGGGAAGCCGGCAAGACACAGCACAAAAAGGGCAAGTCAGGCAGTATTTTGGAAGTTTCCGAGGTGGTCTAACAGCCATCTCGGGTGGCAGAAAAGGGAGAAAGTCATATCATGAAACGGATCAATTTAATCATCGGGAAAAAACAGCTTATCTTAGCGGGGCTTACCGTCCTTCTCGGAGCGGCGGTCTATGTCAATTACCTCTATTCGTCGCCGACGCCCGAGACGGGCGAGAGCGAGCGCGAGACCGCGAATTACGGCGACGTTCGCTTTGTCTCGTCCGAGCTCGGCGACGACCCCGCGATCTCGGTCTCCTCGACCGACTCCGACGCTTATTTCGCTCAGGCGCGGCTCGATAAACAACAAAGCCGCGACGAGACGGTCGAGATGTTGAGGAGCTTTTATTTCGGCGGAGACTCGACGGGCGACGAGCTCGCCGTTATCGCCCAAAACGTCGCCGAGGTCGGGAACTATATGGAGACCGAGACAAAGGTCGAGAACCTCTTAAAGGCACAGGGCTTCTCGGAGGCGCTATGTTATCTCTCAGACACGAGCGCGAACGTCATCGTCAAGACACAGGGGCTGGATACCGCGCAAGCTGCACAAATTAAGAGTACGCTTTTAGGTGAAATTGCTGTACCGGTCGAAAATATTACCATTGTTGAAATAAAATAAAAAGAAAAAGGTTGTACATTTCAAAAATTTGTGCTATAATGTATATAGCTATCACAGGGAAGGCGCGATCGGTCGGATCGCACGCTCGGAAAGGAAATGTACATGATCAAGTCAAAAGGTTCTCCGGCGGTCGGGTCGCTAAAGATCTCCGGTAACGCCATCCTCAGGATCGCGGAGACCGCCGCCGCCGAGGTAGACGGCGTAGCCCTCACGGAAGAAAACAGGATCGCCGTCCCTCGGGACGCCGCGCCCTTTTCGCGGCTCCTTTCGCCGCCGGTAAAGGTCAGGATCTCCGCCGACGCGGCGGTGATCGAGCTCTCGGTCGTCGTTTTACAGGGATATCGCGCTCATCGGGTCGCTTTAGCGCTCCAAGAGAGCGTAAAGTCCGCCGTCCAAAATATGACGGGGATCGCCGTATCTAAAGTAAACGTTAAGATCGCGGGTATCTGTTTCGATAAGGGAAATAAGTAAACAGCCATAAACCCTCCGAGCCTCGGAGGGTCGCTTGGCGTTTTTGATAAGGGACGTGAAAGTATGACCAGAAGGGAAACAAGAGAGGCGGTCTTTCTGCTTCTGTTTCAAAACGAATTAAGTAAAAGCGAGATCGACGAGATCTCGGACGCCTGTGTCGAGGCTTATGAGATGAAGGTCAATAACGAGATAAAGACGCTCGCGCGGCGGGCGAGCGAGCGTTACGCCGAGCTCGACGAGATCATCGGGCGATATAGCGAGACCCGCGCGGTCTCGCGGATCTCGGGGGTCAATAAAACGATCCTGAGGCTCGCGCTTTATGAGATCCTTTATTGCCCGAACGTACCGAACAAGGTCGCGGCGAACGAGGCGGTCGAGCTGTCAAAAAAATATGCCGAAAAACAGGACGGCGCGTTTATCAACGCCGTTCTCGGGCATTATCTGAGGGATATGGGAAATGACGGGGAATAAGCCTTTTACCGTTACCGTGTCACAGCTCAATCGGCGGATCGCGCTGATGTTAAAGGGGGATAAAAGCCTCGCGGGGCTAGTGGTACGGGGCGAGCTGTCTAACGTTACCCTCCATTCCTCGGGTCACCTTTTTTTCACCCTCAGAGACGAGTCCGCCGCCGTTCGCGGCGTGATGTTCCGCTCGAATGCCGAACGGCTCGCCTTCCTCCCCGAGGAGGGGATGTCCGTGATCGTGACGGGGAATGTCCAATGCTTTGAGCGAGACGGCGTTTATCAGATCTACGCGGTCGAGATCGCCCCGAGCGGCGCGGGGGAACAGGCGGTCGCCCAAAAACAGCTCAAGGAGCGCCTTTTAAAAGAGGGGATCTTTTCGCGAAAGCGCCCGCTCCCCACCTTCCCCCAAAAAATATGTGTCATCACCGCCGAAACGGGCGCGGCGATCCGCGATATTTTAAATGTCCTCGAGCGGCGCTGTCCGACCGTAAGGGTGATCTTTATCCCCGCTTTGGTACAGGGGGATAAAGCCCCCGAGTCGATCTGCCGCGCGTTTCGTCTCGCGGAGGGGACGGACGCCGATCTCGTGATCTTTGGGCGGGGCGGCGGCTCGGCGGAGGATCTCTCCGCCTTTGATACCGAGGCGGTCGCCCGCGCGGTGTACCTAAGCCCGATCCCGACGATCTCCGCCGTCGGTCACGAGATCGACGTTTGTCTCGCCGATCTCGCGGCGGATCTTCGCGCCCCGACGCCGAGCGCGGCGGCGGAGCTCGCCGTCCCGG
>JAMPCH010000033.1 GCA_023666265.1 Roseburia sp.
GCCGAAGCGGCGAAAGCCCCCGCGCCGGAGAAGAAGCCCGCCGCTCCCGCGCCTTCCGAAAAGAAAAAGCCGGAGACAAAGCCGGCGGAGAATAAGGCGGGCGGTAACGCCGGCGGGAAACAGAGCCTTATCAGCGTGAACCTCTTAAAGCTCGACCAGCTCCACGACATTGTCGGCGAGATCATCACGACCGAGTCGATGGTCGTCTCTAACCCCGAGCTCGACGGGATGCGGCTCGAGAGCTTCTCAAAGGCGGCGCGCGAGCTTAAAAAGCTCACCGCCGACCTACAGGATACGGTCATGTCGATTAGAATGGTGCCGCTCACCGGGACCTTCCAAAAAATGAACCGTATCGTCCGCGATATGAAGGTCAAGCTCGGGAAGGACGCGGAGCTAAAGATCGAGGGGGATACGACCGAGGTCGACAAGTCGATCGTCGATAACCTCAACGACCCGCTCATGCACCTGGTAAGAAACTGTATGGATCACGGGATCGAGGATACGGTCGACGAGCGGATCGCTCAGGGGAAACCCGCGAAGGCGACCGTTACGCTCTCGGCGATGAATTCCTCGGGCGAGGTCATTATTACCGTCGCCGACGACGGGCGCGGGCTCGACACCGAGAAGATCCTCCATAAGGCGGAGTATAACGGGATGCTCGTTAAGCCCGCGAGCGAATATACCGAGCGCGAGATCCAGAATATGATCCTCCTCCCCGGTTTCTCGACGAACGAGGTCGTCACCGAGTACAGCGGGCGGGGCGTCGGGATGGACGTCGTTAAAAAGAATATCGAGAAATGCGGCGGTAATCTCGTCGTAGAGAGCGAGCGCGGGAAGGGAACGACCTTTATCATCAAGATCCCGCTCACGATGGCGATCATCGACGGGATGGAGATCCGCGTAAACGACGCGATCTTTACCGTACCGATCTCGGTCATTAAAGAGAGTATGCGCGTCCAGAACGAACAGCTGATCCGCGACACCCAGCGCGGCGAGATGATCATGATCCGGGGCGCTTGTTACCCCGTGGTACGGCTCCATGAGAAGTTTAACCTACCGACGGAGGTCACGAATATCGAGGACGGGATCATCCTCTTGATCGAGACGGAGCATACGAACGTCTGCCTCTTCGCCGATCGCCTCATCGGGGAACAACAGGTCGTCGTAAAGCCCTTCCCCCCGTACTTATCACAGTATAATATCAAGCGCGAGGGTCTATCCGGCTGTACGATCATGGGCGACGGGAGCATCTCGCTCATCGTTGATGTCAATACGCTCGTCGGGTCACGCTAAACGAGGAAAGGACGGTCTGAATAAAAATGGCTATGGATTTTAAAGAGCTTCTCGCGAAGCAGGAAGAAATGAAAAAGAAAAAACAGGAGGCTAAAAACGAGAAGGAGTCGGAGATCACAAAGGCGCTCACCTTTTATATCGGGGATCAGATCTACGGCGTCGAGATCTCGAATATCGTCGAGATCATCGGCGTACCGCATATTACCGTCGTCCCCGGCGTACCTTATTATATAAAGGGGATCGTCAATGTCCGTAGTAAGGTCATGCCGATCATCAGTACGCGCCTGCGCTTTGGGCGCGAGGAGATCCCCTATGACGATCGGACGTGTACGATCATTATCGGGATCGGCGACGTCCAGGTCGGGATCATCGTCGACAGCGTCCTCGACGTTCTCGACGTCCATAAAAAGAATATCGCCCAGTCGCCGAACCAAAACGGCGTAAACGATAATAAGTTTATTAAGTACCTTCTCGAGATGCCGGACGGCGTAAAGCTGATCCTCGACGTGAATAAGCTGATCTATGAGAACGAGATGCTTATCGGCGCCGCTGAATGACCGGAGGCGAGTTAAGTTATGCCTATTGCAATTACAGACGCAGAATTCAATCGGCTTGTCGAATATGTCCACGAAAATTACGGGATTGATCTTTCCCGGAAGCGCGTCATGATCCAAGGGAGGCTCAGTAACCTCCTCACAAGCCGAGGCTTTACGGATTATACTTCCTTTTTAAATATGGTATTCTCGGATAAGAGCGGGACCGAGGTCGTCAACCTCATGAACCGTCTCACGACGAACCATACCTACTTCCTCCGCGAGCCGGAGCATTACGAATTTTTTCGCAATACCTTCCTCCCCGCGCTGGAGAAAAAGAAGAAAAACAAGATCATCTATCTATGGAGCGCCGCTTGTTCCAGCGGGGAAGAGCCGTATACGAACGAGATCGAGCTTCTCGAGTACTTCGGCGCGAACGCCAAGCAATGGGACACAAAGATCCTCGCGACCGATATTTCGACCCGCGTCCTCGCTAAGGCTCAACAGGCGATCTATCATAAGGACAGTATGAAAAATCTCAGCGAGGACGTTAAGCGGAAGTATTTTACCTCGGTCGGGAACGATTGTTATCAGGTCAAGGACGAGGTAAGGAAGCTCGTCGTCTTTAAGGTATTTAACCTGATGGATCAGATCCCGTTTCGTAAAAACCCGTTTGACCTGATCTTTTGTCGAAACGTGATGATCTATTTTGATATGCAAACGAAGATCGACCTCGTCAACCGTTTTTACGACGTGATCGCGCCGGGCGGCTATCTCTTTATCGGTCACGCGGAGAGTGTCCCGCGCGAGGCGACGAAGTTTAAGTACGTAAAGCCCGCGATCTATCAAAAGCCGGAATGATCCCCCGGGAAGCCGACGGCGACCGGGCGGTCGCCGTATTCAAAAAGGGTGATCCCGCGTAAACATATGGGTGTATTATGTTTGCGCGGTTCCTTTTAAAAAATATATAAATAAGAGAAGGCGGCGCTTGATACCGACCGCGTCACGGGTCGGATCATACGTGCGTTTTATAAAGGCTACACCGCACAATTATTGTCGTTCGAGTGGCAGTCAGATTTTTCGTCAGATTGTACAGAATTTTTGCAGGAAGGCTGACGCCTTTCAAAAAAATTCTGTGCAATATGGCGGAAAAGGTGGCTGTCAATCGGACGGCATAAGCCGAGGACTTCGCTCGGCGAAGTCCGGCGGTAATTGCGCGGTGTTGCCTAAAGGAAAGGAGCAGACATGCCAAGAAACATCAGAGTCCTGATCGTAGACGATTCGGCTTTTTTTCGGAATTATTTACAGACGGGACTTTCAAAATATACCGGGATCGAGGTCGTCGATACGGCGGCGAATACGAATGAGGCGCGGGATAAGATCATGCGCCTTAATCCCGACGTTGTGACGATGGATGTGGAGATGCCCGGGATGAACGGGATCGACTTTCTCCGATCCTTCCTCCCGACCCATCCCGTCCACGTCGTCGTGATCACCTCGTCGGCGGCGGGCGCTTTTGACGCGGTCAGCGCGGGCGCGGTCGAGTTTATGCGTAAGCCCGAGGCGAACGAAAAGGAACAGTTTATCGCGCGGCTCGCGTCGACGGTACGTTTCGCCCAGCTCGCGCGGATCAAGACCGCCGCGCCCGCCGCCTCCGCGATGCCGCGTACCGAGGCGCACGCCGACCCGATCGTCGTACCGGGACTACCGCGTAAAAACGTGATGATCGCGCTCGGCGCGAGTACGGGCGGGACGGACGCGCTCGTCGAGATCGTGAGACGCTTCCCGGCGAATACGCCGCCCGTCGTGATCACCCAGCATATGCCGCCGACGTTTACAAAAATGTTCGCCGATCGCGTCAATCGGATCTGTGCCATGAGCGCCAAGGAGGCGGAGGACGGCGACCGCTTGATCACGGGGCGTATCCTCGTCGCCGCCGGGGGTTTACAGATGAGGGTCATGCGCGACGGGGCGGGGTATTATGTGTCCTGTCGCCCGGGAGCTAAGGTCTCGGGGCATTGTCCGTCGGTCGACGTCCTTTTTGATAGCGTCGCGGACGCGGCGGGGGCGAACGCGGTCGCCGCGATCCTCACGGGAATGGGCGAGGACGGCGCGCGAGGGCTTTTAAAGCTTCATAATACCGGCGCGTATACGATCGGACAGGACGAGGAGACCTGCGTCGTTTACGGAATGCCCGCCGTCGCCTTTAAAAAGGGCGCGGTCTCGATCCAGCTCCCGCTCCACGAGATCGCGAAGCAGATCCTCACCAAGGTACGGTAAGCGGTGAAAAAACATAGCGTCGGGCAATTCATCAAATTCGCGCTCGTCGGCGTATCGAATACGGTCGTCAACTATCTCGTTTATGTGATCCTCGTGTCGCTCGGGGTATATTACCTCGTCGCGAACGTTTTCGGTTTTCTCATCAGCGTCTTGAACGCCTATTTTTGGGGCAGTCACTTTGTATTCAAGGAGGATCAAACGAAGGAGAAGCGCGTTTGGTGGAAGGTATTATTAAAGACCTACGCCTCCTACGCGGTCGGGCTGGTATTGAGTACGCTCCTGTTGGTGCTTTGGGTCGATCTTCTCGAGATCGGCGAAGCCTTTGGCTTTGTGAACCTCCTCTTAAAGCCGCTCCATGAGACGTTCGCCTTTATCCCGGCGGAGATGGACGCGCGAAAGCGCTCGGAGGTGATCGCTCCCGTTCTCAATATGATCGTAACAGTCCCGATCAATTTTATCATGAATAAATTTTGGGCGTATCGCCAAAAAAATATTTCTCCGGGGGAATAGGCGTATCCCGAGAAAAATATTTCCGAAAAAGCTAAAGTTTTCCTTCCTTCGGACGATATAATGTATAAGGTGGATACCGCGCGGCGTCGCGCGGCGTCGGCTAATATTCAGAAAGGAGTTGATCTATATGATGAGTGTAGGAAGAGTCGCGGAGACCTCCGCGATGACAGCGGCGACCGCTCCGAAGCCCGCTGAGCGCGTCTCGGAGGAAAAGAACACGACCCTCGCGTCGGAGCATACCGACAAGTTCGTCAAGTCCGAGACCGGCTATACCCCCGCTTATACCAAGGCGACCGTGACCGACAACCGTTCCAACAACAGGAACGATACGACGGCGGACGACAGTAAGTCCAAGACGGCGGAGAAGTCGGGCAATACCAAGTTTACGTCCAAGTCCGTTCGTCAGACGAAGAACGAGGCGATGAAGGACATCGTCGCGAAGCTTCTCGGCGGACAGGCGAGCGGGACGAAGAACACCTCCTCGATCGATCAGATGTTAAGAAGCTTCGGCTTAGAGCCGCTCAAGGCGGATTCCGACGATTTCTGGGGCGCGGAAAAGACCGCGAACCGTATCCTCGATTTCGCGAAGGCGCTCGCGGGCGACGACGAGGAAGCCTTCGGGAAGATGAAGGACGCGGTCAATAAGGCGTTCGGCGAATGTGAAGGCATCTGGGGCGGTAAGCTCCCGAGCGTATGCTATGAGACGAAGGATCTGATCGCCAAGGGCTTTGACGAATGGGAGAAGGAGCTCGCGGCGAAAAAGGCCGAGAGCGCTACTTCCGCGACCGCGGCGGAGAAGTAAAGCCCCTAATACTATTTCACTCCGAATGTGTAGACAAAAATTCGGCGTAAAATCCATAAATCCAAGATTTTACTTGAATTTTTGTACACATTCATGTCGTGAAATAGTAAAATGAACAAAGATACACCGCACAAGGCTCGCGCTTTGTGCGGTGTTGTCTTATCTAGGGCTGTTGTATGTTATCACTTCCCTGCGTTTCTCGCGTAATTCCAAGAATCGCGGCACATTTCCTCGAGTCCGAGCTTCGCCGTCCAGCCGAGCTCGGCTTTCGCCTTTTCGGGGACGCAGTAACATTCCGGCGCGTCGCCCGCGCGGCGCGGCGCGATCTCATACGGGAGCGTGAGACCGTTCGCGCGCTCAAACGTCCGAATGATCTCCAGTACCGAATAGCCGTTCCCCGTTCCGAGGTTATAGGGGATCGCGCCCTTCCGCTCGCGGACGCTTTTGAGCGCCGCGAGGTGACCGAGGGCGAGGTCGACGACGTGGATATAATCGCGGATACACGTCCCGTCGGGGGTCGGGTAGTCGTCGCCGAAGACCTTGAGCTTTTCCTGTTTCCCGGTCGCGACGTTGATGATGATCGGCATGAGGTTATTCGGGATACCGTTCGGATCCTCGCCGAGCTTCCCGCTCGGGTGAGCGCCGATCGGGTTAAAATAGCGGAGGAGCGCGACGCTCCACGCGGGGTCGGCGGCGCAAAGATCGCGGCACATATCCTCGATCATCAGCTTGGTACGCCCGTAGGGATTGATCGCCGAGAGGGGGAAGTCCTCTCGGACGGGGACGGTCTCGGGGATCCCATAGACCGTCGCCGACGAGCTGAAGATCAGCTTTTTACAGCCGTGCCGCTCCATGGTGTTTAAGAGCGTGAACGTCCCGCCGAGGTTATTCGCGAAGTAGAGGAGCGGCTTTTGGACGCTCTCGGCGACCGCCTTATACCCCGCGAAGTGGATCACCGCCTCGATCGTATTTTCGGCGAAAATTTTTTCCATCGCCGCCGCGTCGCACATATCGGCTTCGTAAAAGCGGAAGTCCTTCCCGGCGAGCGCCCTGATCCGCTCGACCGCCTCGGGCTTAGAGTTATAAAAATTGTCGAGGACGACGATCTCCTCCCCCGCGCCGAGCAGCTCGACGCAGGTATGTGAGCCGATATAGCCCGCCCCGCCCGTGATCAGAATTGCCATAAAAATACCTCTTTTCTTTTATTTTTTGTGAAGGCGTGCGTGTCCGCACACCTGTTATAAAGACAAAAATTATAATATAACCGACTTATGTCTTGTCACATGACAGCCGATATTGACCGCGACGGGTAGCCCCGCGATATGGGTCGGCGCGGTCTCGATGTTGACATAAAGCGCCGTGACCGTCCCGCCGAAGCCCTGAGCCCCGATCCCGGTACGGTTGATCTTTTCGAGCATTTCCGCCTCCATTTCGCGGTAAAACGGGTCGCCGTTTCGGATCGCGAGATCGCGGCAGAGCGCTTTTTTGGCGAGATACGCCACTTGCTCAAAATCGCCGCCGATCCCGACCCCCGCCGTGATCGGGGGACAGGGGTTGCTCCCCGCGATACTCGCCGTCTCGGCGACGAAATCGATAATATCCTCGCGCGTGGCGGAGGGCGTGAACATTTTTAGGCGGCTCATATTCTCGCTCCCGAAGCCCTTCGGCGCGACCGTGATCTTAACGCTCTCGCCGTCGACGATCGACGTATGGAGGACGGCGGGGGTATTATCCCCCGTATTCACGCGGCGAAGCGGGTCTTTTACGACCGAGAGGCGGAGAAGCCCCTCGGTATAGCCCTTCGCGACCCCCGCGTTGACCGCCTCGTTTAAGCTCCCGCCGACGAAATGGACGTCCTGACCGACCTCGAGGAAGATCACCGCCATCCCCGTATCTTGACAGATCGGGACGTTCAGTTCCTTCGCGCAGTCGATGTTTTTCACGAGATCGGAAAGCACCTCGCGGGAGACGGGGCTTTCCTCCCGGGGGATCGCGCCCTCGATCGTCTCGCGCATCCCGTCGGGGAGCGTAAGGTTCGCCTCCTCACAAAGCCGCGCCACCGTGTCGCGGATCACCGAAACATCAATCTCTCTCATCGCTCTCAGCTCCTTCCTCGTTTTGATCGTCCTCGTCCGTTTCCTCCTCGCGGAGGAGACGGAGCATCTCGTTTTTCAGCATTTTCAGCCGTTCGGCGTTGAACTGCATCAAGGAAACGCAGACGTAAGCGCGGACGAGGATCGCCGTACCCGAGATCATCAGCGCGGTCTCGAGGCTAAACCCCGACGTAAACAAAAAGCAGTAGGTGATCACGATAAAGTCGATCAGGAGCGTCGCGATCACGCCCCAGAAAAAAGCCCAGCTCCCAAAGGGCTTCCGAAAGCTCCCCTTTACGCCCGAGCGCTCGAGCCCGGGGACGAGCGTAAAGCGAAGGCAGGTGTCGCAGAAATCCTTTTTATAAGAATGATAGTAGCGGAGGGTATATTCCTCGCCCTTTTTTAGGAGGAGGAAGAGCGGCTCGCCCTTTAGCTTATAGAGCGATCGCTTTTGTTGAGCGGCGATCTCGCGATCGAGACGGGCGCTCAGGCGCTCGAGCGGAAATCGGCTCTCCTCCTCATAGGGGATACGGATAAATTTTTTCATGTTCTAAAACCGCTCCTTTCCGTCGGGCTTGGCGGTGACCGCCTCGCCGCCGAGAAGGACAAGGCGCGGCGGGCGGGTCACGTCGTAAAACGACCCTTCCCATAAAACGAGATCGGCGTCCTTCCCGACCGATAAGCTCCCGACGCGGTCGTCGACCCCGCCGACCCGCGCGGGTCGGATCGTGATCGCGGCGAGCGCGTCCTCTTCGCTCATCCCGCCTCGGATCGCGAGACCCGCCATAAGGGGGAGGTATTGGATCGGGTTCTCGGGGTGATCGGTACAAAGCGAGACCTCGATCCCCGCCCGCGCGAGGATCGCCGCGTTCTCGATCGCGGCGTTCGCGAGCTCGGGCTTACAGCGGTCGCCAAAGATCGGACCTATCACACAGGGGACGTCCTTCGGAAGCTCGTCCGCGACGAGATAGCCCTCGGTCGCGTGGATCAGGACGGGGTCGAGCGAAAATTCCTCCGAGAGGCGAAGCGCGGTAAAGAGATCGTCCGCGCGGTGACAATGAAAGTGCGCCTTGATCTCTCGCTTTAAGAGCGGGATCAGCGCCTCGCACTTCGCGTCGTAGTCCGGGCGGCTGCTTTCGTCGTCCGTCCCCTTCGTCCGCTCGTATTCCTCCGTGTCCTCCATATAGCGCTTCGCGGCGGCGAGCTGACCGCGAATGAGCGCGGCGGTCGCCATACGGGTGACGGGCGTTTCGTCGCGGTCGCGATAGACCGATTTCGGGTTCTCGCCGAGGGCGAATTTCATCGCGCAGGGCGAGCGGAGGACGCGCCCCTCGACCCGCTTTGAGCCGTAGGTCTTCATCGCGAGGAAGCTCCCCGCGATCGCGTTCGCGCTCCCCATACCCGTTAAGACCGTCCCGACCCCGCCCTGCGCCGCCTCGCGGAAGCAACGGTCGAGCGGGTTCACCGCGTCGATCGCGCGGAGCTGGGGCGTGAGGGGGTCGCTCTCCTCGTTCCCGTCGTCCCCCTCGATCCCGAGTCCGTCGCCGAACATCCCAAGGTGACAGTGGGCGTCGACGAAGGCGGGGGTCATCGTAAGCCCCCGCGCGTCGAGATCGCCTTCGTCGGGTCTGTCCTTTAATTCGCTCATATCGCCGAGCGCGGCGATCCTCCCGTCCTTGATCGTTAAAAAGCCGCATTCGATCGGCGGCGCGGTCATGGGATAAATTTTTACGTTATAAATGATCATCGGCGTAGCCCTTTCTCGATCTCAAAGGTTATGTCGCGGTCGACGCCGTTCGCGTCGACGACGATCGTCGCGCACCGCCGATAAACAGCGCGGCGGGTCTTATAAAGCTCATAAAGCTCCTCCTTGGTGTTTTTCATCACGAGCGGTCTTTTCGGGTCGTCGGCGATCCGCTTATAGCATAGCTCAAATTTCGCGTCGAGGAAGACGATCAGACCCGCCGCCCTCGCCGCCTCCGCCGTTTTTGGGTTGATGACGGCGCCGCCGCCCGTCGCGACGATCGACCCCTCGGGCATTTCGCGGATATAGCGCGCCTCCGCCTCGCGGAAATAGGGCTCGCCTCTCTCGGCGAAGATCGCCGAGATCGTCATTCCCTCATGCTCCTCTATGTAGCCGTCGAGGTCGATAAACGTCCGGTCGAGCCGCTTGGCGAGCATTCGCCCGATGTGAGACTTTCCACACCCCATAAAGCCGCAAAGATATACGTTTCTCATACGAGCGCCTCCATATCGGCGATAAGCGTCTCGAGATCGCCTTTTCGGAAGGACGCGCCGCTCCAGATCTCCTGCGCCGCCGCCGCCTGTAATACAAGCATCGCCATACCGTTCATCGCCCTCGCGCCTCGTTCGCGGGCGGTCTTAACGAGGAGGGTCTCGCGCGGGTTATAGACCGCGTCAAAGACATAGCGGACGTGATCCAAGACCTCCGCCGAACAGGGGGACGCGTCGATCTTCGGGAACATTCCGACGGGCGAGGCGTTCACGAGAAGGTCATAGTCCTCAAAGGGCGGCTCGATCGGGCTGTTGATGATACAAACCGACGCGTCCGGCTTTTTATCGCGAATTTCGCGGACGACCGCCTCCGCCTTCGGGCGGTCAGCGTCGAGCGCCGCGATCGTGAGCGAGCCGCCCGAGAGCGCCGTCTCGATCGCCATCATACGCCCGACCCCGCCGCAGCCGATCAGGAGAACTCTCGCGGCGAGGCTCGCGCCGAGGAGGTCGATCGATTTCGTAAAGCCGAGGACGTCGGTATTATAGCCGACCCGCTCGCCGCCGTTTTTGACGCAGTTCACCGAGCCGTAGCGCGCCGCGCCCTCGTCGAGGCGGTCGCAGAAGCGGATAATATCGACCTTGTGAGGGATCGTGACGTTAAAGCCGTCGAGCGCGGCGAGGGTCTCGTATTTTCCGCCGAGCGCCTCGGGCGCGAGCTCGAGCGTTTGATAGTCCGCTTCCTGACCCGAGAGCGCGAAGAGCCGCGCGTGGATCTGAGGAGAGAGCGTATGCCCGAGCGGATAGCCGATCAATGCGTAATGCTTCATAAAAATGTCCCTTTCTGTCTTTTTTTGGTTGATCTCTTTTGGAGAAGGCGCGGGCTTTCGCCGCTTTTCGTCAGACGGCGGGGAGCGCCGCCTTCCCAAAAGTAAACTAAGCGTCCATCGCCGTCGTCTCTACGCCGTCGAGCGTTTTTTTCACAAAGCCGACGAGCGTCTTTCCCGGTCCGCATTCAACAAAGCTGGTAAAGCCGTCCTTTTCCATGGCGCGAAGCTCGTCGGTAAAGCGGACGGGGGAACAGATATGCCTCGCGAGGAGGGTGGGGAGGTCGGAGAAGTCGGTCAGCTCGCCGCCGAGGACGTTGGAGTAAAATTTCACCGTCGGCGCGGCGAAGACCGTATCGCGGATCGCCTCATAAAACTCGACGGACGCCTCCTTCATAAAATCGCTGTGAAACGCCGCCGCGACCGCGAGCGGGACGACCCGCTTTACGCCCTTCTCTAAAAGGAGCGCGGTCGCTTTATCGACGCCGTCGGCGCTCCCCGCGATGACGGTCTGTTGGGTCGAATTATAGTTGACGGGGGTCACATAGCTCCCCGTCAGGCGAAGCCCCGTACACGCCATCTCGACCAGCTCGGTATTCGGGGTCAGAACCGCCGCCATTTTACCGCCGTTTTTTTTCGCCGCTTTTTCCATACATGCCGCGCGCTTTTTTATTAAGGTATAGCCCGTCGCGAGGTCGACCATCCCCGAGACGACCATCGCCGCGTATTCCCCGAGCGAGTGACCCGCGACCGCGCCGAAGTCGCCGCCCTCGCGGCGATACTTCTCCGCGCAGAGAAGGGACATCGTAAAGATCGCGGGCTGAGAGATCTCCGTCCGCGAAAGCTCCTCCGCCGGGGCGTTAAACATCGTTTTTTTGAGGTCAAAGCCGAGAATTTCGCTCCCCGTCTTAAAGATCGGCTCATAGGCGGCGGGGTCGCCGCTCACGAGCCCTTCGCCCATGCCGGGGTATTGAGAACCCTGTCCCGAGAATAAGAGTACGGTTTTTGTCATTTTTACGTCCTTTCCGCTGACCGATCCGCCCGATCGGTAGAACGGGAAGAAAAAGTCATTGACAAATAAGGTTAAAATTGGTATAATAGAAAAAGGATTGCCGTCTTCGTCTCCGGGGAGGATCTTCCGCGAAAACGATCCGCGCTTTCTATTATATACGATTTACGGAATAAAATCAAGGAGAAAAGCGAATGAGAGGCATAAAAATTTTAGGGACGGGCGAATACCTCCCCGAGACGGTCGTCACAAACGATGATTTCTCAAAGATCATCGAGACGAGTAACGAATGGATCGAGTCGCGGACGGGGATCCGCGAGCGGCGCTTTTCGGCGGAGAAGCCGAACCACGAAATGGCGGCGGAGGCGGCGAAGGAGGCGGTCGCCGACAGCGGCGTCTCGCCCGAGGAGATCGACCTGATCCTCGTCTCGACCTGTTCCCACGAATTTTTTTATCCGAACGCCGCTTGTCTCGTCCAAGAGGCGATCGGGGCGGTGAACGCCGCCGCCTATGACATTAACGCCGCCTGTACGGGCTTTATCTGCGCGGTCGACATCGCGAGCCGCTATCTCGAGGACGGCGACTATCGGAATATCCTCATCGTCGCGAGCGAGCGCCTCTCGAACCACCTCGATTTTGAGGATCGCGCGTCCTGTGTCCTCTTCGGCGACGGCGCGGCGGCGGCGGTATTGACCCATAGCGATAAGCCGTTTTACTCCTATCTGAACGCGAAGGGCGATCCCTTCCGCAGTCTTTATTGTCACATCAACACAAAGCCGAACTGCCCCTTTCAGGGTGAGAGCACGCTCGGCGAGCTCCTCGACACCGATAAAAAGCGAAACTATCTCCAGATGGATGGGCGGGCGGTCTATAAATTCGCCGTGGACGCGATGGCGGCGGCGATGGGGCGGGTACTCGACAAAGCGGGGCTGAGTGCGGACGACCTCGACCTCGTGATCCCGCATCAGGCGAATATAAGGATCATCCAGTCGGCGATGAAGCTGATGAAGCTCCCCGACGAGAAGGTCTATATCAACATCTATGACCGCGCGAACACCTCGAGCGTATGTATCCCGACCTGTCTTTATGAGCTGAAAAAGGCGGGGCGGCTCAAGGAGAGAATGAAAATTTGCTTGGTCGGCTTCGGCGCGGGGCTGACGAGCGGGGCGATCATTTACGAAACGTGATACCTATAATACTTGTGGAATTTCGCCCCCAAAAGGGGCGGGCGAGGATCGACTAAGAAACAAAAGCGGTAAAAATAAGCTTTGGATTTTGGAAAGGAAAAAAGCAATATGAAAACAAGAATTACCGAGCTTCTCGGGATCGAATATCCGATCTTACAGGGGGGAATGGCGTGGATCGCGGAAAGCACGCTCGCGGCGGCGGTCTCGAACGCGGGCGGCGCGGGGATCATCGCGGGCGGGAGCGCCCCCGCCTCGTATATCGAGGAACAGATCCGCCGCGCGAAAACGCTCACCGACCGCCCCTTCGGGGTCAACATCATGCTTCTTTCGCCGAACGCGGACGATCTCTCGCAGTTGGTGATCGACGAGAAGATCCCGTTTATCACGACGGGCGCGGGCAACCCCGGGAAATATATGGAAAAATGGCTCGCGGCGGGGATCAAGGTGATCCCCGTCGTCCCGAGCGTCGCGCTCGCGAAGCGCATGGAGCATAGCGGCGCGGCGGCGGTCATCGCCGAGGGGACGGAGAGCGGCGGACATATCGGCGAGAATACGACGATGTGTCTCGTCCCTCAGGTCGTCGACGCGGTCGAGATCCCCGTCCTCGCGGCGGGCGGGATCGCCGACGGGCGCGGGATCGCCGCCTCGTTTATGCTCGGGGCGGAGGGCGTACAGGTCGGGACGCGCTTCCTCGCCTGTGACGAATGTCAGATTCACCCGATGTATAAAGAGCTTGTGATCGGGGCGAAGGATACCGACAGTATCGTCACCGGGCGCTCGACGGGTCACCCCTGTCGTAATGTCAAGACGAAATTCGCGAAGAAGCTCCAGAGCTTTGAGAAGGACGGCGGGACGCCGGAGGAATTTGAGGAGATCACGGTCGGCTCGCTTCGGAAGGCGGTACAGGACGGAAATCTCGAAGAAGGCTCGTTCCTTTGCGGCGCGATCGCGGGGATGATCCGCGAGATAAAGCCCGCGAAGGAGATCGTCGAGGAAATGTTCGCCGAGGCGGAGAAGCTCCTCGGTTAAACAACGGAAAGGGTAGGTATTGTTTTATGACGGCAATCATTACGGGATCGGGACAGGGGATCGGCGCGGCGGTCGCGCGGCGGCTCGCCAAGGACGGCTTTAACATCGCGGTCAACGACCTCAACGAGGAGAACGGACGGCGCACCGCCCGGGAATGTAAAGCCCTCGGCGTAAAGGCGGCGTATTTTAAGGCGGACGTCTCAAAGCTCGCCGAGTGTGAGGAAATGGTCAAGGCGGTCAAGGCGGAGTTTGGGACGATCGACGTCCTCGTCAATAACGCGGGAATCACCCGCGACGGGCTGCTCGCCCGTATGAGCGAGGAGAACTATGACCTCGTCATCGCCGTGAACCAAAAGAGCGTTTTTAATATGATGAAAACGGTCGGAGCGGTCATGATGAAACAGCGGAGCGGGCGGGTCATCAATCTCTCGTCCGTCGCGGGACTTCACGGGAACGCGGGTCAGTTTAATTACAGCGCCTCAAAGGCGGCGATCATCGGTATGACCAAGAGCGCGGCGAAGGAGCTCGGCTCGCGCGGGATCAACGTAAACGCCGTCGCGCCCGGCTTTATCCGTACCCCGATGACCGACGCGCTCACCGACGCGCAGAAGGAAGCGATCCTCGGCGCGATCGCGATGAAGCGATACGGCGAGGTCGACGAGATCGCGGGCGTGATCTCCTTCCTCGCGGGGAAGGACGCCTCCTATGTCACGGGACAGGTCATCGAGATCAGCGGCGGGCTGGCTATGTAGCGAAGGCTCGTAAAGGAGCGGGACTGCACTTAAAAAAATAAAAACGAAAGGCAGAACAAGGGAAATGAACAGAGTTGTCATCACGGGACTCGGGGTCGTAAGCCCGATCGGGAACACGATCGGGGAATTTTGGGACAGCCTCAAGGCGGGGAAGCACGGCTTTACGCTCGAGGAATGGTTCCCGGGTCAGTCGGAGGAGCGTAACGTCAGCGCGCGGGTCAAAAACTTTGACGACAGCGCGATCCTCGATAAAAAGGCGGCGCGGCGCACCGACGTTTTAACGCGCTACGCGCTTTATGCCGCGCTCGACGCGCTAAAGGACGCGGGGACGGATTTTAAGGATCTCGACCCCTATCGTTGCGGCGTGATCATCGGCTCGGGGATCGGCGGGATCAAGACCACCGAGGAACAGGTCGAGGTCTATCATAATAAGGGCGAGGCGCGGGTCTCGGTCTTTACGATCCCGATGATGATCGGGAATATGGCGGCGGGGACGGTCGCGATCAAGACGGGCTTTAAGGGCGCGAATTACTGCACCGTCTCCGCCTGTGCCTCCTCGGCGCACGCGCTCGGCGAAGCCTTTCGCGCCGTGAAGCACGGCTATCTCGACGTCGCCGTCGCGGGCGGGACGGAGGCTTGTCATTTGGGCTTCGCCCAAGCGGCGTTTAACAATATGCACGCGATCACGAGAAGCACAGACCCCGACCGCGCGTCGATCCCATTTGATAAAGATCGCTCGGGCTTTGTCCTCGGGGACGGATCAGGCGTTCTTATTTTAGAGGAATATGAACACGCGAAAAAGCGCGGGGCAAAGATATACGCCGAGATCGCGGGCTATGGCGCGACCTGTGACGCGTATCACGAGACAAGCCCCGACCCCGAGGGTCTCGGCGGGGCGAAGGCGATGGAGCTCGCCGTAAGAGAGGCGGGCGTATCCCCCGAGATGATCAATTATTGTAACGCCCACGGGACGTCGACGGTCATCAACGACCGCACCGAGACGCTCGCCCTAAAGCTCGCCTTTGGCGAGCAGGCGCGTAAAATGGCGATCAACTCGACGAAATCGATGACGGGGCATCTACTCGGCGCGGCGGGCGCGGTCGAGGCGATCGCGACGGTCTTAGAGATGAAGAACGGTCTCGTCCACGCGACGGTCGGCTTAAAGGAATGCGCCGAGGACTGTGACCTCGATTATTGTATGGGCGGGAGCCGCGAAATGACGATCACGGGCGCGGTCAGCAACTCGCTCGGCTTTGGCGGACATAACGCGACGCTTTGCTTCCTCCCCGTGAAGGACTGAAAGGACGGAAATTTATGCAGTACGAAAAAGAAGAGCTCCCGGGCATCGTCAAAGAGATGATCGCGATCATGAAGGAGAACGACCTCGGACATTTCCATGTCCGTAACGACCAGTTCGAGGTCGAATTCGGCGAGCGCATACCGATCCCGCCGACGCCCCCGATCCCGCCGGTATCGTCGCTCTCCTACGCCGGACATACCGTTATGACGCACCCGTATGAAGAACCTGCGTCGGCGGCGGAGGAAAAGCCGAAAAGCGAGCGTTTCATCAAGTCGCCGCTCGTCGGGACGTTTTACGCCGCCTCCGCCCCGGGGAAAGCGCCCTTCGTCAAGCCGGGGAAGAGCGTAAGTAAGGGGGACGTCGTCTTTATCATCGAGAGTATGAAGCTTATGAACGAGGTAAAGAGCGATCAAGACGGGGTCGTCGCGGAGATCCTCGTCGCCGACGGCGAGGCGGTCGAGTATGACCAGCCGATCTTAAGGCTCGAATAACGGCGGGGGAGAACACCTTCTATAAATAAAGTAAAGGAAAGTATTTCACATGAAAATGAATATCGAAGAGATCAAGGCGGTCATTCCGCACCGCGACCCCTTCCTCCTCATCGACGAGATCGAGGAGATCGAGGAGGGGAAGCGCGTCGTCGCGCTCAAGCATATCAAGGCGGACGATTTTTGGTTTAAGGGTCACTTCCCCGAATATCCCGTCGTCCCGGGCGTATTGATCCTCGAGATGCTCGCTCAGGCGGGCGCGGTCGCGATGCTGATGCTCCCCGAGAATAAGGGGAAGATCGGGTTTTTTGGCGGGGTAAAAGAGGCGAAATTTCGCCGTCAGGTCGTCCCGGGCGATACGCTCCGTCTCGAGGTCGAGATCGTGAAGGTAAAAGGACCGGTCGGGGTCGGGAAGGGGATCGCGACCGTGAACGGCGAAAAAGCCTGTACCGCCGAGATCTCGTTCGCGATCAAGTAGGCGATTTTGGGGTAGTACTACCGGAAAGGACGTCGCGTTGATGTTTGATAAAATTCTGATCGCGAATCGCGGAGAGATCGCGATCCGCGTTATCCGCGCCTGTCGCGAGCTCGGGATCGAGACGGTCGCCGTCTATTCGACCGCCGATAAACAGGCGCTACACGCCCAGATCGCGGACGAGGCGGTCTGTATCGGCGGCCCGCGGAGCGCCGAGAGCTATTTAAATACCCGATCGATCCTCGCCGCCTGTGAGACCACGGGGGCGAAGGCGATCCATCCCGGCTTCGGCTTTCTCTCCGAGAACGCGCGGTTTGTCCGCCTTTGTAACAAATGCGGGATCAAGTGGATCGGACCGAACGCCAAGGCGATGACGGCGATGGGCGATAAGGCGAACGCCAAAAAGGCGATGATGGCGGCGGGCGTACCCGTCGTCTGCGGGTCGGAGGGCGTGATCACCGACCTCGGGGAGGCGAAAAAAATCTCCGCCGAGATCGGTTATCCCGTTCTTGTGAAGGCGAGCGCCGGAGGCGGGGGTCGCGGGATACGGAAGGCAAATTCCGAGACCGAGCTAGAGGCGGCGATCACCGGCGCGAAGCAGGAGGCGCTCCAATTCTTCGGCAACGACGACGTATATATCGAGAAATTTATCGTCAACCCGCGTCATGTGGAGATCCAAATCTTAGCGGACGAACACGGGAACGCCGTCCACCTCGGCGAGCGGGACTGCTCCTGTCAGCGGCGAAACCAAAAGGTCCTCGAGGAGAGCCCGAGCCCGATCATGACCCCCGAGCTCAGGGAAAGAATGGGGGCGGCGGCGCTCCGCGCGGCGGAGGTCTATGGTTATACCAACGCGGGGACGGTCGAGTTTCTCGTCGATAAGGATCGTAATTTTTACTTCATGGAGATGAACGCGCGGATACAGGTCGAACACCCCGTCACCGAGATGGTGACCGGGATCGACCTCATCAAGGAGCAGATACGGATCGCGATGGGGCTTCCGCTTTCGTTTAAACAGGAGGAGATCAGCCTCACGGGTCACGTGATCGAATGTCGGATCAACGCCGAGGATCCGAAACGGGGCTTTCGCCCCTGTCCGGGGAAGGTACGGTCGATCCACGTCCCCGGCGGCTTTGGCGTTAGGATCGATACCGCCGTTTATCAGGGGTATGAGATCCCGCCCTATTACGACAGTATGATCGCCAAGCTCATCGTAAAGGGACGCGACCGCGCCGAGGCGATCACAAAGATGAAGGTCGCGCTCTCGGAGATGTTGATCGAGGGGATCCAGACGAACATAGACTTTCAGCTCAACCTTTTAAGGGACAAGGAGTTTGAGAGCGGGGTATTTGACATCGGTTTTCTCGACCGTAAAAAGAGCCTGACGAAATAGGCTCATAAGTTGGAGGCAGAATGGCACTCGAGGATTTATTTAAGGTCGTAAAGGACCGATTTAAGGAGGATAAACACGGCGAAAAGTCGTCGGGCGGGGTCGAGATCCCAAAGGATCTCCTTTTTAAATGCCCGCGCTGTGACGCCGTGATCTATCGCGAGGATTTTGAGAAGAACAAGCAGGTCTGCGCCTCCTGTGGCTATCACGCGCGGATCTCCTTTAGCGAACGGCTCGAAATGACGGCGGACGCGGGGAGCTTCGTCGAGTTTGACGCGGGGATGACCTCGGTCAACCCGATCGACTTCCCCGGTTATCCCGAGAAGCTCGCCGAGCTTCGGAAAAAATGCGGCATGAACGAGGCGGTCGTAACGGGGATCTGTACGATCCGCGGGTATAAGACCGTCATCGGGATCATGGACAGCGGCTTTATGATGGCGAGTATGGGGAGCGTCGTCGGCGAAAAGATCACCCGCGCCTTTGAATACGCGACGGCGAAAAAGCTCCCCGTCGTGCTGTTTACCGCCTCGGGCGGCGCGAGGATGCAGGAGGGGATCGTCTCGCTCATGCAGATGGCGAAGACCTCGGGCGCGGTCGCGCGTCACGGCGAGGCGGGTCAGCTCTATATCACGGTCATGACCGACCCGACGACGGGCGGCGTGACCGCCTCCTTCGCGAGCCTCGGCGATATCATTATCGCCGAGCCGAAGGTACTGATCGGCTTCGCGGGGCGGCGCGTGATCCAAGACACGATCCGCCAACAGCTCCCCGACGATTTCCAGTCGGCGGAGTTCATGCTCGAGAACGGCTTCGCGGATATGATCGTCGAGCGAAAGAATATGCGCTCCGTCCTCGCGAACCTAATCCGCATGCATAATTACGCCAAGGTCGAGGAGACGGCGGGAAAGGAGGTCGATCGGATATGAGTAATTTCAGCGCGACCGAGCGGCTCGCCGTCATTCGGAATAAGAACCGACCGACCGTCAGGGACTATATCCCCGCGATCTTTAACCATTTCCTCGAGCTCCACGGCGACCGCCATTACGGTGACGACGCGGCGATCCTCGGCGGGATCGCGACGTTAAACTCGATCCCCGTCACGGTCATCGCCCAGGTCAAGGGGCGAAATCTCGAGGAAAACAAGCGGTCGAATTTCTCCATGCCCCATCCCGAGGGGTATCGTAAGGCGCTTCGCCTCGCGAAGCAAGCGGAAAAATTTCGCCGCCCCGTGATCTGTCTCGTCGATACGCCCGGCGCTTTTTGCGGGATCGAGGCGGAGAAGCGCGGACAGGGCGAGGCGATCGCCCGTAACATCATGGAGTTTATGACGCTAAAGACGCCGATCGTCTCGATCGTCCTCGGCGAGGCGGGGAGCGGCGGCGCGCTCGCGCTCGCGGTCTGTGACGAGCTGGCGATGCTCGAGAACGCGCTTTACAGCGTGATCTCGCCGCGCGGCTTCGCCTCGATCCTCTGGAAGGACGCGAGCAGGGAGAGCGACGCGGCGGAGCTGATGAAAATCACGGCGGAGGATATGATGAAATTCGGCGTTTGTGAAAGGATCATCCGCGAGCCGGCGGGCGGGGCGCATACCGACCCCATGCACGCGATCATGAACGTCTCGGATTATCTCAACGAGGCGGTTCCCCGCCTCGCGCGGATCGGCGAAAATGAGATGCTCCGGCGGCGGTATGAGAAATTTCGGCGGGTGGGGCTCTTTTCGGAGTAACCGATCGCTGTAAAACTGCACAAAATATATTAAAATTTTTGTGGGATATTCGGCATTTGCCAAAAAATAAAAAATATAAATTTTTTTTGGAAAAAGCTATTGATTTTTTAAATCGTATCATTTATAATGGTAAACGTTGAGACGTTTTTAGGGCAGGAGCGCGAGGCGGCTCGCTTCGCGGGAAATGCCCGAACGCGCTACGGGCTTGGGGGTCGCGTTTTTTGACCGATTTTTTGAGATCGCTCCGAAACGCGGACGACCGACCCGAAAAATAAATTGTATGGAGGAAACAAAAATGATTTTTGAAAAGGTTAAAAGCATTATTGTGGATCAGCTCGACGTCGACGAGGCGAAGGTAACGATGGGCGCGAATATCCAGGACGACCTCGGCGCGGATTCGCTCGACATCGTCGATCTCGTGATGAGCTTTGAGGAGGAATTTGACCTCGAGATCCCGGACGATCAGGTCGAGAATATCAAGACCGTCGGCGACGTCGTAAAATACATCGAAGAAAAAACCGAATAAGCGGAGCGGAAAATTACCCGGCGCTTTCGCGCCTTCCCAAAAATAAAAAAGCTTACGCTGGAAATTTACGTTTTACTCTTGACAAAACGAAAAAAATCGGGTATAATAATTTTAATATTTGAAACGCGACGAAGGGGAAAAAAGCGATCCCGAGCTTATCAGAGAGCCGCCGGTCGGTGAGAGGCGGTAGCGGAGGATCGATATAACTCGCCCCAAAGCGGCTCGGCTGAAATCCTCGGAGAATAGGTCGGGACGGGCTTCTCCCGTTACAGAGGAGCGCATTGTAGGATGCGGCTTGAGCGGGCGTTGATACGCCAAGGAAGAGTGGTACCGCGAGGATTTTTCCCCGTCTCTGATCGGAGACGGGGTTTTTATTATCCCTTCGCGGGAAGGAAAGGACGAAATATGGACACCTCAAAGTACAAAAAGAATTATTTTATGCCGCCCGTCGGCTGTTATCGCTGGACGGGGAAGGACAGCGTCGAAAAAGCGCCGATCTGGTGCAGCGTCGACCTACGCGACGGAAATCAGGCGCTCATCGTCCCGATGAGCCTAGAGGAAAAGCTCGAATTTTTTAAGGTCCTCGTCAAGATCGGGTTTAAGGAGATCGAGATCGGCTTCCCGGCGGCGAGCGAGACGGAGTACGAATTTTGCCGCGCGCTGATCGAGCGGGAGCTGATCCCCGACGACGTCACGATCCAAGTCCTCACCCAGTCGCGCGAGCATATCATCAAAAAGACCTTTGAGGCGCTCGACGGCGCGAAAAACGCGATCGTCCACCTCTATAACTCGACCTCGGTCGCCCAGCGGGAGCAGGTATTTCGTAAGGACAAGGCTCAGATCACCGAGATCGCGACGAGCGGCGCGAAGCTCTTAAAGGAATACGCGGAAAAAACGCCGGGGAACTTCCTTTTTGAGTATTCGCCCGAGAGCTTTACGGGGACAGAGCCGGAATACGCGCTCGAGATCTGTAACGAGGTCTTAAAGATCTGGGAGCCGACGGCGGATAAAAAGCCGATCGTGAACCTACCCGTGACGGTCGAGCTGTCGCTTCCTCACGTTTACGCGAGCCAGATCGAATATATGTGTGACAACCTCTATAAGCGCGAAAACGTGATCGTCTCGCTCCACCCCCATAACGACCGCGGGTGCGCGGTCGCGGACACGGAGCTGGGACTTCTCGCGGGGGCGGATCGCGTCGAGGGAACGCTTTTCGGGAACGGCGAGCGGACGGGGAACGTCGACATCGTGACCCTCGCGCTCAATATGCTGACCCACGGGGTAGACCCGGGGCTCGATTTCAGCGACCTCCCCTCGATCGTCCGCGTATACGAACAGATGACCTGTATGCGCGTCGGGGAGCGTCAGCCGTACAGCGGGGCGCTCGTTTTCGCCGCCTTCTCCGGGTCGCATCAGGACGCGATCGCCAAGGGCATGAAATGGCGCGCGGAGGGGAAGGACGCGTACTGGACGGTCCCCTACCTCCCGATCGACCCCAAGGATCTCGGGCGGCAGTATGACGGCGACATCATTCGGATCAACAGCCAGAGCGGGAAGGGCGGGATCGGCTTCCTCCTCCAGCAGAAGTACGGGATCGACCTCCCGCTGAAAATGCGGGAATCGGTCGGCTACGCGGTCAAGGACGTTTCGGATAAACAGCACCGCGAGCTCTCGCCGCAGGACGTTCTCGACGTTTTCACGGGACAGTTCGTCAACGTCGACTCGCCGATCAAGTACCTCGAGGCGCACTATGTCCAGAAGGCGGGGAGTTTTGAGGCGAAGGTCACGCTCATGGTTCGCGGGGAGAAAAGAGTCATCGAGGGCGAGGGGAACGGTCGCCTCGACGCGGTCGCCGACGCGATCCGCCGCGCCTTTGGGGTCGACTTCTCGATCCTCTCGTATACTGAACAGGCGCTCGGCGAAGGCTCAAACGCGAAGGCAATGTCTTACATCGAGCTTTGTACGGCGAGCGGCGTGGTCTCGTGGGGCGCGGGGCTACATACCGACATTATCGTTTCGTCGATCCTCGGGCTGATCTGCGCGATCGATCGGAGCGGGATGATGAACGAAAAATGATCTTTCATAAAACCGTCTCGGGGGCTTCCCCTCGGGGCGGTTTTTGTGTAATCTGTCGGTTTTTTCTTTTACTTTTTGTGCAGGCGTACAAATCGGCGGGTTTCCGCTTGACATTTCCGTTCTATCGTGATAGAATGACATTGTGATCACATTCTATCATGATAGAACGCACCTTATCTATTCTATTGAAATAGAACAACAAATTTAACGAAAAGGAATGATTCCGACAATGAAAGAAAAAACCAAGCTGTATGATTCCGAGCTCAAAGTCATGGAGCTGTTGTGGGAAGGAGAGATGTCCGCGAAGGAGATCGCCCTAAGACTAAGGGAACAGGCGGGCTGGAGTAAGACGACGACGTATACGGTCATCAAGAAATGCGTCGATAAGGGCGCGGTCTCGCGAACCGAGCCGGGCTTCCTCTGTCGCGCCGAGATCACCCGCAGCGAGGTACAGGCTTATGAGACCGAGGAGCTGCTTGACCGTATGTACGGCGGACGCGCCGACTCGCTGATCGCCGCCCTGATCGGCGGCGGGAGGCTGACGGCGGACGAGATCGCTTCTCTCAAAAAAATGGTGGAGGAGCTGGGATGATCGGACTATTCGAGCGAAATATCGCGGCGGGCGTTCTGATCCTCGCGATCCTGTTGTTTCGGCGGGTGAACCGTCGGTTACCCGGGCGGTATTTCACGGGGCTTTGGGGGGTCGCCGCCTTGCGGCTGATCCTACCCTTCTCGGTAAAAATTCTCGTCCCGTCCGCGATCGCGGCGGGCGCGACCCTTCCCAAAGGGGGCGGCTCGGGCGCGGCGGCGGGGACGGCGGAGGTCGAGCTTTTTCCCGTGATCTATTACGCGGTTGCGCTCGCCGTATTTCTCGGGCTTCTCCTTCGACACCTGATCGGTCGGCGGAGCTTTCGCGAGGCGATCCCCTGCACCGACGAGGATATTCTAAAAGCTACGGGTCAATTTATTCAAGTGAAGGTGAGCGACCGGGTCGTCGCGCCGCTCGCCTACGGGCTTTTTCGCCCGGTGATCCTCCTTCCGAAATCCGTTCTCGCGGATCGGGAGGGGTTAGAGCTGATCTTAGCGCACGAGCTGACGCATATTCGGCGGGGCGACTTATTTTATAAGCTTCTCCTGACGGCGGCAGCGAGCCTCGGCTGGCTGAACCCGCTCGCTTGGGTCATGCTCGCGGTCGCGAATCGCGATCTGGAGATCGCCTGTGACGAGGCTGTCTTAAAAGGACGTCCCGAACGGCGGGCGGAGTACGCGCGGCTCCTCATTCGGGCGGAGGAGCGTAAAAGCAATATTTTATCGGGGGCGTTCAGCACGAACGCCGTTAAAGAAAGGATCGAAAGAATTATGAAAATGAAAAAGGCGACTCTCATCGGTTCGATCGCGGCGGCTGTCGTCGCGGCGGGTTCACTCGCGGTCTTTGTTTCGGCGGAGGCGGCGAAAAATACGAACATTCAATGGTATGTCGGCGGCGAGGACGGGGAATTGACCCCTGTTTCCGAGGAGGACGCGATCAACGCGATGGACGACGAAAACGCGGTCATTTACAGCATCGAGTCGGACGTGAGCGATATTCGGGTCTTCGCCTCCGAAGACGAGGGCGAGACCGTCGTTTATACGGTGACGAGCGATTCGGGCGAGGAAAACGAGCTCTCGACCGAGAGCGAAGCCCCCTTCGTTTATTATGTGTTTGACGAGGACGGGATCGTCGAGACGGTAACCGAGGAGGAGTTTGAGACGCGTAAGGCGCTCTATGAAGGAGCGGTCGAGGCAGAGCCGGCTTCCTCCGAGGCAGTGGAGGCTGATCCCGAATGATAGGGAGACCTCGTATAACGGTATGAGAAGGGGAGAGGGGCGGAAACGCCCCTCTCTCGGCGAAGGAAGGAAATGGACTATGATCGGACTATTCGAGCGAAATGTCGCGGCGGGCGTTCTGATCCTCGCGATCCTGCTGTTTCGGTGGGTGAACCGTCGGCTACCCGGGCGGTATTTCACGGGGCTTTGGGGGATCGCCGCTTTGCGGCTGATCCTACCCTTCTCGGTAAAAATCCTCGTCCCGTCCGCGATCGCGGCGGGCGCGGCCCTTCCCAAAGGGGGCGGCTCGGTCGCGGCGGCGGAGACGGCGGGGGTCGATCTTTTTCCCGCGATTTATTACGCGGTCGCGCTCGCCGTCTTTCTCGGGCTTCTCCTTCGACACCTGATCGGTCGGCGAAGCTTTCGCGAGGCGATCCCCTGTACCGACGGGGAAATTTTAAAAGCTGTGGGTAAATTTATTCGAGTGAAGGTGAGCGACCGGGTCGTCGCGCCGCTCGCCTACGGGCTTTTTCGCCCGGTGATCCTCCTTCCGAAATCCGTTCTCGCGGATCGGGAGGGGTTAGAGCTGATCTTAGCGCACGAGCTGACGCATATTCGGCGGGGCGACTTATTTTATAAGCTTCTCCTGACGGCGGCAGCGAGCCTCGGCTGGCTGAACCCGCTCGCTTGGGTCATGCTCGCGGTCGCGAATCGCGATCTGGAGATCGCCTGTGACGAGGCTGTCTTAAAAGGACGTCCCGAACGGCGGGCGGAGTACGCGCGGCTCCTCATTCGGGCGGAGGAGCGTAAAAGCAATATTTTATCGGGGGCGTTCAGCACGAACGCCGTTAAAGAAAGGATCGAAAGAATTATGAAGGCTAAAAAGCCGACGATCATCGGGAGGATCGCGGCAAGTATGCTGGTCGCGGCGGCTATGGCGGTGTTTGTCTCGGCGAAGACGACAGATGTAATTTATTACACGATCGACGAGAGCGGACAGCACGAGATCAGCGCGAAGGAAGCCGAGGTACTTTCCGAGGAGTCGGACTACTTCGTTTATCGTATCGAGTTGGACGGCGAAAACGGGATCGTCAGTCAAGTCGAGCCGAAAGGAACGACCGACGATCGGGAAGCGATAGCGGTCTCTAACCCCGGCGCGGCGAACAGCGAAAAGACGGAGATCGGCGAAACGGGCTACGCCCTACCGCTCGCGGATATGACCGAGGAGCCGGATTATGAGGAAGAGTATCAATTTTTCCCTGCGGATCAAAACAGCGCTGTACATTCGATCGCCGACGGCGAGGTCGTTTATGCCGAGGTAGGTCATAACAGGGGCTACGGGAATGTAGTCGTCGTGAAGCATGAGGACGACCTGTATGTCACCTACGCGCACCTTGCACCTGAAAACGGGATCGCGGTTCAGTCGGGAGAGACCGTTCAGGCGGGGGAAACGATCGGGTACGCCGGAAGTAGCGGTTGGACCAACGGTATAGGGGTCGGTCTTCGCTGTACGGATACCATGCTGGAATATGAAAACGACGGTTATGTATGGAAAAATTCCTTTCTTCCTACCGCAGATGCACAGCGGCAGTTGGAAATCGCGGAAGAAGGGCGGCAGTCGGAAGATAATGAAAATAATGATTACATACGTCCGACGGAGAACGTATATATCGTAGGGAGGTATAATTAAAATGAAAAAGATTATTTTAGTGGTTTTAATTTGCATTATGACGTTTACGTCGATCCCAAGCACGGCTTACGCGAACGAAATGGGCGAGGACGGGATCTTCGGCGTGGTTTTAAACGCGGACGGAGAGGTGGTAAGGGTTATTCCCATGCCGGTCGGAAGGAGTATTTATGTTGATACGGGCGTTACCATAGAAGCCGGCGGGTCGTTTGTCTCTTATCAATATGAGCCTACGGACGAATTTTCTGCGGGATTTCGTTTTTGGGGAAGATATGACGATACACCCACGACCCCGGATCGCAGAGTGGTCGTTTCGATCTGTAACGCGAGTTCGATCGGAGGAACAAAATATTCCGTTGTTTCCAAAGCTTATTCTACAAATTACGCGGACAACGTCGGTCAAGTGGATTTCGACAGCGCTATTATATTGGGAGCGCCCGGTATAAGCGCCACCTGTCCGTATTACAATGCCGAATTTAAGAACTTATCGTCTTCATCGGTGTATCTGAATATTGTCGTTAGCATGAATTAAAAAGACAATCGAAAGAAAATCAAACGACCGAGCCGTATCATTCGGATACGGCTCGGTCTGTTTTTATGTGATATGTTGCGTTCGTGTCCGCCTCGGCTTTAACCCCCTCGAAATCGAGGGGGTTAAAGCCTTTCCCGTCGCGGGAAACGCGATCACGGCTCGATCCCTCGCCGCAAGCCCGCCGCTTCCGCAAAAAGCGGAAAAGGCGCACCCCTTCCCAAAAGAAAAAATAAAAACAAAGCTATCCGAGCGGGAGGTCGCGAAAAAGGCGCTCGGTCAGCGTCCGTAGCCCCGCGTTCTCGGGGGCGGAGAGGCGCTCGTCCTTTTTTAGGATCTCCGCCGCGAGAAGGCGCGTCTCCTCGAGGAGCGCCGCGTCCGAGGCGACGTCCGCGATCTTTAGGGCGGGAAGTCCATGCTGGCGCGCGCCGAAAAAGTCGCCCGGACCGCGCAGGCGGAGATCCTCGTTCGCGATCTCAAAGCCGTTGCAAGTCCTCACCATCGTCTCGATCCGCGCGCGCGTATAGTCGGTCTTACTGTCCGTGACGAGGATACAATGCGACTGCTCCGCGCCGCGCCCGACCCGCCCGCGAAGCTGGTGGAGCTGGGACAGTCCGAATTGCTCGGCGTTCTCGATCACTATGACGACCGCGTTCGGGACGTCGACCCCGACCTCGATCACCGTCGTCGAGACGAGGACGGTGATCTCGCCGCGCTTAAACGCCCGCATGACCGCGTCCTTTTCCTTCTGCTTCATCTTCCCGTGGAGTAGCCCGAGCGGGAGGTCGGGGAAGTGATCCTCCTTCAATTTTTTAAAATACGCCGTCGCGCTCGCTTTTTCCGAGGCGTTCTCCTCGATCATCGGACAGACGATATAGGATTGAAAGCCCCGCTCGGCGTACTTCCGAATAAAGCGGTAGAGCCGCTCGCGGTAGGAGGTATCGACCCCGTAGGTTCGGATCGGGAGCCGCCCCTTCGGCATTTCGTTTAAGACCGAGAGCTCGAGGTCGCCGTAAATGATCAGCGCGAGGGTACGCGGGATCGGCGTCGCGGACATGACGAGCGTATGGGGTCGGATCCCCTTTTCGCTGAGGCTACCGCGCTGGGCGACGCCGAAGCGGTGCTGTTCGTCGGTGATGACGAGACCGAGGGCGTTAAATAGGACGGGGGACTGGATAAGTGCTTGCGTCCCGATGACGACGTCGACCGCGCCGCTTTTTAAAAGCTCATAGACGGGGGCTTTTTTACTGCTCCCCGTGAGGAGCGCGACCTTGATCCCGAGCGGCTCTAGGAAGCCGCAAAGGGTATCGTAATGCTGTTTCGCGAGGATCTCGGTCGGCGCCATGAGCGCGGACTGATACCCGTTTTTCGCCGCGAAGCAACAGAGCGCCGCCGCGACCAAGGTCTTCCCGCTCCCGACGTCGCCTTGTAAAAGGCGGTTCATCGGGGTCTCTCTTTGGAGGTCGTCGGTACAGTCGCGGATCGCGCGGTACTGGGCGTTCGTCGGGGTAAAGGGGAGCGCGTCGAAAAAGTCGGAAAGGTCGACCTCCTCCATAACACAGGCGGTCGAGCGGCGGGTACGGGTCTTCATCAGCTTTAAGCCGAGCTGGAGGACAAGAAGCTCCTCAAAGGCGAGCCTCCGCCGCGCCTCGATCAGCTCGTCGACGCTCCGGGGGAAGTGGATGTAGGAGTGAGCCTTCTCCGCGCCGAGGAGACAGTAGCGCATACGGATCGATTCGGGAAGGAGCTCGTCGGTCGGACATTCCGTGAGGGCACTTTTGACGCAGGCGGAGACGACGCGGACGGTCAGCCCGCTCGTTAAGCCGTATTTGGGGACAAGGCGGTTCTCCTCCGACGCGTCGATAAAGAGCGGGGAGTTACATTCCTTCGCGAGGATCGTCCCCTTGACCTTCCCATAAAAAACATACTCCCGCCCCTCGACCAAGCGGGCGAAAGCGTATTCGCTGTTAAAAAAGGTGATCAAGACGGAGTCGGTCGCGTCGGAGACGACCGCCTTAAAGATCGAGTATTGCCGCCCGATATAGGGGCGGAGCTTTTTTGTCACGACCCCCGCGAATACGGTCGGCTCGTCCTCGGGCGTAAGCTCGCCGAGCGGGACGGGGGCGGTAAAATCGATATAGTCGCGCGGATAATAGCGGATAAGGTCGCCGACGGTAAAAACGCCGAGCTTCTCAAAAAGCTTCGCGCGTTTTTCGCCGATCCCCTTTAGTTCGGTGAGCGGGTCGCTCGGCTTCATACCGCCACGCCTCCTTTCGCGTTTTTTGTTTTAATTTTTTTGGGAAGGTGCGGCTAAGGCAACACCGCACAATTACCGCCTACGGCTTTGCCGTCCGATTGACAGCCATATTTTCCGCCATATCGCACCGATTTTCTTTGAAAGGCGTCAGCCTTCCTGCATAAAATCAGCACAATCTGCCGAAAAATCTGACTGCCACTCGAACGACAATAATTATGCGGTGTAGCCTTACGCCCGGTCACTCGAGAGAGACGATATAATAATAGATCGGCTGACCGCCGTTCGCGAGGACGATCTCGACGTCGTTCCCGAGCTTCGCGCGAAGGTAGTCGAACGCCTTCTCCGCGTCGTCCTCGGCGACCTCCGCGCCGTAAAAGACGGTTACACAGGAGATCTCGCCGTGCATCAGGCGCTTCGTCACCTTATAGAGCGTTTTTTCGAGGTCGCGCTCGACGACGGTGAGCCGACCGTTCTCGATCCCGAGGAAGTCGCCGCGCTTGATCTTACGGTCGCCCACCTCGCTGTCGCGGACGGCGAAGGTCACCATCCCTGTATTCACGCGGTCAAACGCCTCGGTCATCGCGGCGCTGTTCTCCTCCGCGCCGAGCGTGGGATCAAAGGCGACGAGCGCCGTGATCCCTTGGGGGATAAAGCGGGTCTGGAGGACGATGACCTCGCGGTCGGCGAGGCGAGCCGCCTGTTCCGCCGCCATAATGATGTTTTTATTATTCGGGAGGACAAAGACGGTTCGCGCGGGGGTACGGACGATCGCCTCGAGGATATCCTCGGTCGAGGGGTTAGAGGTCTGACCGCCTCTGACGATACTGTCCGCGCCGAGCTCGAGGAACATCTCCTCAAGCCCCGCCCCGTTGACGACGGCGACGAAGCCGTAATCCTTCTCGGGCTTGACGGGGACGGGCTTATTGCTCCGCTCGAGCGCGACCTTCTCCGTTTGGGTTTTATGCTGTTCCTTCATATTCTCGATCTTGAGGTTCACGAGCGAGCCGAAGGTGATCCCCTTCTCGATCGCGTTCCCGGGGTGTTCGGTATGGACGTGTACCTTGATGATACTGTCGTCGTCCACGACGACGACGCTGTCGCCGATACTCTCGAGATAGGCGCGGAGCTTCAGTGCGTCGTCACAGCCCTCTTTTTTGAGGACGATATATTCGGTACAATAGGTAAACTCGATGTCCGTCTCATACGTCCCGGCGGCGTTCGTCGAGACAACGACGGGCGCTTTATCCTCCGTCTCGCCGCCGGGGACGATCTCGCCCCCCTCGATCACAGCGAACATCCCGCGAAGGATCGTTAAAAAGCCCATCCCGCCCGCGTCGACGACCCCCGCTTTTTTCAGCGCGGGTAAAAGCTCGGGCGTTCGCTTTAACGACGCCTCGCCCGCCTCGATCAGGGCGCGGAAGATCTCGACGATATCCGACGTTTTCATCGCCCGCGCGACCGCCGCCTCCGCCGCCTCGCGCGAGACGGTGAGGACGGTCCCCTCCGTCGGCTTCATCACGGATTTATAGGCGGACTCGACCCCCTTCGTCAGCGCGGCGGCGAAATCCGCGCCGGAGGCGGTCGCCTTCCCCGATAGTCCCCGCGCGATCCCCCGAAAGAGGAGGGAGAGGATCACGCCCGAGTTTCCCCGCGCGCCCCGTAACATCGCGGACGCGGTCGTATCCGCGACCGCGCTCACGGGTACGTCGTCGCCCAAGCGCCGAAGCTCGGGGAGCGCGTTAGAGATCGTCATGGTCATATTCGTCCCCGTATCGCCGTCGGGGACGGGGAATACGTTGAGCTCGTCGACCTCGGTCTTATGACGCGCCATATTGTTCGCGCCGGAGATCATACTGTCTCTTAAAAGCTTACCGCTGATTTCCATTCTTATGACCATTCCTTTCCTCTGGAGGCAGTTTGTGCCGAGAGCCGAA
The DNA here is from genome assembly GCA_023666265.1 of Roseburia sp. Taxonomy (GTDB): domain Bacteria; phylum Bacillota; class Clostridia; order Oscillospirales; family Ruminococcaceae; genus Ruminiclostridium_E. The sequence continues at coordinate 30,742 of JAMPCH010000033.1, forward strand.
GCAAGCTT
>JAMPCH010000034.1 GCA_023666265.1 Roseburia sp.
ATTATATCATATTTTGTCTTTTTGTGCAACTTTTATTTTTCAGACAAGACCTAGTATTATATATGACTTTCTCTGACAAAAAATGAAATTTTTCAACGGGTCTTTACAAATCCGAAAAAATATATTATAATAGGTACAGATAATGTTACCCCGAAAGGATGATCTTTTTGAAACTTTCCCGTATGACCGCGCTTCTTCTCTCGCTTTTGACGGCGGCGGCGATGACCGTCTCCTTCTCCGTTTGTGCTTTTGCGGAGGGCGAGCCGCCGACCCCGTCCGAGACCGACGAGGTCGAGCCCGAGGTGACCGACGACCCCGGCGACATCGAGCCGGAGGAGACCTATGCGCCCGCCGAGACCGAGCCCGAGGAGACGACCGCCCCGGCGGAGACCACCGACGACGAGATAAACGACATACCCGCCGCCGTCCTTGACGACGACGACGCGCCCGCCGAGACGACGACCCCGCCCGAGACGACCGCCGCCGCGCCGCTCCCCGAGGCGAGCTATACGCCCGAGGCGGAGCGGACGATGTACGCGCCCCAGGTCATCAATATCCGTACCGGTCCGGGGACGGACTATGATAAGCTCGGCGTACTCTACGCCAACGCCGAGATCACCGTGATCGGGACGAGCGGCGAATGGGTCGCGGTCTCGTATAACGGCTCGACGGGGTATATCCTCCGCTCGCTCCTCTCCGATACGCCGGCGACGACGACCGCCGCGCCCGAGACCGCTCCGCCCCCCGACGAGGGATCGACCCCCGAGGAGGAAACCTCCCCCGCCGAGACCGCCCCGACCGAAACGGAATGGCAGTCGCCGGAAATGGCGGCGATCGTCGAGCCGAGCGAGACGACCGCGCCGATCGCCTTTACCCCCGAGGAGACGACGACCCGTTCCCCGCTTCCCGCCTCGGGCGTTGAGAACGCGGACGGCGGCGGCTTCCCGCCCTTCCTACTCGCCCTGTTGGCGGCGCTGGCGGCGTTCCTCCTGATCGGCGTCCTCCCCATCGGGATCCATCGGGTACACCATAAAAACTTATATCGCTATTGACATTTCATACGTTTTCACGACATGAATGTGTACAAAAATTCGGAGTGAAACAGTAACCGGATCGTCCGTACAAAAAGTACGGGCGATCTCGTTATTTTTTCAACATCTCCTCCGCCGTCTCGCCGACCCGCGCGAAGCCGTCGAGCGTACCGAGATTTCCCGGAGCGATCCCTTCCCCAAAAAGTAGGAGCGGGACATACTCGCGCGAGTGATCGGTCGAGGGGGTCGACGGGTCACAGCCGTGATCGGCGGTGATCATCAGAACGTCGTCCGCCCGCATTCCACCGATAAAGCCGCCGAGCCATTCGTCGAATCGGTTCAGCGCCGCCGTATAGCCCGCCACGTCGTTTCGGTGACCGTAGAGCATATCGAAATCGACGAGATTGATAAAACAAAGCCCGCGAAAGTCCCGCGCCTGAAGCTCGGACGCGATCCTCATATCCGCCTCGTTCCCGATCTCGCGAAAGCTCTCGGTCAGTCCCTTCCCCGCGAAGATGTCGTATATTTTCCCGACCCCGATCACGTCATAGCCCCCCGCCGAAAGGCGATTGAGCGACGTTTCCTTCGGGGGGGGGAGCGAAAAATCGTGACGGCGCGGCGTGCGGCGATAGGGGTGATCGCCCTCAAAGGGTCGCGCGATCACCCGCCCGACCGCGTGTTCGCCGCGTAAAATCTCCCGCGCGATCTCACAATAGCGATAAAGCTCCTCGACGGGGACAACGTCCTCGTGCGCCGCGATCTGAAAGACGCTGTCCGCCGAAGTATAGACGATGAGCGCCCCGGTGCGGATATGCTCCTCGCCATAGTCGGCGATCACCCTCGTCCCCGAATAAGGGCGGTTACAGAGCGTTTTTCGCCCCGTTTTCCGCTCAAACTCCGCGACGATCTCGGGCGGGAAGCCCTCGGGATAGGTCGGGAAGGGGCGCTCGGAGACGAGCCCCATCATCTCCCAATGCCCGGTCGTCGTGTCCTTCCCCTTCGAGAGCTCGCGAAGGCGCGCGATTTTCGCAATCGGCGCGGTCGGGACGGCGTTCGTCCTTTTCCCGTAAGCGTTCCCGTCGATGTGAAACAGCCCGAGCCGTTCGAGGTTCGGGAGGACGAGCTTCCCCGTGTCATAACACGCCTTCAGCGTGTTGCTCCCTTCGTCGCCGTACTCCGCCGCGTCGGGAAGCTCGCCGATCCCGACGCTGTCCAAAACGATCAGAAATACCCGTTTCGCCATATCGTTCACTCCTTTAAAAATCGCGGACGACCGAGGACGTCGCCCTCGGTCGTATTTTCACTTGTTTCCCGTCTCTCCCTCGCCAAAAAGCGCCTTGACCGCGCCGCTCGTCCCGATCCGATCACAGCCGCGCGAGAGGAAGGCCTCCATTTCCTCGCGCGTGCGAATGCCGCCCGCCGCCTTGATCTTGACGTTTTCGCCGATGTTTTTTCGGAAGAGGTCGACGTCCTCGAGGGTCGCGCCCCCTGTCCCAAAGCCCGTCGAGGTCTTGATATAATCCGCGCCGACCTCGGTCACGAGCCGACAAAGGCGAATTTTTTCCTCCTCGGTCAGGAAACAGGTCTCGACGATCACCTTGAGCGTTCGCCCGTTACAGGCGGCTTTCACCGCCTCCATGTCCCGCTTTACCGTCTCATAGTCCCCGTTTTTGACGGCGCAGAGATTAATGACCATATCGATCTCCGCCGCGCCCTTTTTTACCGCGTCCGCCGCCTCAAAAGCCTTCACCTCGGTCGTCGAATAACCGAGCGGGAAGCCGATCACCGTACAAAGGCTTAGGGACGGGTAGAGGCGCGCCGCCTTCTCCAAATAAAAGGGCGGGATACAAACGCTCGCCGCCCCATAGCGGATCGCCTCGGCGCAGAGCTGATCGATCTCTTCCCACGTCGAGACCGCCGCGAGCCGCGTATGATCGACGTGCGAAAAAATTTCCGTATTTGTCATTTTACCGTTTCTTCCTTTTTTATGTGCTTTTCATAAGCCCGCCTCACTTCGTCCCGAAGATACGGTCGCCGCCGTCGCCGATCCCGGGGACGATATAGAGGTCGTCGTTTAGCCGCTCATCGAGCGCGCCGAGATAAATTTCAACGTCGGGATAGCGCGACTCGACCGCCTCGATCCCCTCGGGACAGGCGACGACCGCCATCAGCTTGACGTTTTTCGCGCCCGTTTCCTTGACCATCTCGATTGCCTTGACCGCCGTCGAGCCCGTCCCGACCATAAGATCCATGACGATCACGTCGCGCTCCGCGATGTCAAAGGGGAGCTTACAGTAATACGACGAGACCTTATCCACCGCGCTCTCGTCGCGGCAGATCCCGATATGACCGACCTTAGCGGCGGGGACGAGCGCGACCGCGCCCTCGACCATTCCGAGACCCGCGCGTAATACGGGGATAAACGCGACCTTACGTCCCGAGATGACGTTTGAGGAGGCGATCGCGATCGGGGTCGCGACCTTGACCGGCTTTAGCGGGAGGTCGCGGGTCGCCTCATAGGTCATAAGCATAGCGACCTCGGACACAAGCTCGCGAAATTCCTTTGAGCCGGTGTTCTTATCGCGTAAGAGCGTGATCTTATGCTGTAAGAGCGGGTGGTCTAAGATGTGGAGCTTATTGTTTGACATGGTGAATACCGTTCCTTTCTTCGGGGGATCGACCGCTCGGTCTATCCCTCCAGCTTTTTGATTTTATTGACGCGGGCGGCGTGCTTCCCGCCCTCAAAGCTCGTATGTAAAAAAACGTCGAGGATCTCCGCCGCGAGACCCGATCCCGTCGTCCGTCCGCCCATACAGATCACGTTCGCGTCGTTATGGAGGCGGGTATATTTCGCGGAGTACCAGTCGCCGCAGAGCGCCGCACGGATCCCCTTGATCTTATTCGCGGCGATCGAGATCCCGACCCCCGTCCCACAGATCAAGACGCCGCGATTATCCTCCGACTCGAGGACTTTTTTACAGACCGCCTCGGCGATATCGGGATAATCCACCGTCTCGCCGTCACAGCCGAGGTCGGTGAATAAAAAGCCCTCCTCCGAGAGATATTTTAAAAGCTCGCGCTTGAGCGCGTAGCCGCCGTGGTCACAGCCGATATAGATCATCGCGATCCGCCCTTTCTCTTTTGTTTTTGTTTGATTATTTTATGGAAGGTGTGCGCCGCCCCGACCCCGCGAAAAGCGGAGAGCCTGCTACACCCGCTTCCCCCAAGGCTTTCCCTTCCCGAGCCAGCCCTTTTCGCGCCAATACGCCTCGTCCGTCGGGTTCCACCCGCTTTTTTGGAGCATCCTCATCACGGCGAAAAACAGCTTCGTCTTGACCGAGGGCTTTACCCGCCCGACCCTTTTCTTGATCCTGTCGGCGATCGCGGCGGCTTTACGCTCCGTCGCCGCCTTGGTTTTTTCGCTTACGCCGCTCCAGTCGGTCGCCCGAACGGCGACACCGAGCCGATATACCCTCGCGCACCCCCAAAAGAAGGCGCTGTCCGCCATATCGCGGTTCGCGCTCTTTGTCCCCGCGCCGGCGGCGGTCGAGATACAGACCACCTGTTTCGCGAACATTTTTTCCTCCGGGCGATGTACCATCCAACGGTATCCGAGGTGATCGAGGAAGGCTTTCATCGCGCCGGTCACGTGATAGACATAAACGGGGCTCGCGAGCAGGATCACGTCCGCCTCGTCGAGCGCCCCGACGAGGGGCTTCAGCTTTTCATAATGCGGACAATGCTCCTCGCCCCTCGTAAAACAGGCGGTACACCCCACACAAAATCGGTCAAAATCGCGCGGGAGGAAGAATTCGACCGTTTCGCCGCCGAGCTTTTCCGCGAGCGTCCGCGCAATGTGACAGGTCGTCCCCTCGTGGCTCTGACCGTGAATGATCACGACTTTCAAGCGATCGCCTCCTTTTGAATGATCGTTTTACGGAAGGTGTGCGCCGCCCCGACCCCGATCTCCTTCGGCGACGATCGGATAAGGTCTCCCCGCCCCGACCCCGGACAATATTGATCCTCTCTTGTCAGCCCTTCTCCCGCGCGAGACGTTCCCGCTCCGCCTGAGGGAGGCGAAGGTATACCGGCATGAGCGCCTCCGCCCCCACGTCGGGAAGCTCCTTCGCCGCGAGGCATACGCCGACCCCGCTCTGATAGCGGAGCGCGGGCGGCGCGAGCGTATACTTCTCACCGAGGGCGCGATGGACGAGCGCCGCGCCGTCCCCCGCGAGGATGATCTTTCCCGAATATCCCTCGAGCTCGCCGCCGAGCGCGTCGATCGAGAGCGCGCGGTCGGCGCAAAGGCGCTCGACCCGCCCGTCCGCGACACGAAACAACGCGTTATACACTTGGCGACAACGCGCGTCCATGACTGCGGAGACGATCCCTTCCATAAAAGAAAAACGGTAAGCGATCCCCGCGAGCGACGAGACCGCCCGACAGGGCTTCCCGAGCGCGTAAGCCATTCCCTTTATCGCCGAGACCCCGATCCTAAGCCCCGTGAATGAACCGGGACCGACCGCGACCGCGAAAGCGTCGACCTCCGCGAGCGCGACCCCCGCCCCCTTTAACGCCGCCTCCATAAACGGGATCAGCGTCTTGGAGTGTACTTGATCGGTGTTCAGCGAGCCCTCCGCGATCACTCTCTCGTCCTCGCCCGTCTCATAGAGGGCGAGCGAGGCGGTCACCGCCGAGGTCTCGATCCCGAGTATTTTCACGTCCGCTCCTTTCCCGATCTTTCGATGATCCTGATCTCACGCGCGTTTTCGCCGATCTTTTTCAGCTCGACGAACCGAACGCTTTCCAGCTCCTCCCCGAGCGCGGGGATATTCTCGCTCCATTCGACCGCGAGGACGCCGCCTCGGTCGAGATAATCAAAAAAGCCGATCGCGTAAAGGTCGTCAAACGTATCGATCCGAAACAGATCAAAGTGAAAGAGCGGTAGCCGCCCATCGAGGTATTCGTTCACGAGCGCGAAGGTCGGACTGCTCACGACGTCGGCTACGCCGAGACCGAGCGCGATCCCTTTGGTGAAATGCGTTTTCCCCGCGCCCATTTCTCCCCGATAGAGGATCACGTCCCCCGCGCGGAGCGTTTCGGCGAATTTCTCCCCCGCGCGGACGGTCTCCTCCTCCGAATTTGTCAAAAAAGTCATATCAAAAAAGTCCCGAGATCGTCCCGTTGGCGGAAACGTCGATGTTATTCGCGGCGGGGACGCGCGGAAGCCCCGGCATCGTCATGATCTCGCCCGTCAGCGCGACGATAAAGCCCGCGCCCGCCGAGATCTTAAGGTCGCGGACGGTGATCGTGAAGCCCTCGGGCTTCCCGAGCTTCGCGGGGTCGTCCGAGAGGGAATACTGGGTCTTGGCGACACAGACGGGGAGGTCGCCGAAGCCGAGCGACTCGATCCGCTTCAGCTCCTTCTCCGCCGTCGCCGTAAAGACGACCCCGTCGGCGCGATAGATCTCCCGCGCGATCGTTTCGAGCTTTTCGCGGATCGGGAGGGCGGTATCGTAAAGCGGACGGAAACCCGCTTCGCGCCCTTCGCATTTTTCGATCGTCCCGATGACCGCCTTCGCGAGCTCGATCCCGCCCTCTCCGCCTTTGAGGAATACGTCCGAGAAGGCGACCGAAACGCCCATTCCCTCGCAGAAGGAGCGAATATAGGCGATCTCCGCCTCGGTATCGGTATAAAAATGGTTGATCGCGACGACGACGGGTACGCCGAATTTATGCATATTCTCGATATGCGTTTTGAGGTTCACGATCCCCCTCTCGAGCGCGGGAAGGTTCTCCGCCGAGAGCTCCGCCTTCGGGACACCGCCGTTATACTTTAAGGCGCGGATCGTCGCGACGAGTACGACACAGTCGGGGCTAAGCCCCGCCGCGCGGCACTTTATGTCAAAAAACTTCTCCGCCCCGAGATCCGAGCCAAAGCCCGCCTCGGTGATACAATAATCCCCGAGCTTTAGCGCGAGACGGGTCGCGCGGACGCTGTTACAGCCGTGGGCGATATTCGCGAAGGGACCGCCGTGGATCAGCGCGGGGTTATTCTCGAGGGTCTGGACGAGGTTGGGGTCGATCGCCTCTTTTAAAAGCGCGGTCATCGCCCCGACCGCGTTTAAGTCCGCCGCCGTGACGGGCTTCCCGTCATAGGTATACGCGGCGACGATCTTACCGAGCCGCTTTTTAAGGTCGTCGAGGTCGTCCGCGAGACAAAGGATCGCCATGACCTCGCTCGCGACGGTGATACAAAAATGATCCTCGCGCGGAACGCCGTCCACGCGCGAGCCGAGACCGACGATACAGTTTCTGAGCGCGCGGTCGTTCATATCGAGACAGCGCTTGATCTGTACCTGACGAGGGTCGATCCCGAGCGCGTTCCCCTGTTGGAGGTGGTTATCGAGTAGGGCGCAAAGGAGGTTGTTCGCGGCGGTGATCGCGTGGAGGTCGCCCGTAAAATGGAGGTTGATGTCCTCCATCGGTACGACCTGGGCATATCCGCCGCCCGCCGCGCCGCCCTTGATCCCGAATACGGGACCGAGCGAGGGCTCGCGGAGCGCGAGGACGGAGTTGATCCCGAGACGGTGCATCCCCTCGGAAAGTCCGATACTCGTCGTCGTCTTACCCTCGCCCGCCGGGGTCGGGTTGATCGCCGTGACGAGGACGAGCTTCCCGTCCTTCTCCGCGCGGCGGCGGTCGATATACGCTTGACCGATCTTCGCCTTATAATGTCCGTATGGCTCAAGCTCGTCCTCGCGTATCCCGAGCTTATCCGCGAGCGCGGTGATCTTTAACATTTTCGCCTGTTGCGCGATCTCGATGTCTGTCAGCATAGTTACTCCTTTTTTTGTGAAGGGCGGTCTCCCGCTCTCTGTGATCGTAATTGATAATTTTATTATATCATATCGCTTCGTAAATTTCAACGGTTTTTTACGAAAAACCGAGCGTCGGGCGAAAAGGACTCGTCCTTTATTCAAACTCGAGCTGTCCGAGGTTAAATTTTACCGCCGCGCCCGCCGCCGGGATCGTTTTCGTGAAATACTTCTCCGCCTGTTTTACCATCCCCTCGGTATAGGGTAGGGCGCTCTCGAGCTTCGCCTTCGTGAGGCGCATGACCTGTACCCCTTGGGTATCCCGCGCCGCCTTGGGTAGGATCAACACGGTCGAGAAGATGAGGAGCTTCCCCGCGTCGGACTGTAACACAAATTCCGCGTCGCCGCTTATTTGATACATCGCGACGAGCGGCGACCCGTCGAAGTACGCGTTCGCGAGCTTTTTACGCTTTGTCTTGGTCTCAAAGGACGAGAGCGGGATCTTCGCGCATTTCCCGTTCTCAAAAAAGAGAATGAGATTTTCGCCGTAATCCTTCGTCGGGATCATTTTTACGATCCGCTCCGACGGCTCAAATTCGAGCTTCGCGGGGATATAGTCGCCGAGGGTACTGATCTTTGTATCCGCGAAGTCGGATACGCGGGACTTATAGACCTGATGAAGGTTCGTAAAAAAGAGCAGCTCGGCGCGGCTCGACAGCTCCTCGGAGAAGACGAGGCGATCCCCCTCCTTTAGCTTATGCTCGCCGCTCATACGGAGCGACTGGGGCGTTACCCGCTTAAAATAGCCCTCCGCCGTTAAAAAGACGTTGAGCGGATAATCGGGCTGTTCCTCCTCCTCGACGGCTATCTCCTCCTCCGCCTCGGCGAATTTCGTCCGGCGGGGCTTCCCATACTTCTCGGCGATCTCGCTTAACTCCTTCATGATGATATTCTTGATCTTACGGGGGCTTTCGAGCGTTTCCTCCATGTCCGCGATCGCGCTTTTTAGGTCGCCGATCTCCGAGGTGCGCTTTAGGATATACTCTTGATTGATATGGCGGAGCTTGATCTCCGCGACATAATCCGCCTGTATCTCGTCGATCCCGAAGCCGATCATAAGGTTCGGGACGACCTCCGCCTCCTCCTTTGTCTCGCGGATGATCTTGATCGCGCGGTCGATGTCGAGGAGGATCTTTTGGAGACCGAGGAGAAGGTGGAGCTTCTCCCGCTTTTTCCCGAGATCAAAATAGATCATACGCTTGACGCACTCGATCCGAAAGGAGATCCATTCGTTTAAGATCTCATAAACGCCGAGGACGCGCGGATTTCCCGCGATGAGGACGTTAAAGTTACAGGAGAAGCTGTCCTGTAAGGGCGTGAGCCGAAAGAGCTTTTGCATGAGCCGATCGGGATCGATCCCCTTTTTTAGGTCAAAGGTGAGCTTTAAGCCGGATAGGTCGGTCTCGTCGCGCATATCCGAGATCTCCTTGACCTTCCCGAGCTTGACGAGCTCGATCACCTTATCCATGATCGCCTCGACGGTCGTCGTCGGCGGGATCTCGGTCACCTCGATACAGTTCTCCGCCTTATCATAGGCGTACTTCGCGCGGATTTTTATCGACCCGCGCCCCGTCCGATAGACCTTTTGCATCTCCGCGTCGTCATAGAGGATATATCCCCCGCCGGGGAAGTCGGGACCGCGAAGGGTCGTCGATACGTCATGCTCGGGATCTTTCATCAGCGCGATCGTCGTTTCGCAAATTTCCGCCAAATTAAAGGAACAGATATTACTCGCCATCGAGACGGCGATCCCGATATTGTTGTTGATGAGGATCGAGGGGAAGCGGACGGGGAAAAGCGTCGGCTCGGTGAGGTTGTTGTCGTAATTCGGGACAAAGTCGACGGTATCCTTATCGATGTCGCCAAAAAGCTCGTTACAGATCGGCTCGAGCTTCGCCTCGGTATACCGCGAGGCGGCGAACGCCATATCGCGGGAATACGCCTTCCCAAAATTCCCCTTACTGTCGACATAGGGGTGTAACAGCGTCTCGTTCCCCCGCGCGAGGCGCACCATCGTCTCATAGATCGCCTGATCGCCGTGGGGGTTGAGCTTCATAGTCTGACCGACGATGTTGGCGGATTTCGTCCGCGGACCCGTCAAAAGCCCCATTTTATACATCGTATAAAGGAGCTTACGGTGAGAGGGCTTAAAGCCGTCGATCTCGGGGAGCGCGCGTGAGATAATGACGCTCATCGCGTAGGGCATATAATTCTCCTCGAGGGTGTCGACGATATTTTTTTGCTCGACGATCCCCGCGCCCTCGATATAGGCGTTCTCGCGCCTCGGTGAGGGGGCGGCGGCGGGCGTTTTTTTCTTTTTCATAAGGTTTTTGCCTTTCTTTTTTTATGGAAGGAGTACTTGCGGGTCGCTTTGGGCGACACCGCCAACGCGTCCGTGTGTTGCTTTACAAGTCTCGTGTACGCATACGCGCCTCAATCTTTTACGGCGCTCGTAAAAGGGACGATCCTTCCCCAAAAATAAATCAATCGTATTACGCTAAGTCCACGTCGTCGAGATAGCGGCTCCCAAATTCGCGGATATGATCCTTTCGTCCCTCTAAATTGTCGCCGAGGAGGAGGTCGAACATGATCTGTGTTTTTTCCTCGTCGGAGGGGAGGACTTTTATGAGCCGCCTCGTCTCGGGGTTCATCGTCGTAAGCGACATCATCTCCGGCTCGTTCTCGCCGAGACCCTTTGAGCGCTGGATCGTGTACTTCTGACCGTTCAGCATCTCGAGGATCCGCGTTTTTTCCGGCTCGGTATAGGCGAAGTAGGTCTTATCCTTACTGTTGATCTCATAGAGCGGCGACTCCGCGATATAGACATACCCCTCGCGGATCAGCGTCGGCGTCAGGCGATAGAGCATGGTCAGGATCAGCGTCCGTATCTGATAGCCGTCGACGTCCGCGTCGGTACAGATCACGACCTTACTCCAGCGCAGAGCCGAGAGATCGAAGCCGCCGATGTCCTTATTCTGTTTCGCCTTTACCTCGACCCCACAGCCGAGGACTTTTATCAGGTCGGTAATGATCTCGCTCTTAAAAATCTTATCATAGCCCGCCTTGAGACAGTTCAGAATTTTCCCGCGCACGGGCATGATCGCCTGATACTCGGAATCGCGCGCGAGCTTGACCGAGCCGAGCGCCGAGTCGCCCTCGACGATATAAATTTCGCGCTTGGCGACGTCCTTACTCCGACAGTCGACAAATTTCTCGACGCGGTTACTGAGGTCGAGCGTCCCCGTGAGCTTTTTTTTGACGTTTTGGCGGATACGGTCGGCGTTCTCCCGCGCGCGCTTGTTGATGATGATCTGTTCCGCGATCTTTAGCGCCTCGTCGGGGTTCTCGATAAAATAGACCTCGATACAATGCTTGAGCCATTCGACCATCGCGTCGTAGACGAATTTATTCGTGATCGCTTTTTTCGTCTGGTTCTCATAGCTCGTCTGGGTCGAGAAATTGGACGAGACAAAAACGAGACATTCCTCGATGTCCGCGAAGGTGATCTTCGCGTCATCCTTCCCATACTTATTGTTGGTCTTTAGATAGCTGTCGATCTGAGAGGTGAGCGCTTGGCGCATGGCGCGGTCGGGCGAGCCGCCGTGCTCGAGCCAGCTCGAGTTATGATAATGCTCGACGAGCTTCACTTTATTGGAGAAGGCGATCGCGACATGGAGCTTGACCTTATAGTCGGGGCGATCCTCGCGGTCGCGCCCCTGTCGCGCCGCCGTCCAGTCCTGGGGCGTACCGATCGCGCTGTCGCCAACGATCTCTTTTAAATAGTCGGTGATCCCGTGTTCATAGCGGTATTCCCGCTCGTCAAAGCCGCCGTCCTCCCGCTCGCTCCGATAGAGGAATAAAAGCCCGTCGTTGACGATCGCCTGTCGCCGTAAAACGTCGTCGAAGTATTCGTCGCCGACATTTATATCGGTGAATACGTCGAGATCGGGCTTCCAACGGATCACCGTCCCGCTCTCTCCGCGCGATTTCGAGCGGATAAAGCCCTTCTCCTCCCTCTCGAGGGTGACGTTAAAGCCTTTTTCAAAGCGAAGGGAGTAATGCCACGTCCCGTTATCCGCCTCAACCTCCATATATTCGGAGGAGAACTGGGTCGCGCATAAGCCCAGCCCGTTCAGCCCGAGGGCGAAGGAATAATTCTCCCCGCTGTTGTTGTCGTACTTCCCCCCCGCGTAGAGGGTACAAAACGCGAGCTCCCAGTTATACTTCTCCTCGTTTTTATTATAGTCGATCGGGATCCCGCGCCCGCGGTCGGCGACCTCGATCGACCCGTCGCGAAAGCGAGTGACCGTGATCGACGAGCCATAGCCCTCCCGCGCCTCGTCGATCGAGTTAGACAGGATCTCAAAGACCGAATGGCGACAGCCCTCGACCCCGTCCGAACCAAAGATGACCGCCGGGCGCTTTCGCACCTGATCCGGTCCCTTGAGAGAGACGAGACTGTTGTCGTCGTATGTTTTTTTGCTCATAATCCGGGTAATTCCTTTCATTGCGATATTTTTTAAAAGTCGATTATGTTATTGAAGCAGTAGGGATTTCTTCGATTTCGTCTCGTTTTCCCCTGTTGCACGCCTTACAAAGCGTTCGTAAATTCTCCGGGACGGTTTTTCCGCCCTTCGCGACTGGGATAATATGATCTACTTCAAGCTGTATGCCGTCATCGCGCGTGCGACCGCATAATTTACAGCGAAATCCGTCCCGTTTTAAGATCGTATATCTTAATTTATCGGTCATTTGAGATCGGGCGCGCTTTTTTCGCATTTCCTCGGAGTTTTGCAGGGCAATTCTTTTTTGCAACTCTTGGTAACGCGGCGCTACATCGTCAATGGGATATTTTGCGGATTTAGAATAATGATTTCGCCCCTGTGGACTGACATATGACACGACGAACACGATCACACAGTTTAACAACGGATGACGTATCTGTTTTAAAAATAATTTTTGTTCGATTTTTTGACACTTTTTATATGAGAGGTGCAGTTTTTTTGCTTGTTCTTCCGTGATTTCCGACTTTAACTCTTTTATTTCATTCGAGTATTCTCTATATAATTTTCGATTTTCGAGAAACGCGTTTGAAATTTCCAAAAGCCCGGTGCCGTTCAATAAGCACTCGTCAAAAAATTCCAAAACCTCATATCGATCAAATTTCGGCTTTGTCGGGAGGCTTTTTTGATACTCGTAGCTTTCTCGGAGATTGAAATGAAAACGATACTTTGAATTTAGCTCGGAAAGCTTTTTTAAAAGAGTACTTAATTCCAAAAGAGCTTTCTTTTTTTGTTCGTTTCTCACAAACCAAATAGCCCAAGCCGCCAGCACTACGATAAGAACAACAAAAATAATTTCAATATGCGAATTTTTTGTAAGTATATCCACAGCATTTCCCCGTTTTTCAAAAATAAACAATATCAGTATACCATAAAAAAGGATCGATTACAAGTTTTCTAGACGAAATTTGTCGAATTTTACCCTTCACAAAAATAAAAAAATCTCACCCGCTTTTTGTCGCCGCGCCGACCGTCGAAAAGGCGGCGAAGCCCACGAGGTCGACCGCGACGACCGTCGCGCCGACGGGCGTTCCCGCGAGGATCGAGACTAAGATCCCGAGCGCGGTACAGACCACCGAAAAGACCGCCGAACAGAGCGTCACGGCGCGAAAGCTATGAAACACGCGCATCGCCGACAGGGCGGGGAAGACGATCAGCGCCGAGATCAGGAGCGAGCCGACGAGGTTCATCGCGAGGACGATGATGACCGCGATCACGACCGCGATCATAAGGTTATACGCCCGCGCCCTGATCCCCGTCGCGAGCGCGAAGCTCTCGTCGAACGTGACCGCGAAAATTTTATGATAAAAAAGGATAAAGACCGCGATCACGACCACCGAGAGCGCCGCGCAAAGCCACACCTCCGCCGCCGAGAGCGTCAGGATCGAGGTCGAGCCAAAAAGCGTACCGCATACGTCGCCGGAGATATTCGCCGAGGTCGAGAAAAGGTGCATCAAAAGATAGCCGAGCGCGAGCGAGCCGACCGAGATCATCGCGATCGACGCGTCGCCCTTTATCTTTGACCTTTGTCCCCCGCTTAAAAGAAGGATCGCGCTCACGACCGTGATCGGTAAGACGACGAGCATATTTTCGCTCAGGTTTAATACCGCCGCGATCGCGACCGCGCCGAAGGAAACGTGGGAAAGTCCGTCGCCGATAAACGAGAGCCGCTTTAAAACGAGCGTCACCCCGAGCAGGGCGCTGCAGAGCGCGATCAATACCCCGACGATCATCGCGTAACGGACGAAGGGATAAGAGAAATAGACCGCTAGCCTTTCGATCATTTTTCGCTCCCTCCTTTCTCCGTCGGTCCGCCCGTCATTTCGGCGGCGAGACCGCTCCGCCGATACTCCTCCGCGCTCTTAAAAAAGCGCGGTCTCTCGCCGACGTATAAGATCCGATCCGCGTAGCGGAGCGCCGCCGCCATATCGTGGGTCACCGTAAGGATCGTGACCCCGTCCTTTTTATTCAGCTCGTCGACTAAGGTATAAAGCTCCGCCGTCGCCCTCGGGTCGAGACCCGCCGTCGGCTCGTCGAGTAGGAGAAGCCGCCCGGAGGCGCAAAGCGCCCGCGCGAGTAAGACCCGCTGTTGCTGACCGCCGGAGAGCTTACGGTACGAGCGGGCGGATAGCTCCGCGATCCCGAGCTTTTTCATATTCTCCCGCGCGAGCTTTTTCTCCTCCGCGCTGTAAAAGGGGCGAAGCCCCGGGCGGTTTAAAAAGCCCGATAAAACGATCTCGTCGACCGACGCGGGGAAGTCGCGCTGGACGGGGGTCTGTTGAGGGAGATAGCCGATCTCGTTGCGCCGTATCCCTTCGGTCAAAAGCTCGCCCTCGAGCGGCGGGATCAGGCGAAGGAGCGTCTTGACGAGCGTCGATTTCCCCGCCCCGTTCTCGCCGACGATACAGAGATAATCGCCCTCCTCGACCGAGAAGGTAAACCCCTCGGCGACCTTTTCCCCCTCGTATCCGACCGCTAAGCCTCGACAGGATAAGATCGTCATTCGCCGCTCCCCCCTTCCGCGCCGAGCGCTTGCTTCAATATTTCGAGATTATCCCGCGCGATCGAGAGATAGGTCGTTCCGCCCTCCGCCTCGGCGAGCGAGACCGACTGCATGGGATCGAGCGTCAGGATCGTTTGTTCGCGATCCTTTGTATTATTGACGACCGCCTCGGCGATCCTTTGATCCGAGCCTTTTAAGGTCAGGATCGCGTCCGCGCCGATCTCGTCCGCCTTCGCGGCGAGGAAGATCACCGTCTCAAAGCTCGCCTCGGTCTCGGCGGAACAGCCCGGGAAAGCCGCGTAATAATCCAGCCCGTAATCGTCGACGAGATAGCGAAACGGGAATCGGTCGCCGAAGATCAGCGTTTTTTTCGCCGCGCTCTCGATCGCGGCGCGATATTCGCCGTCGAGCGCGTCGAGCCTCGCGGTATACGCCGCCGCGTTCGCGGCGTAAACGTCGGCGTTCGCGGGGTCGATCCCGCCGAGGAGCGCCGCGATCTCGCCGACCGCCGCCCGCGCGTTCGCGAGCGAGAGCCAGACGTGTTCGTCGACCGCGCCGTCCGCCTCGCCCTCCATCCCCTCGACGGTCTCCTCCGTCTTAACGCTGTCCTTTAACAGGAGGACGAGACTCGCCGCTTTTGTCTCCTGCCCTAAAAGGAGGGCGGTCGCCCACCGATCCGACTCGCCGCCGATATAGAGAAAGAGGTCGGAGTCGTAGATCGTGACGAGGTCGCCCGCCGTCGGCTGATAGCTGTGAAGCTCTTCGCCGCTCTCGGTCAGGAGGGCGAGTTCGACATTCGCGGGGTTATCGCCGAGGATCTCGCGTACCCAGTCATAGACGGGGAAGACCGTACAAACGACGCTCAATCCCTCCTCCCCCGCGCCCGTTTCGACGGAGCAGGCGGATAGACCGACGACCGCCGCGAGGATCAGTCCGAATATTTTTTTCATGTTCGCCGCTCCTCTCCCTTCGGCGCGCATTTCTCGCATACGCCGTATAAGACGGTCCTCGTTTTATCGAGGTGAAAGCCCGCCTCGTCCGCGAGCCTTTTTAAAAGCCGCTCGCTAAGCTCCCGCTCCATATGCTCGCTCTCGCCGCAGACGGTACAGGTCAGGTGGATCCGCTCGCGACAGTCGCCGGGGCGAAGGTATCGATAGCGGATCTCGCGCCCGCCGTCGGCGATCGAGCGGGCGATCAGCCCCTCGCGCTCGAGCGCGGCGAGATTTCGATAAACGGCGCTCCGACTGATCCGATCGGCGAGCGCGTCCGCCGCCTCGCGGGCAGTGAAGCGCCGATCGGCGTGATCGGCGAGGAAGGTATATAAAAGCCGCCGCTGTTTCGTCATATATCCCGACATCGAGAAGCCCCCTTACCCCGTTCGCTTTTTGCTTTTTGCTTTTTAAATTTGCGAATAATTCGCAAATTATTATACCCCATTTTCGGGGATTTGTCAAGGAAAATTCCCCCGTTCGCCGGAACGGGGGAAAATTCGCGTCTTCTCAAAAAATCACACAATATCGTCGTCGTTAAACGGGTCGCCGCATTCGGGGCAGAAGCGCGGCGGCTTCTCGGGATCGGCGGGGACCCACCCGCACTTGTCGCACTTATACTTCTTCGGCGCGGCGGGCTTCGGCTTCCCGCATTCCGCGCAGAATTTCCCGGTATTCTCCGCGCCGCATTCACACTTCCAGCCGACCGATTTCGGCGCGGGGGCGGCTTCGCCCTTCTTCGCGCCGCAATTCGCGCAGAAATTGGTCGTGTTCGTCGTCCCGCAGGAGCAGATCCACGGCTCGGGTCTGGGCTTTCCGCAGTTGGAGCAGAATCCGCCCGCGTTCACCGTCCCACAGGAACAGCGCCAGCCATCCGCCGCGCCTTGCGGCGCACCGCTCTGACCGGGCGTACCATAGCTTCCCATGAGGTTCGCGCCCATGTTCATCATCTGACCCATACCCATAACGCCCATCATTCCGCCGCCGGAGCCCTCGTTCGCGCCCATCGACTCGATCCCCTTCGCGATGCTCTTATTCATCATCGCGCGCTGGACGTTTACGTCGAGCTGGGTATCCGCCTCGAGACGCGCGCCGAGGAGCTTCTTGGAATCCTCGGAGAGGGTGACCGGTCCGCCGAGACCGATATTCGTGATCGTAAAGCCGCGCGGGATCCACGTCTCCGCCGTCGCCTCCTTGACGTTCTGAGTGAGCGCCGCGAGCGAGCTTTGGATACGGCTATACATGATTCCCTGATCCGAGAGGGCGTTTAAGCCCGCCATCATCGCCTGTAAAAATTCGTTTTTATACTGACCGTTCCCAAAGACCGAGTTGGCGGAAATATCGCCGCTATCCACGCCCTTTGAGCAGACCTCGGTGTAAAACTTCACCGCCATCTCCGCGTCGAGGATCTGGATCTCAAACGTCCCGTAAAAGCGAAGCTCGATCGAGGTGTTATAATGCGGGTCAAAATAGGGCATGGGGGTCGCCGTCCCAAAGGGGATACCGGGGATCTTTTGGAGGTTGATATAAACGACCCTTTGCTCCGCCGAGGGCGTACCGCCGAAGGTAAAGCGGCGGATCAGCTCCTTCGCCGAATCCTTGATGTTCCCCGCGAAGATTGAGGGCGCGGAGGAATTATCGAGCGTATAAGCGCCCGGCTCGGTCACGACGTTTGTGATCTTTCCGTTATCGATCGTGAGCATACAGGTGTTTTCCTCGACCATGATCGCCGAGCCGTTGCTGATATAGTTTTCCGAGCCTTTGACGTTACTGCTCCGCGACGAGCCCTCGTGCATCTTCGACCCGACCTTTAAAAGGGTCTTGTTGTCGATCGCGCCGCAGTGGATCGCCTCTTTCCAGGTGTCGCCCAGCGTCCCGCCGAGCGCGCCGATTGCCGCTTTGATCAGTCCCATAATTCATTTTTCCTTTCTGTATTTAATACGGCGTTTTTGCCGTATTTTTACCTTTTTTTGGGCAGGTCTGCGCCTTTTCGCCGCCCGATAAAGGCGGCGGGTTTGTTCGCCTAACGAACGGGGGTATAATCGATCTCCGAGACCTCGTCGGTCGCTTCTAACTTAAAGATCACGGGGCGAAGCCCGTCGTTACAGCTGCAGATCGCCACGCCGGGCTTTCTGATCCAGTCGCCGTAATAAAACACGCTGTTCCCCGCGCCGTGCGCGAGCGCGAACACGTATTGATAGATCGCCTTCCAAGCCTCGTCACAAAGCCCCTCCGGCTTCGCGTAATCGGCGTAAAAGACCTGTCCCTCTCTCATCATCGGACAAGCCGTCAGCCCATCCGCGCCGTACTGCGCCGCGAGCTCGCGGTCGAGGGTGGTTTTCAGCACGGTAATCTTTACTTTATTCACGGTTTAGATATCTCCTTTCACGGCGGTAAAAAACAACCGCGGGAAGCGGAAAATGATCTCGCCGTTCGCCTGCTTCGGATACGCCTTTTTCACTTCGCGAAGGAGATCGGCTTTAAAGTCCTCCCCCTCCTCGGGAGAGAGTCGATCGAGATAGGGACGAAGCCCCGTCCCGCCGTACCATTCGAGAATGTCTCCGTGCGACTTCATACGGTGAAAATAGACCGTCTCCCACATGGAAAAATCCGGCGCGATCTCCGAGAGGAGGTCGTAATACGCCTCGGACGAGAGGGTGTGAAAGATCCTCGGCTCGCCGAGCCTTCCCCGCCATTTCTCCGAACGGATCACCTCCCCGATGATCCGATGGATCGGCTCGTCGTAATTCATCGGGACTTGGACGGCGAGTACCCCGCCGCTTTTTAAAAGCCGCGTCATCTCCCGTAACAGCCTCGGGTGATCGGGGATCCATTGGATACACGCGTTGGAAAAAACAATGTCATAGCTTTCACCGAGCTTCCCGAGGTCGCGCGACGCGTCGCAATAACCGAAGCGTATCTCGGGGTATTTTTCCCGCGCGGCGGAGAGCATCTCCTCCGAGTTATCCACGCCGTAGACCGCCGCGTTCGGATAGCGCCGCTTTAGCCGCTCCGTGCTGTTCCCCGGACCGCACCCGACATCGAGGATCGTCTCGGGGTCGCCGAGCGCGATCCGCCCGATCAGGTCGATCGAGGGCTGTGTCCGCTCGCGCTCAAATTTGAGATACTGCGCCGAATCCCAACTCATCGCGCCGCTCCTTCCTTTAAAATATAAGTCGATCCGAAATTATCTCAGCTTCTTCGAGAAATACAAGACCAGATCGTCATCATTTTTACATTCGCCATACGGCTTACAAATTTCGTCCTTGTACCAGACCCCCGAACCGTCCGGGAGATAGCCGCGCTTTATGTACATTCGCTGAGCGCTCCCATAGCCACTATGCAGTCCGACCCCGAGGTATACCGTATCCGCGTACCGCGCGGCGACCTTCTCGGCAATATCCATCAGAATCGTCCCGATCCCCCGCCGGCGGTATTTCTCCAAAACGCCGAAGTCCACGATCTCGGGTAAGCCCTTCCCGCCGAAAGCGCCCCATGTATTATCGGGATAAACGTTGATATAGCCGACCGGGCGACCGGAATATTCCGCGACTAAGGCGATCGCCTTCCCGTTCCTCTGATCCTCCAGCCGTTTCAGATATTTTTCAGATGAGGCATCCCACCCCTGTTCGATCTCGGCGTCCGCGATCCGCCCCGCGTCGGCGTATTCCATATTTCGGACGATCAGACCGTCCAACGAAAAATAAATCATAGAAGTAATTCCTTTACCCGCCGCTTTACAAAAGCCCGAGACGACGCACTCCTTCCTTAAAAGAATAACACAAGATCGGAGCTATGGCTCTATTTGTTTTTTCCCCTTTACAAGCTCGCCGATCATCGCGCCGCCGATGATACAAAAAGCGCCGACGACCTGTAACGCCGTCATCTTTTCCCCCAAGATCAGGGCGGAAAGCGCCACCGCCGAGAGAGGCTCGAGATAGCCGCAGACCGCGACCGTCTGAACGGGTAGCTTAGACAGCGGCGAGAAGTAAAGATAACAGCCGATCCCGGTATTGACGACCCCGAGCAGAATGATCCATATCCATTCCCCCGACGGGACTGTAAAAAGAAACCGCTGTTTGATCCCGACGAACACCGCGACCGTAAGAAAGCTTACCGTGAGCTGGATCACGGAATTTTCCATACCCGTGATCGCTTTGGACTGTTTATTCAGCGTCACCATAAAAAAGTACATCAGGGCGGACAGCCCGCCACAGGTCAGCCCCCACGCGTTCAGCGCGCCCGCCGCACTCCCGTTGACGAGGAGGACGCCCGCGAACACGACCGCGAAGCCGACAACCTTCGGGAGGGTCAGCCTCTCCTTAAACAGGATCGGCGAAAGGATCATCACGAGAACGGGTCCGCAATAATAGAGCAGGGAGGAAACGCCGACGCCGATCTGACGGTACGCCTCATAGAGGAACATCCAGCTCGTCCCCATCGCGATCCCCGATAATGTGATAAAAATTGCGTCCCTTTTATGCTCCTTGAGCTTAAACCTACCGCCCGAGATCAAAAAGATCGCGATCAAAAGGATACTCCCGATCATTGTCCGTAAAAAAACAATATCATAGCTCTGAATGGTGATTTGGCTCGCGACGATCCCGTTTGAGCCAAAGAGAAGGAGCGCGATCAGATATTTTATAAATGCCTTTTTATCCGTTTTCATTTTAACTTACCCTTGTTGAAATCTCACCCGCCGCTTTACAAAAGCCCGAGACAACGCACTCTTTCCCCCAAAAATAAAAACAAAAAATTGTCAAAAAAACGTCACGCTGTCCGCGAGCCAGACGCGCGTCCCGCGCTCGGACAGCCCGCTCCCACAGTAGCGGCAGACCTTGTTCCCGCCGACCGCCGTCACCGGCGCGCCGCAGCTCGGGCAGGTGTGGGAATAGACCGCGCCGCCCGTCTCCTCCGCCTCGGCGCGTCCGCAGTTGAGCCGCACCGTACACGCGAGCTGTTCGGGCTGTCCCCCGCCGCGATCCGCCTCGAACGAGATCTGAAACGCCGCGTCCGCCGTCCCGTTCGCGCTTTTATAATCCGCGAAGGAGATCTTGTGGATCTTCGGCGAATCAAAGCGCTCCTTTTCGTTTTTGAGTTGATTTCCGTCGATTCGGCTCTGCGCCTGTTGGGCGAGGTTGCGCGACGGGCGAAAGAGCTTCCCCGCGTCCTCCGCCGCGATCGCCGTTAAAAAGCCGAGGAGGGCGTTTTTCGCCATTCTCTCGACCTCCTCATAGCTCGTCTCGGGGAAGTCGCGCAGGAGCTTCGGCTTATAGACCGCCGTCATATTTGCGATCGGCTTCGGGGCGGTGGCTTCCTCGCGCAGCCCGTTTCGGATCAGCTCCGTCGTCTCGCCGAGCCCCATACCGAGATATTTTCGCGTCGTTTGGTTGAGCTTTCGCTTGATCAGCCACACCGCGAGCGCGATCGCCGCCGCGATGATCGCGAGGACGATCAGCGTTGTGATGATCGTTTCCATTAAGCGTCTCCCCCTGTGGGAAGGCGGATCCCGTCGTCCCTTGTGTCGTCGCGGATCGTCGTAAAGTCGCTCAGTACCCAGCTGTAAAGCCCGGTCGTCACGGTCGAGCCGCAATACGGACATTCGCCCGAACTCCCGATCTCGAGCGGCGCGCCGCAGTTCGGACAGTTATGCCCGATCTCCGCCGCCGCGCCCGTTTTAACGCCGACCGAGCGCATAAACTTCATTTTATAGCGGAAATCCCAGCGCGTATTTTTATCGCCGCGAAGGATATTCCCCGTTTTTTCGTCCGTCTGATAGTCGATAAAGCGGGCGTTGAGATAGACCGTCAGATACTCAAACTGCGCGTCGCGCACAAAGCTCGTGAGATACGCCGTATTGATCGCGATGCTCTCATAATGATAGATCACGCCCTGATCGATCTTTGACTGGACCTGTTTGGCGGTCGTGTTGTATAAATTCGTGTGTAATACGGGGCGGACGGGCGTAAGATCGCGCTTACACCATGCGTTTTGAATATCGATATAAACGTTTTTTGTGAAGGCGGTAAAGTCGTCTGCGGTAAAGTTTGGGTCGTCCTTTTTGAGGATACGCTCGATCTCGGCGGTACGGTCGGGGAGCCGGACGTTCCTGCCCTGTCCCCCGTTCGCGGGACGAACCCCGCCCGTGGCGACGGGAGGCGGCGCGGAGGAGGAGGTCTTCCCGGACTTGGCAGTGACCCGAATGAGTACAAAAACAACGATCACGACCGCGACCGCGATTGCCCAAGAGCCGACGTCTCCGCCGCCGCCCCCGCCCGAGGAGTGACTGCTCCCCGAGTAGGAATAGGAGTAATCGTCGTCATCGTCCCAGTCCCAGCTGTTGCCCCAATCGGAGTCGTCGTAGGAATAATCGTAGTCGTTCGCGTCAAAAGCCCCCGCCGAGAGACAGAAGCCCGCCGCCGCGCAACCGATGACCGCCGCCGTCATGAAAGCCAAAAGCCTTTTTTTCAATATCAGCGCCCCCTCTATACCATTTAATGAAAACGCTCTTTCTTTTATTATAATGAAAATGTCGCTTTTTGTCAATACCCGCCCGGGGGCGGCTCACGCCGAAATCGGCGAAAAACCCGCGCGGGGCGGGCGTTTCCCGCCTTCGGCGAATTTTTTCAAAAAAAGACTTGACAAGCCGACGGAAATGCGGTATAATGTATAGCGTAATATTTGACCCCCTTGTCTGGGTGTGGCGCAGTTGGTAGCGCGCTACCTTGGGGTGGTAGAGGCCGTGGGTTCAAGTCCCGTCACTCAGACCAAGCGAAAATCCTCTCAAATCCGCTTATCAAGCGATTTGAGAGGATTTTTTCTTATCTAACTATAATTGATAACGGAGCAAAAAAGATGAAGAAATTGCGAGTTGATGGGGGTCAACATGGGGGTCAAATTTTCAAGTAAAAAGGGCGGCAGATTTTCGCAAAGATAATCCGCCCCCTTTTTTTGTTATGATATAACCTTTTTCGAGTTTTTGTGACTGAATGTGTGATAATCTGACACTAGGCAGTTTTTTAGCGCCAAAATCTGCTATAATATACGGAAAGGAGAGATGACTATGATTAAGATTTTGCTTTCAATGAAGCTGGGCGAGCTTCGTTGGTCGCAAGCTGACCTTTCACGCAAGACGGGGATCAGACCGTCGACCATAGGCGATCTGTATAACGAGCTCAGCACACACGTCAATTTGGATCACCTCGACAAGATCTGCGAAGCCCTGAATTGCGAGTTATCGGAAATCCTTGTCAGACTGCCGGACAAATCCACGCCTGCGGATCGGTCGCCAAAAGACCGTACATAAGGTCAGCTCCCTCTCTCGACAAATCCCGAACAGTTTACGCTGTTCGGGATTTGTTTACTTATCGTCGGGAACGTGTTCGATCAATTCGCCCGGTTGGCATTCAAGCAAAGCACAAATTTTGTCCAAACTCGATATACCCACCATTTGATTGGATCGGAGGCTTTGTATACAAGAGTTCCCCAAAAGGTTTTCTTGTCTCAAAGTGTAGCTCGAATATCCCTTCGCCTTAAGCGCCGCCAACACGTCTGCCTTGTATTTCAACATATGTCCGTACCCCCCTCCGCTTTCTTCCTTTATACTATACCATATTTTTCAGAAAATCGCAAGCTCTCGGCAGTATTTCTTTCGGATCGCCTAAGCTTAGAATTTGTGATTATCTACAATTCTAAAAATCAATATTTGTGCAATATTTACAAATGAATGTGATTAGATTAGTAAACTTCGTCTATTGAAAATGGGCTAAATTTGGTGTATAATATAGACAGGCAAAAGATAGTCTACAAAACCAAACAGGAGGAAAAGCAAATGGTAACCATTCAAACGCAGAACTTCGGAGTAGAGATCGAAATGACGGGGATCACCCGTCAGACAGCGGCCGATGTTGTGGCGCAGTATTACGGCACGATCCCTTCCGATTACGGCATCGGTCATTACGACACCTATACCGCCGAGGACGCGAAAGGGCGAATTTGGAAGGCGATGAGAGACAGTAGCATTAAAGCCGAACGAAAAATGGGAAAAGCGACGGTGACAGCCGACTGGGATTATTGCTGTGAGCTTGTTACGCCGATCCTTCAATATGAAGATATAGAGCCTTTGCAGGAGATCGTTCGGCTACTTGTAAAAAAGGGTGCGATCGTAAATAACAGTTGCGGGATACACATTCATATAGACGGCGCGAATCACACGCCCCAAAGCCTCGTTCGTCTGCTTAACTTCGCGGTCGGCAGACAGGAGCTTTTCAATGAAGTGCTTGGCAATCAGCACAGAGTAACGACGTACTGCAAAAATACAAGCAAAAAGCTCCTTACTGCGCTTAAAAACGAACCCGAGATGACAAAGGAACGCCTCGAACAAATATGGTACAGCCCCGTAAACGACAATTACAACGGCACAAGAAACCATGAGCATTACAACGATACTCGCTACCACGGGATCAATTTGCACGCGTTCTTCACAAAAGGGACGGTAGAATTCAGACTTTTCAACAGCACCCTACACGCGGGGAAGATAAAAGCGTATATCCAGTTTTGCTTGGCGATGTCCGCGTGGGCGATCAATACCGACAGCAAGCAACTTTTCTTCAAGTATTGCGGAAGCTATACCAACGAGCAAAAGGAAAAGCTGATGAAGGGAATGTTAAAGCGAAGGCTCGGAATGACCGGGAAGGAATTCAAGACGGCTAGGCTTCATCTGACAGCCGCGTTTAGGGTAAATAAGGATCAGACGACCGCAGAAGAAACGGAAGTAGTAGCATAACCGCAGAAACAGGCTGACCTAACGGCTATACGGGGAGAATAGGAGTACACCATGAAAAAGAAAAGACTTTATATCGCCTACGGCTCAAATCTCCACAAGCGGCAGATGGCTTGGCGTTGCCCGGACGCAAAAGTCAAGGGGATCACTTCGATCCCCGATTACACACTTCTTTTCAGAGGGAGCGGCGTCACGACGATCGAGCCGAAAAAAGGAAACAGCGTTCCGATCGCCGTATGGAGTATCAGCGAGCGAGATGAGCGTCGGCTTGATATTTACGAAGGATTTCCTCAACTTTACGCCAAAGAAGATTTCACGGTAGAGCTGAACGGTGAAACCGTCACCGCGATGGCTTACGTCATGACGCCCGGTAAAGAGATCGCCCCGCCGCCGCAGTCATACTACGAAACCATACTCACGGGATACAAAGACTTCGGTCTCGATACGGATTATCTGAAAAAAGCCGCAAAAGCGTGTTCTCCCAAAAGGCAAACGGCAAAGCAAAAGGTCATGAGGTTTGCCGAGGAACAGCGGCGAGGACACCGACGTAACGTCTGTCCCCGTTGCGGCGAAAAAGATATGCACGAACCGTATACGCGCAACGCACTTTCGCGGTTCGCGGAAATCTACATATGCTCCGACTGCGGTCAAGAAGAGGCGATCCTCGATTTCTCGGGTCAAAAGAACAAATTTTCGGATTGGTATGCGGCAATGTTATAATACATACCGATAAGGCAGGCAGAGAGGGCGGTTTTAGCCGCTCTTTCCGCTTGCCTATGGTGGATATAGCCCAGACCGTTAAAGCGCACACAGCGGCTCTCGGAGCATTTAAACAATTCGAGAAAAAAGCAAAACCGCCCTCAACGGGGCGGTTTAAACTCACATAGTTCATCGAGCGAAACCTTCAAAGCGGTGGCGAGTTTCATCGCGCTGGAGACTGTACTTTCTCCTCGCTTCTCTATATTTTCGATCGTTCGGACGGGTACGTCCGAGAGTTTTGACAGCGCGGGGACTGTAAGTCCCCGCGATAAGCGGATCTCTTTTAGTTTCACGGTTTACTTTCTCCTGTCTTTGATGAGAATACAGATCGCGCAGATTGACAAGATCCCGGAAGCGAGAGACAAAACGATCTGAACAATGTCCAAAATATCAAAAATATTCATACGGCTATTGACAACAGCGGATTTCTTTGATAAAATAAAGCTAGGGGAGTGGGAGCGCTTTTCCCGCTCCCCGAAGCTTTTTACTTTCCGAGCTTTTCGATCAATTCGATCAGCGCGGTCAGCAGGTTAAGAATTGCGGTCGCGATTACGAGCTTTTCCACGGTACTCGCACCGCTTTTCTTTTTCGGCTTTTTCTTCGCCATTGTCTTTCCTCCTTTCTGTAATTTATTATACCACATTTTTTGGTGGTTGTCAAGTCTTTTTTGAAAAATTTTTAAGAAAAAATAAATATTTTATCTTTATAGACAATAACAAAAAAAGCGGAGCCGAAGCCCCGCTTTTTTTTACTTTCTATCAAGGTCTTTGTTCCAGACCCATGAATACAGCTCTTTGAGTAGCGACATTTCACCGCTGACCTTGGAGATCGTGTAGACATTAGACCCACCCTTATACCTTGCCGGTATCTTTACGTTTGTGCTTGCTCCCGCGTAAGTGGTGGCTGTTTCCTTGATCGTGACCTTATCTCCGACTTTTACTGCTTCATTTTGTGAAGGCGTGCTGACCGTCGGCTTTACGCTTTCCGCCGCGTTCGCCGCTTTCCCAAGAACCCCGTCGATGATCCGTCCATACGGAAACTGCTTTCCCGGACAAAACGCCCTTGTCACGGGATCAATCTCGCAATGCCCGATAAAGTGATCGCGGTTGATCTGCGGGGTGACCCCGTTTTTCTGCATATGCGGAAGGATCACGGTCTTGATCAATTCGATCGCCGCCGCGACCTGCGCCTCGTTGATGTTGCCGTACTGGCAATGCACAAACTCCATGGAATAGGTGTAATAATTCGCGTTCGTCTTCCGCGCCTTGACGAGCTTCGCCGTCGAAAGCCCGTAATATAATTTCGCGTTCGGATTCGTCCCCGTTCCGTTGCACCACGCGCCGTTGTCGAGGTCGATAAGCTGATACACGTCGCCGTTCGTGTCGATCACGAAATGCGGGGAGCAGTCCGACCCGTTCCGCAGGTACCAGCTCAGCGCGGCGGCGGCGCTCGTCCCGCCCGTTTGGTGAAAGACGATCACGTCCGCTTTCCACCCGTTTCGACCGTTAAAGTGGTTCGGGCTAGATTTCCGAATGATCTTCATCTGAACTCCTTTCCAAATGCTCCTTCATCAGTCCGTCAATCAGCTTGTCCTGCTTCCGAATATACTCGGCGCTCATGTCGTCGTCATCTATACCGCCATGTACATACATGAAAAACATCAAACTGCCTATACAGATCATCAAAAAAATCACAATTACAATGTCAAAAACAGTCATTTGTAAACACCACCCTTACATCTCTCTATCAATTCTTTCAACTTATCAAACCCGAACTGCGCGGCGTAGCTGACGAAAAATCCCATCACCACCGCGCCCGCGACCATATACCATTGAACCGCGATCCCCGCGATCGCCGCATAAGCGAAAAACGCCCCGACCGTAAGTATCATCGCTACCACGAGCGCCGTGATCTGCGCGGGGATTTTCACGATCGTTTTTTTCAGCACTTCCGTAACGACGTTCGTCCCGAGGGTCAGAAGCCCGACCGCGAAAATAAAAACGGACGGGTCGAACGCCTGCAATAAATCAATATACATTCTTTCGCAACCTTTCTTTTTGTGTTAAAAGATCTCGCTCTGTATGTAGCAGGAGCGAAAACCAAGATCGCTCTCGGCAGACGAGCGGGAATAACTGCCGTTTACGGAAAAAAGCCCCGAATAAGCCCCCTGTGCATAACTTCCTCCCGCTGCAAAGAGAACCTCGGGAACGCCGTTGTTTGCGATAAAACGATCGGTTATTTCTCCGAGCGCGTCCGCTTTATAAAGCCCAAGCGCCTGTAAAATATTCTTTGCCTTTTCGCAAACACTCGGATCAATGGCAATCGAGGTAAAAGCGCACTCTACGCCCCGATCTTCTCTATACTTCGGGGTATCCGTGATCCATTTCCAACGATCACCGATCCAATCGAGCTTTAAGCTGTTGGGGGTCGTTCCGTTCACGACGGGAGCGATCAATCTTCCCGTAGTGCCATCGATCGCTCGCCAAAGCGCGGACGTTTCCGATTGGCTGTTCTCGTTGTCCGCGCTGTCGTTCCCGAAGGTGCTTCCGTCGTTTGAAATGACCTGAAGCTCGCCGTAAACCATGCGAATGCCGCCTTGCCATTCCCATATGTTTCCGCTTAGATCATAAATGCCCGATTTCGACCGATCGTGCGACTGTTCAAGCGACCCCATTCCCGTCCCTGTCGGCGCGTTTCCGACGTTTCCTTTTGTCATAAGCCCGTTTTTTAAACACCAAAGCGAAACTGCCATTTGTTCAAGCCGCGTCGCGATATGCCAGCCTTCCCCCTTGCCCAAGCAACAATCTGCGGCACGATTGAAGGGAATTTCGATCGCGGGACTTTGCGCGGGATATGCGTAAGCGCACTCATTCTGTACGACATTTTCGTATTTTGAGAAATAAAGCGCGTCGACCTCGATCCCGTTCACAGTAAACGCCGGAAACGGTTCGGTAGACGTCCCCACGCCGAGTTCCGCCCACGTTGCTTTGGGGACTCTCACCGCGATCGACGGAAACCCTTTATCGTCGAACAGTAGCATATTATCGGGGCAAATCGTTTGCAGCGCGATATTCGCAATATCAAAGTTACCCATTTTTTCCTCCTGTGATCTATAATTTCTGTTCCTCGTCAAGCTCTCTCATGATCTCCTCCAGCTTCGGCATTTCACGTTTTGTCTTTTCCTCCTTTTCCTCCGCTTCTCCGGGGATCCCGAACCGACTTGCCGTATACGCGCGCACGCTGTTTTGAAGCGCGTATCCGACGAAACTGATCCCGCTCGCGCCCCAAAGCGTGTCGATGACCGTCGCGGAAAGCGATTCGACGGGGTTTTTATCGAATGCGGCAAGGACGTAGCTCGCCGCCGTAAATCCTGCCGAAAGCACAATGCACGCGATCAGCCACTTTTGGGAAAATTCCGCTTTTTTCATACGATCACCCCAAGCCCAGCTTCATGGCGATGTAAGCGAGAACGATCCCGAGGATCGTCGTCCCGACGTGCGAAGCGACCTTCCGCCACTTCTCGCCGTCCCGCCCTTCGAGGATCTCAAGCCGCTTGCCCTGCTTTTCCTGCTCCTTTACCATGCTCTCCATGTTGGTCGCGAGCTTTTCGACCGACGAGGCGAGTGCGTTCATCTCGCGACTCGTGTTTTCGAGCAGCTCGATCCGCCGATTTTGGCGGCTGTTCTCCTCGTCGATCCGCCGTGAAAATTCCGTGTGTTCCTTTCGGGATATATATTCGTCCATCTTTTACCCTCCTCAGCATAAAATGATATATTGGTGTGTAGTCGTTCCGATCCCGCTGTTACTTGCCCAAGAAATCGTTATGCCATCATCTTCAAATGCGATATGCGCGTATTGACTTCCTGACAAGTAGTAGCTTCCGCTTTGGGTAAAGCAACGGATGTCCGTCCCGCTAAAGTTGGAATCGACAGCTCTGGTTTCATACATCTGCATAAACTTAGGTCTTGAAGCCGTTGTAATTTTAAACGGACTGTTGCTCGCCACGGCATCGATTGTGATCGTTCCCGTATAAGCGCAAAGCCCTCCCGCTGGAATCCCGTCCAGCTTCGCCTTATCCGCCGCCGACATCAAGCCGTCCTTTTCGGTCGTCGCCAAGCCGTAGGTCGTGTCCGTAAAGCGGGCGTTGGCGGGAACGTCCGCGTTTACGGAATGTCCGTTGACCGTCGCCGCGTTTCCGCCGTTGGCGGGGAGCGAGGTCGGATTGACCTGCGCTCCGCTCGCGATCCCGTCGAGCTTTTTCTTATCTGCGGCGGACATCAGCCCGGGCGAGGACTGCGTTGCCGCGCCGTATTCGGCGGCTTTGGGAATGGGAATATCGACCGTTTTATTGACAGGCGCGATCTCCGACCCGTTGACCGAAATACGCTCGATCCGATTTTTTTCGCCGCTCGGTACGTTTGCTTTTCCGATCATGATCTTCCTCCCGTTTCCGTATTTTTAAGCAGTTCCTCCACCCGCTCCCGCCATCTCGCCGGGACTTTTTCGATCGTGATATTCCCCG
>JAMPCH010000035.1 GCA_023666265.1 Roseburia sp.
AAAGCTTTTGCCGAGGCGAGCTTTGCGCCACTTTGGTCGGACAAAGTGGCAAAAATTTTGCCGCAGTTTTTCAAAACTGCAATTGTTGGAAAAAGGGATGAAAACTACCCCAAAAATACGCACGTCATCAAAGCTCCTTCCGCCGCTTTGGTCGGACAAAATATCAAAAATTTTGCCGCAGTTTACCAAAACTACACTTGTTGGAAAAAAGGGCGAAAGCCTCCCCCAAAGCACCCCTTCCCAAAACAAAAAAATAACGAGGAGAAGATCTCCCCGTTATTTTTGTTTCCTTAGCCAACGATACCCGAACGCTCAACGCCCTCTACAAAGTTTTTCTGTAAAAAGATATACATAATGAGGATCGGGAGGATCGAGAGGAGACAGCCCGACTCGATCCATACGAGCCAGTCGGAGGCGATACCCGTCGGCGTACCGTTGTTAAAATACGCCGAGATCGTCTGCCAAAGGTTCGATACCTGGAGCGCGATCGTGTTCGACCGCGTAAAGAACATTCCCGAGACATACGAGTCGTTCCAATACCATACGACCGAGAAGATGAATACCGTTAAGAAGGAGTTGCTCGCGTTCGGCACCATGATCTTGACGAAGGTCTCAAACGGACCGCAACCGTCGAGATACGCCGCGTCCTCGAGCTCCTTCGGCAGTCCCCGGAAGAACTGGCGGAAGAGGAAGATAAACAGACCGGCGCGGATACCGTTACAAAAGAACGCCTGTAGATAGAGCGCCCAAGGCGAGTCCGCGAGGTTCATCGCTTCGCCCGTGATGAGCGAAACCAGCCCGAGCGGGTCAAAGTAGCGGAACTGCATAAACTGGGGGATCAGGATGACCTGTGTCGGTACGATGATCTGCATCAGAACGATCGCGAACATCAGACCCTTTCCCTTAAACTTAAACCGCGCGAAGCCGTACCCCGCGATCGAACAGGTCAAGACCTGGATCAATGAGCAGACGACGTTTACGCTGACGGTGTCCCAAACGAGCTTTGGATAGTCGATCGCCGTCCAAGTATCGGTGAGGTTATCGAGGATCACCGTTTTTGGGATCCAAAGGATCGAGGGGTCGGACATCTCCGACTGGGGGCGGATCGCGCACGAGATCATATAAAGCATCGGGTAAAGGATAACGAACGCCAACCCGAAGAGGATCAAGAAGCGAAAGACCGGCCAAACCTTTTCCGAGACGCGACGACCGAGAATGTAGCGGTAATGCTTCTTCTCCGCCGCGTTATACTTGGCGTAATGCTTGATGATCTCCCAGCTCGTGACATGATACTGGCTGAGCCGCTTTTTTTCTTCTTTTTTAAGCTGTCTTTTTGATTTTTTTACAGGAGCAGACGACTCGGGGATTCCGGAACCAACCGCTTCTGTGATCATTTCGTTGTTTTCCATGAAGTTCCTCCTTTATCAGTCTACTTGGTAGAATATGAACCGAGATACGATCGCCGAAATAATTCCGAGGATCGCCGCCACGATCGCGAAGTACGCCCACGCCATCGCCGCCGAGAAGCCGTATTCCCACGCGCGCGCGTAGCTCATTACCTGCTGCATGACGGGGTTATCCGATTTAACGAATGCGTCGATGACGGTATAGATGAGGTTCGCGAAGATCATCGGCGAGATCGTCGGGAAGGTGATCTTCCAGAAAAATTCCCACCCGGTCGCGCCCTCCATCGACGCCGCCTCCTTCGCGGAGACGGGGATCTGTTGTAACGCCGAGATAAAGATTAAGATCTGGATACCCGAATCCCAGATAAGGTTTAAGATCGTCCCCGTGATCTCGGATACCGTATCGGCGAGCGTCTGACTGATATTATTGAGCCCCATAAACTGGAGGAAGTCCTCGACAAAGTCCGCCTTAAACAGCGCGCTGAACTGGGACGCGTCGCCGACCCCTTGGGCGAGCATATCGCCGTTAATGACCTGTAACACGGGTCCGGTCGCGATCAGTACTGGGAGGAAGAATACCGCCCGGGCGAGCGTCCTTCCCTTAAACTTATCGTTTAAGAGGAGCGCCACAAAGAGCGAGAATACGAGAACGAGCGGTACGGTATACGCCGTCTCGGTGAGGGATTGTACGAGGTTTTGAGGATAATCCGGGTTCTCGGTAAAAGCCTTTTTATAGTTCCCGAAATCGTTCCACTCGGTATAGATCCCGGGGCCGCTCATACCGTATTGCTCGATGATCTCGGGCTGGCTCACGAGCTCCGTCCGACAGAGCGAGTACCAAAGCGACTGTCCGAGCGGGATAATAAACATATAGATCACGCCGACGAGCCATAGCGCCACAAAGCCGTAGCCATAGAGACCCTTTTTACGCTCATAAGAGATCTTACTCTCCTTGATCTTTTTCTCCTCGCGGGGCTTTCTCCGCCTAATGTCGACCTCGCCCTCGGCGTTGAGCGCTGCGGCGGACGCCGTCATATGAGCGGCGTGTTTTTTGGGCTTCGGCTCCTCGATCGGCTCCGTGGCTTCCGCCGCCGGCTGTTCCGCCGGCGCTTGGTTCAGCTCGGTCTCCTTCGCGGCTCCGTCTCTTTCAAGCTCACTCATTCTTCACTGACCCCCAATCCGTAATCCGTCAGCCGATAATCCGTCCCGTTTACGCGGATCGCCTCGGTATCGAGATTTACATAAATTTTAGTACCGTTCTCAAAGGTGGACTCAAACTCGACGTCGCTGATCCGCTCATAGTCGGTGATCTTAGCGTCCGAGACCTTTGAGACGATCTCGTTGAAGAGCGTATATTCGCGACAGGCGTCGTCCGCCCAGCCGCTGTAGCTCGTATAAAAGAGCGTGTCATATTCGCTGTCCGAGAAGGTGTTCGGGTTTTCGTACATCATTTCGTAATGGATCGGCGTACCCGTCACGAGCGAGAGAAGCCTCAGCTCCTCGGCGTTCGCGCTCTTATTGAGCGCCTTAGACGTATACGGGATCAGTCCGTGGAGGACCATCTGAGCGAACGGGATGTCATAGCTGATGATGTCGTAATTCGAGGAATAGAGCGGTACGTCCTTAATGTAATCGGTATAGGGAAGGAGGTACTGGTTCGCGTTCTCCGAGAGGATCGACAGCCCACTATCGCGGAGCTTTTGATACCCCTCTTGTAGGATCGCGACGGTATCCGAGCGGATCAGATAAGAGCGTCCCTCGGGGTTATGGCGGCTAAAGTCGCTGTATAAGACGTTCCCCGCTTGATTGAGCGAGATCCCCGTCGCGCCCTCTTTTGTGAAGCTGTCGCACAGCTTATTAAAGATATCCGAGAAGTAGTAGGGCGAGAGGATCGTCCAGCTCGACTTGGTCAGATGCGGGATCCCATAGGCGAGATCAAAGGGCGTTTGGGTCGCGTAGGAATTTGTGATCTGCTTCGAGGAATTGAGCGTAAAGGAATAACCGTTCCCCGATTTATTGAATTCCATGATGTCGCAGCTCGGGAAGATCTCATATCCATGCGCGGTAACGTAACTGCTGAACGCCTCATAATCGCTCTTACCGCCGAGCTTAGAGGAATATTGGAAGGTCGCGGCGATCTCGCCGACGATCCCCGCCTCGTTAAAGTCCTCATAAATGATCTTGATATTATCGACGCCGTTCGCCTCTAACCCTTGGACGATCTCGAGCGCCTCTTTATAGGTCGTCGCCGTGGTCTGGATATTCACGGGGAAGCCCATGATCGAGCGGCTCTTGACCGTCCCGCCGTAAAGCGTTAAGTAGAAGGGCGCGTCGTCCGACTTGGTCTTTTTGGCGACCCCGAGATCTTCCTCGAGATAATCGCGATAGACGTTTGCGACGTCGATATACGAGAGGTCGTCGCCGCTGATCGGATAATAGGTGACCGAGACGTTCCCGGTCTTGATCCCGCGCGACTCATAGACGGCGAGCGGCTCGTTCCCGCTCCCCATATAATACTTATCCTGGGTACGTACCGAGAACTCGAACCACGCGTTATTGAGGTCGGTCACGTTTTGACCCGTTACCGCCGCGTGAACGGTCGAAAATTCGTCGCCCTCGGTCGCGATTAGGACGAGCCCGTTATCCTCCGAGTCGCCTCTTGTGATCCTTCCCAAAACGGGCATGGTGACCTTCTCGATGACGGGACCCGCCTGTAAGAGACCGACCGCGAGGTCGCGCCCGTATACGACGGACTCATAGGTGTTATTATCGCCCGCGAGCGCGCCGTTATTATAGTCGATGACCGCGCCCGACCCGTCGGGGACGATCATTAAGCCGTCCTCGCTCCGATCCGTCCCGCCAAAATTCTCGAGGACGTGGATATTTAAGAGCTGATACCCGGTGTCGCCGTCGGCGTTCGTCTCGGGGCGGTTCTCTTGGATCTCGCTCGTCGGGATCGTCGCGGTAAAGCTCCCATCGCCGTTTAAGGTAATATCGAGCGGGATCTCCATCTCATACTTATTAAAGTAAAAGGTAAAGCGGACGCCGTTATCGATCGGGGTAACGGTTTTCTTTACGTTACTGTCATAGGCGCGTGAGCTCTCGATCGCCTTACTCTCCGTCCCGACGACCTCGACCGTCATGAGCGTGCTACGGCGGCTGAGCTGGACGCGCTCGTCGGGGTCGGTATTATAATAGCTCGACCACCAGATATGCCCGTTCGCCTTATTCTCGACCGCGAAGGTATAGTTATCTTCGTTGACATAGAGGACGAGGCGACTGTTCTCCGCCTTTTTACTCATCGCCGCGAGCGCGTCCGCCTCGGTCACGAAGGTCGCGCCGCTCTCCTCGGGGATCTCCTCCGCGGGGGCAACGGCTTCTTCATCGACCTCGGGCGCGTCCTCCGACCAAACGGAGACTTGTGACGCTGAGACGGTCACGATCAGGGCAAGAGCGGCAGATAACAGTTTTTTCCTTAATTTTCGCATTGTTTTCTATCAGTCCTTTCCGATTTAGGAGGATTATTACGGTGAGCCTTTTTTATGGAAGGAGTAAAGCTCCCCGCGCTTTATTTAAGGGATAAAGTCGACTGCGCTTCTGCGCTAGATGCTGAATCGGTACATAAGCTCCGTATAGATCGAATAGCCGAATACAAAAACCTGTTGAAACAGGGTCAAAAGCAGTACCGCGAGGAAGAGGATGATCGCCATCGCTACGACGGTAAAGAGGATCGCGAGGAGCGTCTTAGGTACGGAATATTGGTGAACGGTCTTCATCCCCGAGATAATGAGGACGACCGACCACGCGAGCCCGAGATATTGGAAGAAGAACATAAAGCCCGACTCCGTCCTTAAAAGGAAGTTACTCGCGATGATACAAACGACTTGGGTGATCAGATAGGGGACGAGCGCGTAAGCGGAGACACAAAAGATATTTTTCATCGTCCCCTCGCCGTCAAAGAGCGTACAGAGCGACCAGTTCCCGACGACCCACGTCACAAAGAGGATGACCGACGAGGAGAAGTAGGGGATAATGTTAAATACCTTAACATAGGTATTATTAAAGAGGAAGCCCGTGAGCTGGGCGCTCGCGACGTTGATCAAAAAGAAGAGGATCACGATCACCCAAGCGACCTTCATATTATACCCCTTCTTCCAGCGAAGGTCGTCATAGCCCTCAAAGGGGTGGCGAGCGACGTAAAACGGCCACTTCCAAGCCGGTAAGTCCAGATCAAATCTCATGTGTTCGTCCCTCCCGTCTTATTCTGCGATTTTTTCTTCGCGAGGTTTTGTCTTACCTTACTGATCACGATGAGCGCGAGGATCACGACGAGGATCACGATCATGATCCAAGTAAAGTTCGCGCGGATAAACTCGATCCGATAGCTCTTAAACGCGCGGTTATAGCCGGCGCGTGAGTTGCGGTAAAAATAGCTGAGCGCGGTCGCGTAGTCGTTTTGGTTGAGATACGCGTTCCCGAGACCGATATAGGCGAGCCAATAGTTCCCGTCCCGGCGGAGGACCTCTTCCCAAGGCTCCTTCGCCTCGTCATAAAGTCCCTCGTTATAGAGCTCGATCGCGTTTTGTACGATGTTACCGAATTCCGTCCCCTTAAAGACTGTGATGTTGTTTTTACGCGAGTCGGTGACATAGACCTTCCCGTTATGGGTCTCGAGGGCGGAGACGGACGTAAACGTCCCCTTCTGCGTCCCCTTCCCCCCAAAGATAAAGAGGAGGTCACATTCATCGGTGTACTGGAAGACTCGCCCCGTCGCGAAGTCGAGAAGGTAGATATTCCCCTCCTCGTCGATGTCGACGTCACAGATCGCGGAGGTGTAGTTCTTCCCCTTATAATAGACCGTCATCACGTCGCCGAAGATGATCTCGTCATAGCCGAGGTTGGTGAAGATATTCGTCCCCGCCGGGTTGAGCTTCTTTAAAATATCGGTGTCGGACGTCCGGCTCTCGGTCACGGTATAGATAAAGCCCTCCTCGTCGACGTCGACGTTCGCGATCTCGATCGCGACCGACCGCCGCATAGCGATGATCTGATCGCGGGTATAGATGAGCTTCCAAAAGGCTTGGGCGATGACCTCGGCGGTCGCGTTTACGCGGTTCGCGCCGTAATAGCCGTTAAACGTCCCGTCCGCCGAGAATTGTACCGTACCCTGAGTGATCGAGGGGACGACGACGTAGACGTTAAACGCGCTGTCGACGACAACCTTTGAGGGGTTATAGGTGACCTGTGCGTCATAGACGTCGCTCGAGGGGCGGACATACTCCATCTCGATCTCGAGATCCTCGTTAAAGGCGACGACGCGCTGGTTCGACGAGTCGGCGACATAAATGAGGGTATTATCGTCCTTATCCGTCCTTACATAGATCCCCGTCGGCGAGGCGAAGGTCGTTTTTTGGATGCTGCTCTCGCTCTCGGGATAGGCGGCGCCATAGGTGAGGGTGTCGATGACCCGCGTATTCTCGGGCTTAAAGGTCTCGTCGGTGACGATGATCCGATTATTTTTAGAGTCCGCGATATAAAACGTACCCGATTCGTTATCGATAAAAATATCGTTCGGCTCGGAGAGCGACCCGACCCCCATATCCGCGCCGGAGATGGTTCGGTCGACGACAAATCCGCACTGGGAAGGGATCGGATCACTCCACCAGTCGTACAGATAGCCGGTATACGGTTCGTCCGCCGAGACGGTTATCGCGAGCGTCCCCGCCGTGGCGACGGCGAGCGCGGTCGCGGTAAGCTTTTTCATAAACCGCACTAAAATCATTCCTTTCTGATTAAATTGACGTTTCTTTTTTGACCTCGACGCTTTTCGTTTTGGCTTTGAGAAGCTTCTTACAGCGAGCGCGGGGCTTAGATATGACCGCAAGTCTCGGGTCGCGACCCGCCTCGACGTTTTGAAAAGGCGGAGCTCTCCGCGAGGTCGGGCGAAGCGAACCCTTCAACAAAAGATCATTAAGCGTTTAATCTTTAAGACCGCTCGTCGCCATCGTCTCAACAACCGAGCTCTGACAGAGCAGGAAGATCAACATCGGCGGGATCATTAAGATCACGACCGCCGCCGCCGCGACGCCCGCGCGGGCGATACCCGACGCGGTGATCTGTTGTAAAACGGTCGGAATCGGTTTTAATGCTTCGTTATAGATAAAGGAATAACCCGTGATCTGCCACGCGCCGTTAAACGCGAAGATCATCAGCGTGAGCCAAGCGGGCTTAACATTGGGCATGACGATCTGCCAACAGATACGCGCGTGACCCGCGCCGTCGAGGTGAGCCGCCTCGATCATCGCGTCGGGGATCTGACCCATAAACTGACGCATCAAGAAGAGCCCCATCGGCGTCGCGATAAACGGGAGCGTGATCGCGAAGTAGGTATCGATCAAGCCGATCGTCGCCATGACCATGTACTGCATGATAAAGAGTACCGTACTCGTAAAGAGAAGGGCGACCTCGATGATCTTATTGAGCGCCTTTTTACCCGGAAACTCGACCTTAGCGAGCGCGTAAGCCGCCGACGAGCTAAAGATCAGCTGGGCGACCGTCACGACGATCGCGACGAGTACCGAGTTAAATATGTACCGCGAAAAGGGAACCCACATATTCGACGCCGTATTCATCAGATCGACGAAGTTTTGGTTCGTCGGCGACATCGCGTAAAGCTTAGGTGGGAAGAGGAACAGCTCCTCCGGCGGCTTTAGGGACTGAATGACCGAGAGATAGATCGGGAAAAGCATAAACAGCCCGAGTAAGATAAGTAGAATAAATATCGCGATGTCTCCGCCGAGGCTACCGCCATATTTTTTTCTGGATTTTTTGATCCTCATGACTACCGTCCTTTCAATGATTCGATCTTTTAGGGGGTGATCGGCGCGAGCCGTATAAGCCGCGCCGCGCCGACGCGCCCCGGGATATTATCCGCTAGTTGAGGTACTTTCCGAGGATCTTTTTGATCCCCCAGTTCGCGAGGAGCATCACGACGAAAAGCACGAAGCATATCGCCGAGGAATAACCCATCTCATATCGGATCGAACCGTAGTCATACGCGTGGGTCATGATCGTATGACCGGCGTAGTCCGTCGTCGGGAAGGCGGTCAGGAACCGCCCGATGTCGCCCGCGGTAAACGAGCTCGTGATCTGCATAACCGCGGCGAACAAAAGCTGGGGACCCATCGCGGGGACGGTGATATAGATCAGCTCCTGTGCGCGGTTTTTGATCCCCTCGATCGCGCCCGCCTCATAGCTCGCGCGGTCGATCCCCTGTAGCCCCGCGCGGATCGCGAGGAAGCCCGCGCCCAGCGCCATCCAAAGCTGGACGACGATCAGGACGCCCATGATATAATTCGCGTCGGTGAGCCATTGGATCGCGCCGTTTGTGATCCCGAGATTGATGAGATAGGCGTTCGCGATCCCATAGGTATCGCCGGAGAAGATCAGCTGCCACGTCGAGTAGATATTCCCGGCGAGAGTCGGGGCGTAAAAGACGAAGGTAAAGATCGTCTTCATAATCCCCGGTAGCTCGTTAATGAGCCAAGCGAGGATAAAACAGAGGAAGTAGCTGAGCGGTCCGGTCACGACCGCGAATACGAGCGTATTCTCGATCGCTTTTAGAAAGACCTCGTCCTCCAAAAACAGGGCGTAGAAGTTGCTAAGACCGACCCAGCGGGGAAACTCCGCCATATTAAAGTTGGTGAACCCCATCGGGAGCGAGATGATAACGGGGACGATCGTAAAAATCAGAAACAGGACGAAGTAGGGAGCGATCAGCCCGTAAACTCCGGCGTTTCTTTTCATTTGTAGCAATGTATATTTAAACTTACTGTCTTCAATATACAAAGACTGCTCCTTTTTAGCCAAAGCTCAATTCCTCCTTTTATTTATTCGTAAAGGTCGCGAGATCCTCGTTCTTTCTCGTGATCTCCGAGTTGATGTCGCGGTTATACGACGAGAGCGCGTATCTCGGGTTCCAGGTATCGTTTACGACCGCGCGGAAGGCGTTCTTTACGTGACGCGTCGTCGCGTAGGAGGCGGGGATGATCGGGATCTCGACCGTTTGGTTCATCTGTTCCGAGATCTTCTCATATTCCGCCGTCGACCAGGGTAGGCGCGCGAGCGCGTTTACGTTCGCGGTCTCAAAACGACCCATCTGACCCATCTGACCCTCGATCGTCCGCCCGTACTGTACCATCACGTCGTCGGAGGTGAACCACTTAATAAACGACCAAGCCGCATTG
The DNA here is from genome assembly GCA_023666265.1 of Roseburia sp. Taxonomy (GTDB): domain Bacteria; phylum Bacillota; class Clostridia; order Oscillospirales; family Ruminococcaceae; genus Ruminiclostridium_E. The sequence continues at coordinate 9,653 of JAMPCH010000035.1, forward strand.
ATGTCCGGGCATTTCGTAAAGATGACCGCGCCCGCGCTACTCGAGTTCGCCGCGTGAGAAATTTCGCCCGTCTTATTCCCGTCCGCGTCTACGACCGGCGTACCGGGGACGAGATCAAAGTCCCAAAGCCCCTTGATCTCCGGCGCGGAGACCGCGAGCTGGTTAAAGAACGTATAATTTTGAATGATGATCGGCATCTCGCCCGTCCTGAACCGCGAGAAGGCGTCATAGGTCTGTTCAAAGTCGTAGATCGTGTAGAAGTCCGTCCACTGTTTGAACGCGTCGACGATCCGCTTTTGATCAAAGGTCGTCTGAGTGAGGTCGTCGATGTACATGTTGTTCCCGCTCTGGAGGACGAGCATCGAGAAGGTATCGCCCGACTCAAAGATCGAGCTCGAGAGGTTAGACGCCGGCGAGAGAAGCCCGAGCGTTAAATAAGAACGCTGTAACACCGGGATAATGTCGATGAGTTCGTCCCATGTCTCGGGGATCTCGTCTACGCCGAGCTCCTCTAAAATATCGGTACGATAAAACATCATCGGGAAATTCTGAGAAACGGGTAAGCCGTAAACGCCGCCGTTATAGGTATAAAGCGTCGAGATATTCGGCGTAAAGCGGCTCGCGACGATCTCGTCAAAGTCGTTAAAGGTCGAGAGATCGACTAAGAGGTTACGCGCCGCGCATTGGATCGGGAAGTCGCCGCCCAAGAAGAGCGCTACGTCGGGACCCTTCCCGGCGAGGGTCGCCTCGAGGATACCGCCCTGTACGAGGTTGATCGAGATCTGGATCCCGTCGTTATTTTGGTTAAAGTCGTTATCGACGAGGTCTTTAACGACCGTCGCCTGGTCACGACCGAGCGAGACCCAAACGTTGATCGACTGGTCGGTCGAGTCGGAGAGCATCGTGTAATCCTCAAAGAACGAGCCGATAAACGCTTGGAAGCCGAAGGCGAATTCCTCAAAGATATTCCCGTTCGCGCGGCTTTTTTCCTCATTCGCCGTATAGACCTCGATATAATCGAGCTCGAGCGGCTGGTTACGATAATCGCGCATCCACGCGGAAACCGAGGAGATATAGTCCTTTAGCGTGCTGACCATTTTCGGGATGTCGTCGCGCTTATCACAGCAACGCTGTAAAATAACGGCGAGCGACTGGAGCGACGAGGCCTCCGAGCCTTGACCGAGCTTTTCGATGTTCGCCTTCTCCGCGTAAAGGGTATCGATCGCGTCTAAGAAGGTCGGGATCAGCTCGGGGATCTGAATGTCGACGAGATAGTCGTTATATTCGTCGGGGTCGGGTCCCGTGATCATAAGGATACGGCGGTAATAATAGTTTAAGGTATAAACGAGGTCGTCTAAGCGGCGCATGATCTCGCCGATCGAGCCGGGGACAGCCTCCATCGTGATCGTGTGAGCGCCCGCGTCGAGATAGAGATACATATCGTCGCCGTTATCATCCTGTAACGTCTGAACGTACCAGTTCGGGTCATAAGGGAAGGCGACGCAGTCCATCGAGGCGTTGGGGACTTCGCCGTCGATATAGATCCGGCGGTTAGAGTAAAAGCCGCGCATGGTATTTTGTCTCGCCTTAAACGCGAAGCGGTAATAGCCCGCGCTCGGTACGATAAAGCTCCATGTGACCTGTTGGGTCGCCTTATTCCATGTCGCGCTCCCGAGCGTATTATAGCGCTGCTTCGTCGGGTGAGACGGGCTCGTCATACACGAGGTACGGTCGAGCGTCGCGTAAAGCGTCGACGATGTCTTTTGGAGCGGCGACTCGGCTTGGATCAAGATCGTATTCGAGCCGATGTCGTTTTTATTCGTGAGCGCCGGGGTCGCGCCGATGTCCGACTCCGAGGGCTTGACATAGGCGGGGAGCTCCTCATAATTTTTAAAGGTGAGGGTCTTTAGGGCAATATTCGTGCGGATACCCTCGAGCGTTAAAACGTGAGACCCCTTCTCAAGATAAAATATGTAAGGGTCGTTAAAAAGCCCCTCTTTATCCTTGATCGGATAGGTGACCCAAATATCCTTCTCGACCTGGGTCGGCTTTAGCTCGTTATCGCGGCTGTCCTTACGGATCGCGGTCGCGTCCTCCCAAAATCGGTCGAGTTCTATATCGTTACACGCGGTGAAGGGGTACTCTCCGTCGAGCCTTAAGCCGACGTCGACCGTCGTACTCTTCCCCGAGATCGTGTAATAAAAAAGCTCGAGGTTATAGATCCCGGTCTCCTCTACGTCGAAATTGAAGGAAACCGTCCCGCTGTTATTCGTCCAGACAAAGCAGTTGCTCTCTCCCTCATAGGTCTCGATCGAGTACTCGGGGAGGTCGCCGTTCAGATCCTCGCCGGCGATCCCGTCCGCCGCGTCGATCCTGATCTCGCGCATCGGCGCTTTTTCGCCGCCGTACCTCGTATAATACGCGCTGTACGTATTATCCCGATTTCCCGTACTCATGATGTTGGTGATCGTCGAGATCTCTTCGCTTTCGTCGTCGTCCGACCCCTCGGCGAATACGGTCGGTTGGATCGTCGCGAGCATCGCCGCCGTTACCAACAGCGCGAGCAGCCTCTTCTTTTTCTTGCCCAAAATAAGCTCACACCTTTCTGAATGATAAGTTGTTTTAAGCGCGAAGGCATTACTGCCTGTAAATAGAAATTTTATCCTCCTCAAGCTCGACGCGGACTTTATCGCCGCCCTTGATCCCGAGCGCGGCGAGATAATCCTTGGGGATCTGTAGCCTCCCCGCGCGATCCAGCACGGTCAGCTCCTCGTGTCCCCGATCCTCTTGGATCGCCCGGATCTCGGATCTTTGAAGCTCGCTCAGCTCCTCAAAGGACGTCACCCCGTAATACGAGGGCTTCCTCCGGATCAGCTCGCTTGAGGTCTTGCCGTCGCGGATCGCGACGACGCGGTCGATGGATTTTGAGAGATTTGTGTCGTGCGTTACGATGACGACGGTCACTCCCGTTTCTTTATTTAAACGTTTAAAAACGTCTAAAACGTTATTCGCGGTCTTAGTGTCGACCGCCCCCGTCGGTTCGTCGGCGAGTAAGAGCTTAGGGTTATTACTGAGCGCGATCGCGATCGCGGCGCGCTGTTGTTCCCCGCCCGACAGCTCGCCGAGGAGCGAGCCTTTTCGCTCGCCGAGCCCGACCATCTCTAAAAGCTCCTCCGCCCGCTTACGCCGATTGGCGTAGCCGCTTAAAAGCATCGGCATCTCGACGTTCTCGACTGCGGTCAGATAGGGGATGAGGTTTCGGGCGTTTTTTTGCCAGACAAAGCCGACCGTCCGCCGTTTATACTCGATCCGCTCTCTTTCCCCGAGCTTTAACATATCCTTCCCGTCGATAAAGAGACCGCCCGCCGAGGGGGTATCGAGTCCGCCGAGCATATTTAAGAGAGTGGATTTCCCCGAGCCGCTCGCGCCGACGATCCCCATGATCTCCCCGCGCTCGACCGTCAGGTCGAGCCCTTGGAGCGCCATGACCTCGACGTCCGTCGTTTTATAGATCTTTACGAGATTGTCACATCGGATCATGACGTTCTCGGGAGGCGCTAAAAGTACCTTCTGAGGCATACGCTCCTCCTTCGTGCGCGGTTCGCGCGGCGACCCCGCGCGTCTCGCCCCCCCCCCCGCTTACCCGCCGGAGAGCGGCGAAGCCGTTTCCCAAAAATATATATTAAATGGTATAAGCGTCGTTTACTTTACGTCGTTTCTCACCGTGTCGGCGATCTTACCGTCGCTCAGCGAATAGACGAGATCGGCGAGCTCCATCATCGTCTCGTCATGAGTGGTCATAACGACCGTGATCCCGTCGTCGCGAACCAGCTCGCGAAAGAGGCGGACGACCGCGATCCCCGTTTGGGTATCGAGCGCGGCGGTCGGCTCGTCGGCGAAGATGATCTTTGGCTTATGGGCGACCGCCCGCGCGATCGCGACCCGCTGTTGTTCTCCGCCCGAGAGCTCGCCCGGGCGGTGCTTCATACGCCGCTCCAAGCCGACCCGCGCGAGACATTCCTTCGCCCGCTTTGAGCGCTCGGCGATCGGTACGCCCGCCAGGCGGAGCGCGAACTCGACGTTCTCATACGCGGTCATCGTCGAGATGAGCGCGACCGACTGAAAGACGAACGCGAGCTTTTTACGCCGGAGGAGATCCCGCGCCCCGTCGCTCATCGCGCCCAGCTCCTCGCCACAGAACCAGACCTCGCCGCCGCTTTGGCGGTCGAGCGCGCCGAGGATATTGACGAGCGTCGTCTTCCCCGAGCCGGAGCGCCCGCGAAGACAGACTAGCTCACCCTCGTTCACCGTCAAGTGAATGTCGGTGAGCGCCTTGACGATGTTCCCGCCCCCGGTCGTAAAATCCCTGGAAACGTTTTCAGCTTTTAAGATGGTTTCCATAAGCCTTTCACCCCGGACAATTCCGAAAAATACGGTCACGTTATTTTTTCACGCTTTTATTATATCACAAATCCCCCCTTTTTGTCAATATTTATAAAAACATTTTACCGAATTTCTATCCTTTATTGCGTTTTTAACAAATCGTACAAAAAACGCCCTAAAAAATCGGAAAAATCACGAAAAAATTATATATCTTGCGGTCGTTGTTAAAAAAACCACAAGATATAGATGTTCAATTTTTATAATGACCCCAAAAAAATTTTTTATAAAAATATTTTTTTATTTATTTTATTTTTTGGGAAGGCGCGATCCCCCTCCGTCTTTTTTTGTTCTAAAAAATTTTTTATGCTTTATTTTTTTAAAGATATAGACAATCGCCCGAAAAAATGGTAAAATATATAAAAACGATCAGACCTCCTCGGGGTCTATCGAGGCGGTTTAATATTATTTAATATTAGGAGGAATTTTTTATGACAGAACAAGAATCCACTCTCCGCGAACAAATTTGTGAGGTCGGGCATAATCTTTGGTCGCTCGGCTTCGTCGCCGCCAACGACGGGAATATCTCCGTCAAGCTCGACGACGGGACCTTCCTCGCGACCCCGACCGGGACAAGTAAGCGAATTTTGACCCCCGATATGCTCATCAAGATGAACGAAAAAAATGAGGTCGTCGACTGTCCCGCCGGCTTTCGCCCCTCTTCGGAATTTAAGATGCACCTTCGCTGTTACCGCGAGCGCCCCGAGATCAAGGCGGTCGTCCACGCTCACCCGCCGACCGCGACCGGCTTCGCCATCGCTCATATCCCCCTCGACGAATACACCATGCCCGAGGCGATCATCTTCTTGGGCTCTGTCCCGATCGCGCCCTACGGGACGCCCGGCTCGGAGGAGGTCCCCGATAGTATCGTACCCTTCCTCCCCTACCACGATACGATCCTCCTTATGAACCACGGCGCGCTCACCGTCGGCGTGGATCTCACCCAAGCCTTCTATCGTATGGAGACACTCGAGCATTTCGCCAAGGTCAGCCTCATCGCCCGCCAACTCGGCGGCGCAAAGGAACTCGAACGCGCAAAAATCGACGAATGCTGCGAGATCGCCAAAGCCTTCCCCATCCGCCACCCGGGTTATCGAAAGTATAGCTTGTGATCGAGATTTTATTTGAGATGTTATTGATATTATTTGAGATATTATTGAGAATTTATTGAGATGTTTTAAGAGAAAGTATATTATTACCGAGGGCTCTGCCCCCGCAAGCAGGATGCTTGCAGGTGAACGCCCCAAGCGCCGCACGGACGCGGCGCAAACAAAGCGTTCACCGAAACCCGTCCGCAAGCCTTTGAAAAGGCTTGACCTAAACTTCTGTAATCTTATTTATAGTTCTTTTTAGATTTGTGAAATTCTTCTATTCGACGATTTTTATTGTTATAGATTTATATACCATTATAATATATACAACGATCTATTATACAAATTTTTATGATTTAAGAAAAATATAAAAATAGTGGTTATGTGAATTTTTAAATTTAAAATATCAAAAGCGCAGAAAAAAGTATTTTTCATAAAGCTTGTTGAAAGTTTATAAAAGTTTAGGTCAAGCCTTTTCAAAGGCTTGCAGGGGTTCGGGGACAGCGTCCCCGGTAATAAATATATTTTTTCTCTTATAATTCTCTTAAAAATCTCTCAAAAAATCTCAAAAAATCTCTCATACAAAAAAGGAAATAACAATGAAGATCGGATTTGTATTAGAGGGCGGGGCGAGCCGGACGGCTTTCACGTGTGGGGTACTGGATCTGTTTCTCGACAGGGAATTTTATCTGGACTATGTGATCGGTGCATCGGCGGGGATCTGTTACGGGGTCTCCTACTCCTCGCGCCAACGGGGACGCAACCGCGCCATTTTTGAAAAATACGTAGACGACCCGCGCTATATGGGGATCAAGCACCTACTTGGGAAAGGGCGATGCTACTACAACCTCGACTTTGTATTCGGAGAGATACCGGGGAAGCTCCTCCCGTACAGCTGGGCAGACTATGAGAAATACGGAAGCACCGGCTACGCGGTACTGACGAACATCGAGACGGGTCGACCCGAATATCTCCGCATCACCGAGAAGGACGAGGAATGGACGGCGCTTCGCGCGTCCTGCGCTCTACCGATCCTGTTCCCGCCCATTTTTATCGATGGGAAGGCGTATATGGACGGTGGGATCACCGACTCGATCCCTTTTCAAAAAGCCCTCGACGACGGCTGTGAAAGGGTCGTTGTCGTCCTGACGCGGGAGCGGGGATATATCAAGAAAAAAGAATCCCTCGCCCCGCTCGTGAAGCTCTTATACCCGAGATACCCCGCCTTGGCGGAGGCGCTTTCGCGCCGCCACGAGATGTACGGGCGACAGCGGAAGGCGCTTTCCGCGCTCGAAAAGGCGGGAAAAGCGCTCGTGATCGCGCCGGACAGCACCCACGGGATCAAGCGCACCGAGCGCCGACCGTCCGTACTCCTTCCCTTTTATGAGGAAGGGTATCGGACGGCGGAAAGATCGGCGGAGGAGATCAAAAGCTTTCTCGGTTAAACGCGGGCGGGGGATGTTTACCCTTCCCAAAATAAAAATATTATATTATTAAGACCGAAAAGAAAGGAATGAAAAAAATGATCAGGAGTATGACCGGCTATGGCAGGGACAGGAGGATCATCGGCGAATACGAGATCTCGGCGGAGCTTCGCGCGGTCAACAACCGCTATTTTGAGTTCGGCGCGAAACTCCCCCGCGCGTATCAGTATCTCGAGGATAAGATAAAGCTCCTCTTAAAAGAGCGGATCGGGCGCGGGAAGGTCGACTTTACCCTGAATATTTTTAACGTCCGGGGAAAGGAGGCGGCGGTCTCGGTCAATCGCCTCGTCGTCGAGAGCTATGTTAAGGCGCTCCGCGATACGGGCGAGCGGCTAAACCTCCCCGACGACCTCACGCTCGCGAGTGTCTTTAAGATGACCGACGCGTTTAATATCGCCCGCCCCGAGGAGGACGAGGACGCCGTCTGGGCGGCGGTAAAAGAGACGACCCTCGCCGCGCTCGATCATTTCATAAAAATGCGCGAGGTCGAGGGCGCGAAATTAAAGGAGGATGTCCTCGATAAGCTCTCGAATGTCGAAAAAATGATCGACGAGGTCTGTGTCCTCTCCCCCGAGACCGTTGGCGGCTATCGGAAGCGCCTTTATGAAAAAATGGCGCTGATCCTCGAGGATAAACAGATCGACGACCAGCGTATCCTCCTCGAGGCGGGGATCTTCGCCGAAAAAACTGCCGTCGACGAGGAGACCGTCCGCCTAAAAAGCCATTTTATCCAGCTTCGCGACCTCCTCGAGACCGCCGACGAGCCGATCGGTCGTAAGCTCGATTTTTTGGTGCAGGAAATCAATCGGGAGGTCAATACCATCGGTTCAAAAGCCCAGGAGCTTAAAATTACCCGGCTCGTCGTCGACGCGAAAAGCGAGATCGAAAAGATCCGCGAACAAATTCAGAATATTGAGTGAGATTTTTGGTTGAGATTTAATTTGAGAGAATTTTAAGAGAATTATTGAGAGAAAAAATATAATAAGAGGGGGCGTTGCCCCCTATCCCCCCACAAGCCTTTGAAAAGGCTTGACCTAAACTTTTAATATTGCTTTATTTAATATTTTTAATTTAAACAGTCTGTACATTTCGACAATTTTTCGGGGATTTGTCGGATTGTACAGACTTTCTTTTTTATCGGAGCTTGTTTAATCATAATCATAAATTGACGAATATAAGAAATAGTTAAATCTAAAGAAAGATAGAAATAAGATTATTAAAGTTTAGGTCAACCCTTTTCAAAGGGTTGCGGGAGTCCGAGGGCAGAGCCCTCGTTCATATATTTTCTTTCTTTTAAATTTCTTTTAAATTTCTTTTAATTTCTCTTATTTTCTCTTAAATTTCTCTCATTTTCTCTTAAAAATCTCTTATTATATCTTATATTTCTCTCCGACGATCTCCGGCAAAAAATAAATTTTGAAAAATCGGGGGAAATTACTTGAAAAAGGCGGGGTTTTATGGTAAAATGAAAATGAATATTTTTGTCTATCACAAAGAGATAAATAAAGGCTTCCTTTAGGAAGGGAAGGATCACAAATTATGAATTCATTTAACGATATTTTTGAGCTGATGAAAAAGAACCTTGATGTTTCGGACACGGCGCGGCGGCTTTGGATCGACCCGATCAAGCCGATCAAGCTCAACAACAACAAGGTCGTTCTCTATATCGCGGACAGCTATGTTAAAAAGATCGTCGAAGAAAACTACAGCGACGTATTTAAGAAAAACTTTAAGGAGATCCTCGGCTTTGACGTAGAGATCGAGATTCTCACCGACGAGAACGAAAACGAGAACCAAAATCAAAACCAAGCTTATCAGCCCTCTTCACAGGCGACGGCGCAAGCACAAGCGCAATCTCAAGATGTACGGCTAAGCGAGCCGATCCCGGAGCTTCAGGACGACACCTATATCGTCGAGAAGCTCCACGAGAGCGAAAAAAACAGCAATTATCAGCATACCTTTGACACCTTTATCGTCGGGGAGAGCAACCGTCTCGCCTGCGCCGCCTGTAAGGCGATCGCTCAGGGACAGGCGCGAAACTATAACCCGCTCTATATCTACAGCGACCCGGGACTTGGGAAGACCCACCTCCTCTGCGCGGTCAGGAACGAGGCGGAGCTTCGCCACCCCGAGGCGAATATCGTTATGGTCTCGGCGGAGACCTTCGTCACCGAGTTTATCAACAGCGTCCGAAACAACCAGACCGAGGAATTTAAGCGGAAATATCGTACCGCCGATATGTTCCTCATTGACGACGTGCAATTCTTCTCGGGGAAAAAGGAGTCTCAAAACGAGTTGTTTCACACCTTTAACGAGCTTCACGCGGCGGGGAAGCAGATCATTCTGACCTCCGACCGTCCGCCGAAGGAGATCAACGACATTGAGGAGCGCCTCCTGACCCGCTTTGAGTGGGGGCTTCTCGCCGACATCGCGCCGCCCGAGTTTGAGACCCGCCTCGCGATCATTAAGCGTAAGGCGGAGCTTTTAAACCTAAAGCTCTCAAATAACGTGATGGAATATATGGCGGATAAGCTCAAAAACAATATCCGTCAGATCGAGGGCGCGATCCTTAAAATGAACGCGATGGCGCTTTTAACGGAAACTTCTCCTACTCTCAATATGGCGCAAAATATCATTCGCGACGTGATGACCGAGCAGCAACCCGTCCCGATCACGGTCGAAAAGGTCATCACCGAGGTCTCCCATATATTCAACGTCTCCCCCGAGGAGCTTCGCTCCCAAAATCGTAATTCCCAGATCTCTACCGCGCGACAGGTCGCAATCTATGTCATCAGCCGCGTGACCGGGCTTTCCTATACCTCGATCGGAAAGGAGTTCGGCGGGCGGGATCATTCTACGATCGTCTACGCCACCAATAAGGTCAAGCGCGTCATGAAAAAAGACCCCGCCTACCGCGCCACCGTCGAAGACTTGATCAAAAACATCGGGAATATGTAGAGATTTTTTTGAGACTTTTTAAGAGACTTTTAAGAGAAATAAAAGAATGTTTATATTATTACCGGGGACGCTGTCCCCGGACCCCTGCAACCCTTTGAAAAGGGTTGACCTAAACTTTTATAAACTTTCAACAATCTTTATAAAAAAGAATACTTTCTGCGCTCTTTATATTTAAAAGTGAAAAATTCTCATATCTACTATTTGTATATTATTAAGAAAAAATAAAAATTTGTATAATAGTAAGCTATATATATTATAATGGTATAGAATAATATAAAAAAAATCGTCGAATAGAAGAATTTCACAAATCTAAAATGATCTATAAATAAGATCATAGAAGTTTAGGTCAAGCCTTTTTAAAGGCTTGTGGGGTTCGGGGCAACGCCCCGACTGAATTTTCTTATTTTTTCTTTTATAATCTCAAAAATTCTCTCTAAAAATCTTTTAATTTCTCTTACAAATCTCCATACATTTCTCAACAATCCCCTACCCGGTTTTCAACACGGGGTTGAATGTGAAAAGTGTTGAAAGAATTTTAAACGGGACGGGATTTTTTTCCACCGGGTTTTCCCGGGAGGATATGGCTTTCAGATCGGGAATTTTTGGGTTTTCCACACTTTCCCGCCGCCTACTATTACTACTAAAAATAAGAAATGATAGGTTTTGTTTTTTTCAAAAAGATAATGATCGAGGACTTGTCCTCCTGCCATAAAAAATAAACACAAATCAAATAAACTCAAAAATAAGGAATGGTGACAGTATGAAATTTAAGATCGAAAGAAACGTTCTTTCCGAGGCGCTTTTTAACGCGGCGAAGGCGAGCTCGGCGCGGTCGTCGATCCCGGCGCTCGAGGGGGTATTGATCCATCTGAGCGACGGGAAAATCACGGTCACGGGGTATGACCTCGAGATGGGGATCAAATGTATCGTCGAGCCGCTCGAGGCGGAGGAGGACGGCGAGGTCGTCGTCAACGCGAAGGTATTCGGCGAGATGATCCGTAAGATGCCCGCCGGACCGGTCGAGCTTTTGACCGAGAACGAGATCAACGTGACGCTCCGCTCGGGGTCGGTCGTTTATAACGTGGTCGGCGTTTCGGGGGATCAATACCCGAATATCCCGGAGCTTAGGAACGACGTGACATTTTATATCGGCGAGGCGCTCTTAAAAAGTATGATCCGCCAGACCTATCACGCGATCGCGACGACCGAGATCAAGGCGGTACATATGGGGAGTAAGTTTCATATCGAAAAAAATCGGCTCAGCGTTGTTTCGGTCGACGGCGTTCGTATGGCGAAGCGCGACGAAGACGTCGAGTATGACGATATAGATTTCGTCGTACCGAGTAAGACCCTCGGCGAGCTTTTACGTATCCTCTCCGACCAAGCGACGGAAGGCGAGGGCGACGACGCGGTCGAAAAAAAGATAGCGGTATGTATCGACCGCAGTCAGATCTGTTTCTCGCGGGACGATTATGTCATCATCTCCCGCCTATTAGAGGGGAATTTTATCGACTATAATCGGATCATGAGCTTCGCGGAGGAGACCTCCGCCGTCTTAAACGCGCGGGAATTTGCCGAGTCGCTCGACCGAACGCTCCTACTCAATACCGATCGGTATAAATGCCCGGTCATCTGTACGTTTGAGAATGACCTACTCACGATCGATATCAAGACCGCGCTCGGGAAAATGAACGATCAGTTGAAAATCAAATACTCCGGCGCGAAGCTCGAGATCGCCTTTAACGCGAAGTATATGATCGATTCGCTCCGAAACAGCGAGTGCGACGAGGTAAGGATAGATTTCTGCGGTCCGCTCGCCCCGATCCGCGTCCGCCCCTTAAACGACGACAGCTACGTCGGGATCGTATTGCCTGTAAGAAATAAATAAGAGAATTATAAGAGAAAAAATATATTACCGAGGGCTCTGCCCTCGGACTCCCACAAGCCTTTTCAAAGGCTTGTGGGGTACGGGGCAAAGCCCCGCTCATATTTTATCAATTTTTTTCTTAAAAAATCTCAATAAATTTCTCATTACATCTCATAACATCTCAAATAAAATCTCAATAATAAAAAAGGAAAAAGCAATGGAAGAAATAAAGATCAAGCCGCCGTTTATCAAGCTGGAGCAGCTGTTAAAATATGCCGCGATCGCGGAGACGGGCGGGATGGCGAAGCAGATGATCTCGGACGGGATCGTACAAGTAAATGGGGAAGTCTGCTTTATGCGGGGAAAAAAGCTGGTCGGCGGGGACAAGGTCTCCGTCAATTTTGAAGAGGGTACGGAGGAATTTCTCTGTTCATTTGACGAATGAAGATCAAATCGCTATCACTTCGTAATTTCAGAAATATCGCCTCGGCGGATTTTATTTTTCACCCGAAGGTAAATTTATTTACCGGCAACAACGCTCAGGGGAAAACAAATCTGTGCGAGGCTGTTTCCGTCTGCTTTGGGAAGAGCTTTCGCGGCGCGAAGCCGTCGGAGATCGCGCCTTTTGGTGACGACGAGGAAAAGGAAACGGCGATCGAGCTTGTTTTTTCCTTTGACCGCGACCTCAGTCTCGAAAACGGCGAGCGGGAGCATACCCTAAAATACCTCCAAAAAAAAATGAGCGGAAAGCTCACCTTTAACGGAATGGAAATGAAAAGCGCCGAGGAATTATACGGCGCGTTAAGATATACATTTTTTATACCCGATGACTTATCGATCGTTCGCGGAAGTCCCGATAAAAGGCGGAATTATCTTGATCTCATCGCCGATATGATGAATCGCGTTCATCATATCAAGCTCTATGAATATCAAAAAGCCCTCCGACAGAAGAATAATCTTTTAATAAAGTCCAACCCTTCCGCTCCCGGTTTTTCGGAGATGCTCGAGAGCTGGAACGAAACGATCGCGAAGCTCGGGGTGAACGTCTTTTGCGGGCGGGTGAAGTACTTCGATAAGCTCATACACTACGCAAATGAATATTACAAATTGTTAAATCAGAATAATGAAAAACTCTCCGTATTATATCAAAGCTCGGTTTTGGGGAATTTTCTCTTTCCCTACGAGATCAAGGACGCTTCGTTCCTGTTATCGACCTATCTGAAAAAGCTTCGCGAGTCCGCCGAGCGGGAGCGGCATATGAAGTATACCGTTGTCGGCGTTCATCGCGACGATCTCCTGTTTCGGATCAACGGGCGTTCCGCGAAGGACTTCGCCTCTCAGGGACAGGTTCGGAGTATCGCCGTCGCCTTAAAGCTTGCCGAGGCGCGTATGATCCACGAGCGGAGCGGAGATGAACCAATTATGATCCTCGACGATGTACTGAGCGAGTTGGACGCGTTTCGCCGCTCCTTCGTCATCAACCACATCGACCGCCTCCAGACCTTTATCACCTCTTGTACCCTCGCCGACCTTAACGACCTTAACGACGGGTATCTTTGGACGGTAGAGAACGGAAGATTTATGAGAATGTAAAAGAGATTTTATGAGAGATAAAAGAGATATAAAAGAAAATAAAGAAAAAAATTCAGCGGGGGCGTCGCCCCCGAACCCCCACTACTTTTTGTGCCAAAAAGTAGCAAAAATCGGTATATTATTATAATAGTATGTACAGAATTGTTATTATGTAAAATTCCTCTATTAATCATAAAATGAGCGAATAGATGAAAAATAGATTTTAAACGAATACTATTCTAAAGAATATTAAAAGTTTAGGTCAAGCCTTTTCAAAGGCTTATGAGGTACGGGGCGAAGCCCCGCTTATAAGCTCTTATTATTCTCATAAATTCTCATAAATTCTCATAAATTCTCATAAATTCTCATAAAAATCTCTCAAACAAATCTCAAACAAAAGGAAAATAAACAAATGCTGATCTATTTGGGAAATGATGTAATGATCCCGGAGGAGGAGATCCTTGGGGTATTTGATCTCGAGCGGGTGACGGTGGATCGGTACATGAAGGACTTTTTGAACGCGCGGCGAAGGGGCGGAGAGATCTACTATGTGACGCTGGAGCTTCCGAAAAGTCTCGTGATCTGTGAGGGAATGACATATGTCTGTGGGGTAAGCTCGGACACCGTTAAAAAGAGAGCAAGCCGCATAGAAGAAGCGAAAAGAGGGTAGCCGCCGCGCCCGCGAGACAGCCGATGAGCGCCGCGAGGAGGGAGAGGGGGCTTCTTTTTTTGGGCGCGGGGCGAAGGGCGACCCGACGAAGGAGGCGTTCCGCGCCGTCGGTGATCTCCTTTTGATCGGCGGTGAGGTCGGGCTTTAGGAAAAGGATCGCCCGCTCAAAATATTTTTCGTCCGACTTGACCTCCATAACGAGCTTATTTACTCCGCGCATTTGTATGACCTTCCTTTCCGTTCATAAAGCGAACAAGATTACTTTCCGTATTATGGGCGAAAAAAATCGGTTTAATCCGTCGACCGTGCTTTCAACCGGTTTTCCCGTTGAAAATGTTGAAAATCGGGAATTTTTCGGCGGAGAAAAACGAAATTTTGTTGAAAACCTTGTGGAATGTGTTAAAATTCCCTTATTTGGCGCGGTTTTCTCGGTTGGATCGTCCATTCGTTTTTAACCGAATTTTAGGAAAAAGGCGGACATTCCCGTTTCGTGAAATTGCCGATTTTCGGGTCGGTTTTTTTCTTTTTTTCTCTGCTTGATTTTTCGCGATGAACAATAGGGTTTGCGCATTTTGACAAAAAAGAAAATTTCTACCCGTTATTACCGAGTGTTGAAATTATGCACTTTTCTTTTTAATACAGGTTGTAAAACGGGGTTTTCAACAGCTTTTCCCGTGGAAAGTGTTGAAAACTCGCCTTTTTTTCGCCGTTTTACGCTATGAACAGTTGAAAACTCCGTTGAAAATGTTAAAATTCGGCTTTATAAAGCCATTTCCCGGGTTGAAAGATCGGGGGGAAAACCCGGACATAAACGGAATAGGAACATTTTGGGAAAAGCACGTACTTGCATAATCGAAAAAAATATGGTATACTGATACAAATAACAAATAAAAAGGAGATCGGAATGTCATTTCTTTACGTCGTCGGTACGCCGATCGGGAATTTATCGGATCTCAGCCCGCGCGGGCGGGAGGTATTATCCGAGGTGGATTTTATCGCAGCCGAGGATACCCGCGTCACGCTAAAGCTTTTGAGCCATTTCGGGATCGCGAAGCCGCTTGTGAGCTATCACGAGCATAACATCCGCGAGAAGGGCGAGGCGATCGTCGGGCGAATTTTAAACGGCGAGAACTGCGCGGTCGTGACCGACGCGGGGATGCCGTGTATTTCCGATCCCGGCGAGGATCTCGTCCGCCTTTGCGCCGAGCGGGGGGTCGAGGTACGCGTCGTCCCCTCGCCGACCGCGGCGACGTCGGCGCTCGCGATCTCGGGTCTGGCGACCGCGCGGTTCGCCTTTGAGGGCTTTTTGAGCGTGACAAAAAAACAGCGGCGCGAGCGGCTCGACGAGATCAAGGACGACCGTCGGACGCTGATCTTTTACGAGGCGCCCCATAAGCTCAAAAATACGTTAGATGATTTATGGAAGGCGCTGGGTGATCGGAGGATCGCGCTTTGTCGCGAGCTAACAAAGATCCACGAGGAGGTTTTACGCGGTACGATCTCGGAGATGGTCGATTATTACCGCGAGCGCGAGCCGAGGGGGGAATATGTCCTCGTCGTCGCGGGCGCGGAGAGGAAGGCGGAAAAAGCGTCGATCCCGCTCGCGGAGGCTTGCGCCCGAGCGAAGGCGCTCATCGCCGAGGGAAGGAAGCCCTCGGAGGCTTGTAAGGCGATCTCAAAGGAATGCGGCTTCTCCAAAAGCGAGATCTACGCGGCGATCGTTGAGGAAAAATAACAGACACCGTCTGTTAAATCATACGCGCGGGGGATCGCTCCTGCCATAAAAAATAAAACAAAAATAAGATCAACAACGGGAGGGGGACGTATAAAATGAACAGCATTCGTAAAGTGACGGTCACCGCCCTCCCTAAGACCCTCACGGGTCGGATCTCGCCCAAGCGGATCATCAAAGACCCCGCGACCGTCGAGTTTCTCGAGCGAATGAAGCCCTTTGTATTCGGGAAGGAGATGATCCGCGCCGCCGAGCTGGTCGGGCTCGACCTTTTTTCCTTCGTGTTCGTCCAAGAGAAGCCCTTTTATGACTACGCCAAAAAGGGGACGGATCGGATCTTTGAGGGCGCGGTCGAGCCGGTGAGGCTCGCGATCCTGATGAACCTCCTCTATCGGGGCGCGCCGATCCGCCTCCTCCCGATCCGTAAGGACGGCGGCGAGCTGACGGTCTGTGACATCGTCCTTCTCCGCCTTAATCTCATCGACACGTCGGTCGACTATCGGCGAAAAAATCAATGGCTCGAAAAAAAGGCGGAGAAAAATTTTGAGCGACCCTTCGCGCCGAACGATCGGGCGCGGCATTTCGCCGACACCGTCGAGCTCGCGGTCGTGAAGTACTACATGCGGCGCGTCTTATCGGAGAAGGCGCTCATCGATAAGGTCAACTATCGCCGCTTCAGCGCCGATCTCCACCTCAACGGACGCCCGATCTCGCTCGGCGAAGCGAGCGACCTTCTCAAAAAAAAGAACCAGCCCCATTACTTCGACTTCTCGGACAGTACGATCCGCCTTAACCTCTCGGCGCTCTACGCCGTCACGTATAAGGGATTTTCCTTTAATGATATATATAGTGTATCTTATCTTTTTTCGGAGAAGGGTACGTCCGAGGAGGTTCGGTTAAGCGGCGCGGCGAGCGAGCTTTTTTGGATTCTCTATAACGGGAACGGGATCGAGATCGCGAGCGTTTTTGTCCGTATGCTCGAGACATACGTGAGCCTACCGATCCCGCCGCTCGAGACCGTCAATTTAATGACGATCTGTGATAACTACCCCGTCTATTATGGGATCACGTCGCTCGCTTATATTTTTGACAGCGCCTTCGCCAAAAATCAGGAATTTAAAAGCTATATCCGCCGAAAGCTCATCAGCCGCTATTGGAAGATCTATCAGCGTATCCTACACTTAAAACAGCTCAGCTCGGTGATCTCGCTTTGTCACCTCTTGTCGCGGCTCGACCTGACGCTTTACCGCGACCTCCCCTCCTATGAGGAAAAGGTCATTTTAGCCTTTGGGACGGCGGAACAGGCGGTAAAGGATATGAACGCCGATGAAACGTGAGGGATGTGCGCTCTGTCCGCGTCGTTGTCGGGTCGATCGGGCGGAGGGTCGCGGATTTTGCGGAATGGGTCAAACGATCCGCGTCGCGAAAACAATGCTCCATTTTTGGGAAGAACCGATCCTCGTCGGGTCGGGCGGGAGCGGGGCGGTCTTTTTCTCGGGCTGTGTCTTAAAATGCCCGTTTTGTCAAAACTTCCCGATCAGTCACGAGGGGAAGGGGCGGGACGTTTCCGCCGATGAGCTTGAGGAGATGATCCTCTCCCTCGCGGAGAGAGGCGCGGAGAATATCGACCTCATCACCCCGACGCAGTACGTCGACGGTCTGATCCCCGTATTACGGAGCGTAAAAAAGAAAATCAATATACCGATCGTATATAACACGGGCGGATATGAGCGGGTCGAGACCCTTCGGCGGCTCGCGGGGCTGGTCGATATTTACCTCCCCGATATAAAGTACTTCGACCCGGCGCTTTCGTCCCGCTACGGCGCGGGCGCGGATTATTTCGAGGTCGCGCTTTCCGCTTTAAGGGAAATGCTTCGCCAGCAGTCGGCGAACGTGATCGAGGACGGTGTCATGAAGAGCGGCGTTCTTGTCCGCCACCTCGTCCTCCCGAACGGGTATAAGGACAGTATGGCGCTCGTTCGGCGTCTCGCGGAGGAGCTTCCCGAAAAGCCTCTGATCAGTATTATGCGGCAGTACACCCCCTGTTACGACGCCAAGCGCTTCCCCGAGCTGGATCGGAAGCTCACGACCTTTGAATATCGGAAGGTCGTCGATCTTTGCGCCGAGCTGGGCTTTGAGGGATTTACACAAGAGAAGGGGTGTGAAACAATGGACTATACCCCGGATTTTGAGGGATTTTAACGAAGGAGGTCGATCGTATGAAGGAGATCATATTCGCCGAGTTTCAAAAAGCGGGCGTTCCCCTCTCCCTCGAGGCGGCGGAGAAGCTCGACGATCTCGCCGCGTTTATGCTCGAATATAACCAAAAGGTCAACCTGACGCGGATCACCGAGCCGACCGACGTCGCCGAGAAGCACTATCTCGACAGTATCCTCCCGCTGACGATGCTTGATGTTCCACGTGGAACAAAGTGCGCCGACGTCGGGACGGGCGCGGGCTTCCCCGCCCTTCCCATGATGATCGCCCGCCCCGATCTAAAATTTACGTTGATCGACAGCCTCGGGAAGCGGATCACCTATCTCGCCCTCGCGCTGGATAAGCTCGGGCTATCGGCGGAGCTTCTCCACGCGCGGGGCGAGGACGCCGCGCGGGATCAAGCGCTCCGCGAGCAATTCGGCTTTGTGACCGCGCGGGCGGTCGCGCCGCTGAACGTCCTTTGTGAATACTGCCTTCCCTTCGTCGAGGTCGGCGGCGTTTTCGCCGCGCTTAAAGGCGCGGACGACGAAGCCTCCTCCGCCGCGAAGGCGATCGACCTCCTCGGCGGGAGGCTCGAGAGGGTCGAGAAATACGCCCTCCCGAGCGGGGATCGGCGAAGCCTCGTCGTTATCGGGAAGGATAGACCCACTCCCCTGCGCTATCCCCGCGCGGGCGGCGCGATCGCGAAAAAACCGCTTTAATGCGTTTTAGGTGTTTACGAAAGGAGCTAATGAGAGATGAAAAAAGGGTTTCGGAAGTTGATCCGGACGTTTCGGCGAAACTGGCGGCTCGCGGCGGTCGTCGTGATCCTTACGACGATCTCGGGCTATCTCCTCTCCGCCTACGTCCTCCAAAAGCATTACGTCACCGAGGCTCGCCTTTATGTAGAGAGCCTCGACGGTGAAACGCCTTCCCAAAAGGCGGCGACCCTCGTCCTTCTATTCTCCAGTCCCCAAATGTATGACGCGATCAACGAATCGCTCGTGACCGGCTTCTCCTACGGCGAGTATGAAAAAATGCTCTCCATCGTCCAAAAAAACGATACCCCCCTTCTCGAGATCCGCTCCGACTGTGATAACGCCGACGCCTCCTTTAAGCTGATGGAGAAGTATCTCGAGCTCATGCCGACCGTTATCGCGAAGTACGACGCAAAGGCGGATTTCTCCGTCCTCCTCACGCCCGAGGAGCCGTCCGCGCCCGCCTTCCCCGACGATAGCGCCTTTACCGTCGGCGGCGCGGCGCTCGGCGCGATCCTCTCCCTCCTCGCGATCCTACTCATCTGGCGGCTCGATCAGAGTATCACCGCCGACGACGACCTCTCCGAGTACGGCGTCGCCGTCCTCGGCGAAGTACCCGATTTCGATAACGAAGTCGATTATCTCGGGAGATAGAGATTTTTTTGAGAGACTTTTAAGAGAATTTATGAGAAAAGTAATATGTTTTAAAAGGAGGCAGGGGCTTTGCCCCCGCACCCCCACTACTTTTTGTGCCAAAAAGTAGCAAAAATCTGTATCTTATTCATTAAGACTGCGGAGATTTGTAAGTTTTAATTTCTCAGACAATTTTATCATTAAGGAGCATAGATAAGAGAAAAGGGTCATATGATTGAGTGAGATAATGCTTACTCGATTATATGATCCTTTTTTAAGTAATATTCAATTTATCAATGCTCGCGACCTGACAGCCGCAGAACCGAAAAAGATGAAAGGTAACAATGGGAACAGAGGGTTCCAAGGGAAATCATTTCCCTTGGTGGGGGTTTC
>JAMPCH010000036.1 GCA_023666265.1 Roseburia sp.
ATTTCTGTTTTGTTGATTTAGCACAATTGGATTTATTTTTCAAACAAGACCTAATGTGATAAATCAGAATTTAATTTCTTTAATATCCAATCAATAATCTCAATCATTGTACTTCCTCTATTTTCTACACTCCCAATCAGCAGCTTTTCAAACCACTTCTGAAATGGAATGAATTTTAATTTTGAATATCTGCGATATAAACTGCTTGACGGGGGAATTGGCATTTTGTTGACTGCCCAAACTCCCTCTAACACCTTCCATGTGTTTGTTGCGACAAGATAGGAGATTAGTAAAACATCTTGTTTTGAAAATGCAGATTTCAGCTTCAGCCTTGTACTTTTCAGCCAGTAGCAAATTTCGGATTGCTCATTTTTTAAAATACAATAATGCTCCAGTACAGTTTCAGCATATACAATAATTTCTTGCGCCTTTCCATTATCGTATTCAATCTTCGCATCAAGATATTTATATATCTCCATTGGATTGCTTTTCAACTTATCAATAGCTTTATCAAAAGTGGTATAATGTATTTCAACTAAAACACCATCAATCAGTTGTGATACAAAGTCGCTCCTTTTTCCGAGTACGATAATGTCCAAATCGGATAAATCGGTTGCAGTACCATACGCAACAGAACCATTTAACAATACAGCATCAATGGAAATATCTTTTTTAAAATCTAAAACCAGATTGTGAAATATTTCCAATTGTTTACGCATAGTTTCACCCTTTCTATTCCCGTGTAAACTACCTTTTTAATTTCCGATTTGTCACCCGGCATATTCTATAAAATCATTTTAAATTAACTCCATTGTAGTATCACTACCCAAATCCGATGCATCTGCCAATTTCGCCATAACCACAATAAAACATTATCTGCCGTTTTCAATTAAAACGGCAATGACCACAATAAAACTATACCAAATTTCAATGTGATCGTCAAGTTCAAATCCTTTTTAAATCAGAAAATATCTCAACTATTTTTACATCACACTCGTCTACATAACCAATATTCTCTTTCTTATCCCACAAACATATTTTTTCCATTTCATCGTTTTTTTCGCAAACAAATGGAGACAATTCATTTGCACAGCCTGCAAAGACAGCTTGATATTTTATTGTTCCATACGGATCTTCGACCTTGATCAACCCTTTAAAATCAAGCTTTGCAACTTTTTGGTGTGTTTCCTCGTACAGTTCCCTGATCGCTGCTTGTCTTGCGGTTTCTCCTTCTTCAATACCACCCGACGGGAGCTCCCACTACTTTCTCCAACTGTTAAACCCAATAACAAACTTATCCTTGATCTGTAAAATCACATAAGAACCTGTTACATTGCGATATTTACAAATTACATTTTCGGTTATTGTTAAATATTCAAGCAGCGTCCAACCGCTTTTATTTTTTGCTAACATAATGCACTCCCATTCTAAAAAATTTACCGCAAAATAACCCCACTATAGTATCACTACCCGAACCTTTTCGCCGTGTTGGCTTTACGGAGCGAAAAACGCTCCCCTACTTCCCCGCGACAGCCGCGCGTTCGGCGCGTAGCGCGTCCTCGTAGAGGGCGGCATACGCCTCAAAGCCCTTTTCTTCGGCGGGGTCGGGGTCGACCGTCTTTTTCGCCGCGTCGGCGAAGACGCGGTTTTTGAGATATTCGCCGAGGGTCTCTCCCTCCTCCCGCTCGATCATATACGCCGCGAGGAGCGCCATTCCCCAAGGTCCGCCCTCGCCCGCCGTCGCCATGACCGAGATCGGCGCACCGAGCGCGGCGGCGAGGACGCGCTGTCCCGTATCGGTCGTTTTAAAAAAGCCGCCGTGACCGAGGAGGACGTCGATCTTTACCCGCTCCTTCTCCGTCAACAGCCTCATACCGAGTCTTAGCGTCGCGACCGCCGAACAGAGAAGGCTTCGCGCGAAATTGGAGAGCGTGAACCGCGCGTCGGGCGTTCGGAGAAGGAGCGGTCGCCCCTCGCTCAGCCCCGTCACCGGCTCGCCCGAGAGATAGTTACAGGCGCAAAGCCCGCCGCAGTCCGCCTCTCCCGCCGCCGCCGCCTCAAAGAGGATCGAGAGCGCCCCGCCGAGGTCGACCGACGCGCCCGCCTTCCCCGCGAAGGAGGAGAGAAGCCCCGCCCAAGCGTCGATATCCGAGGAGCAGTTGTTACAATGCACCATCGCGACGGGGTCGCCCGAGGGGGTCGTCACAAGGTCGATCTCGGGATACACGCGTGACAGCGGCTTCTCAAGGACGACCATCGAAAAAATACTCGTCCCCGCCGAGACGTTCCCCGTCCGCTCGGAAACGCTCGCGGTCGCGGTCATACCCGTCCCCGCATCCCCCTCGGGGGGACAGAGCGGTATCCCCGCGTTTAGCTCCCCGCTCGGGTCGAGATAGCGAGCGCCCACCTCGGTGAGCGTTCCCGCGCTCTCCCCCGCGCGTAACACGCGGGGAAAAATCTTTCTCGGGTCGATCGCGAAACCGACGGACTTCGCCGCCTTCCCAAAAAGAGAAAGCATTTTTTCGTCGTAATCGTTCGTGGTACTGTCGATCGGGAACATACCCGACGCGTCGCCGATCCCGAGGACTTTTTCGCCGGTGAGACGAAGGTGGACGTAGCCCGCGAGGGTCGTTAAAAAGTCGATCCTTTCGACGTGCGGCTCGCGGTCGAGCATCGCCTGATAAAGATGAGCGACGCTCCAGCGCTGAGGGATATTAAAGCGAAACAGCTCGGTCAGTTCCGCTGCCGCCCGCGCCGTATTCGTGTTTCGCCATGTGCGAAATTCGGCGAGTTGTTCCCCGTCCGCGCCGAACGGAAGATAGCCGTGCATCATCGCCGAAACGCCGATCGCCGCCGCCTTTTTCAGCGAAACGCCGTACTTCCGACGAACGTCGTCGCGTAGGCTTTGATAACAGGCGCGAAGCCCCGCGTCCACATCGGAGAGGCGGTATGTCCAGATCCCGTTCTCGAGGCGGTTTTCCCATGTGTGACTGCCGCCCGCGATCGGCGCATGCGCCCGATCCGCCGAGACGAGTACCGCCTTGATCCGCGTCGAGCCGAGCTCGATCCCGAGGAAGGTCTCGCCCCCCGCGATCATTTTTACGATCTCCTGATTTGTCATAAGCATAACGATCCTTTCACAAGACCTCCTAAAGTTTCCGAGGTGGTCTATTATACGCCGTAGGTCGAGCGGTATTTTTTCATCTCCTCGAGGTGTTCCTTCCCCTCGATCACGCCGCTCTCGATCGCCGCGATAATATCGTTTATATTGACGATCGAATAAACTGGTATGCCGAACTCCTTATAGGCGGACTGTACCGCGCTGAGGTCGCTGTCAAGCGCCTTCTCCATACGGTCGACCGAGATCACCATACCGATCGGCTCGACGTTCGCCGCCGCCTTTAGCTTCGGGAGCATTTCGCGAAGCGCCTTCCCCGAGGTCATCACGTCCTCGATTAGGATCACGCGCTCGCCGTCGGTGAGCTGTTTCCCGACAAAAAGCCCGCCCTCGCCGTGATCCTTCACCTCCTTACGGTCAAAGCAGTAATTCATATCGATCCCGAACTTCTCGTAAAGCGCGACGGCGGCGCTCACCGCGAGCGGGATCCCCTTATAGGCGGGACCTATGAGCGTATCCGCCGAGAGCGCGTTTTCCTTGATACATTCGGCGTAATACTCCCCGAGCCGCGCGAGCTGTGCGCCCGTTTTATAATTCCCCGTGTTGATGAAATAGGGCGCTTTACGCCCGCTTTTGAGCGTAAATTCCCCAAAGGTCAATACGCCGCTCTCTACCATAAATCGAATAAAGCTTTCCTTATACGTCATTTGCCTGTTCCTTTCCTGGCGTGGTTTGGTGGTTTGTTTTATTTCAGTATATCATACCCGCGCGTTTTTTTCAAGTCTTAAAAAATAAAAATTGACTTTCTTTTGGGAAGGTGATATAATAGGAGAGCATGAGCGAAAAGGGGGATGAGCATGGAGATCCGACAGGAAAAAAAGAGCGAACGGGCGGTCGTCTCCGCGATCGTCCGAGAGGCTTTCGCGGCGGAGGGTCGGGACGGGGACGCCGAGGAAGCGCTTTTGAGCGCACTTCGGAAAAGCCGATCCTTCCTCCCGAAGCTCTCTCTCACGGCGGCGGAGGACGGGAAGCCCGTCGGCTATCTGCTCTTCACAAAAGCGGACATCGGCGGCGAAACGGAGCTCGCGCTCGCCGTCCTCGCGGTACTCCCCGAATATCGAGGACGCGGGATCGGCGCGGCGCTCGTCCGCGAGGGACATCGGATCGCGGGGACGCTCGGCTACGGCTATGCCGTCGCGCTCGGCGAACCGCGCTATTTCGCGCGGCTCGGCTATCTCCCCGCGAGCCTTTACGGGATCGACCCGCCCTTCTCCGCCCCGGAGGAGGAATTTACGGCGTTTAGGATCGACCCCTCGGCGGAGGAGCTGAACGGGACGGTGTTATACGACGCGGCTTTTCGTCAAATTTTTTAAATAAAAACACAAGTGTAGAACAGATCGAAAGGAGCTTTTATGAACCCGGCATTAAGGGCGGCGGATATACTCCTGCCGCAGGTCGAAGAACCGGAAAAATGGGCGGTGATCGCCTGTGATCAGTATACGGGACAGCCCGAATATTGGGAAAGGGTCGCGGAAGCGGTCGGATCGGCGGATTCGGCGCTAAAGCTGATCCTCCCCGAGGTCTATCTCGAGGAGGAAGACGCGGCGGCGCGGATCGCCGCGATCCACGGCGAAATGGATCGCCTCCTCGCGGCGGGGCGCTTTCGCGAAGTAAAAAACACCCTCGTCTATATCGAGCGCACCCTGGCGGACGGAGCGGTACGACAAGGGATCCTCGGGGCGATCGACCTCGAGGAATATGATTATCGAAAAGGGAGCGTGTCACAGGTACGGGCGACCGAGGCGACGGTCGAGGGGCGGCTGCCCGCGCGGATCGCGATCCGTGAGGGCGCGGCGCTCGAGCTGCCGCATATTTTAATGCTGATCGACGACGAGGCGAAAAGCGTGATCGAGCCTTGTGCGGCGCTCGCCTCGGAGGGAGAGCCGCTCTATGACTTTCCCCTTATGGAAGGCGGCGGGAGGATCCGTGCCTATCCGATCCCCGAGACGGAGCGGGAGCGGATCTTCGTGGCGCTCGGCGAGCTCGGGGACGAGGCGGGCTTTGACCGCCGCTATGGTCTGAACGGCGCTCCGCCGCTCCTCTTCGCGGTCGGCGACGGGAATCATTCACTCGCGGCGGCGAAGGAATTTTATGAGCGTCTCAAGCGCGACCGCCCCGGGGAGGATCTCTCGGCGCACCCCGCCCGCTACGCGCTTGCCGAGATCGTGAACCTCCACAGTCCCGCGCTCGAGTTTGAGGCGATCCATCGGATCGTAAAGCGCGTCGACCCGAGACTTTTGATCGAGGAGATGACGGAGGCGCTCGGACTGAGCGAACAGCCCGGGGAACAGCGCTTTACGCTCGTTCTCCCGGACGGGGAGCGGGAATATACGATCGGGAAGCCGACCTCGGCGCTCACCGTCGGGAGCTTACAAAACTTCCTCGACGACTTTCGGAGAAGGCATGGCGGGAAGATCGACTATATTCACGGCGCGAACGTCGTCAGAACGCTCTCAAAGCGCCCGGACGCGGTCGGTTTTCTCCTCCCCGATATGAAAAAATCGGAGCTTTTTCCAACGGTCATCAAGGACGGCGCGCTCCCGCGAAAGACATTTTCCATGGGGCGCGCCGAGGATAAGCGGTTTTATATCGAAAGCAGAAGGATCAAGTAGGCTGTACATAAACGAAAGGACGGAAGAAAAAATGGACGAACATCTTCGGCGAGCGACCGAGCTTCGCGTCGCGAAAACGATCAAGGCGCTCGAGCGCAACAACATG
The DNA here is from genome assembly GCA_023666265.1 of Roseburia sp. Taxonomy (GTDB): domain Bacteria; phylum Bacillota; class Clostridia; order Oscillospirales; family Ruminococcaceae; genus Ruminiclostridium_E. The sequence goes on from JAMPCH010000036.1 coordinate 5,897, forward strand.
GCGGGCTATTATGTAAGGTCACAGGAGGAGCTTTTCGCGCTCGTAGATCGCCTCCTCGAGGGGAGCGAGCTGATCACGGCGGGCGGCTCGATGACACTCGCGGAAACGGGCGTGACCGCCCACCTTAAAGAGAAATACGCGGAGCGATTCTCCGACCGCGCGGACTGTAAGACGCCGGAGGAAACGGAGGAGGTCTTTCGTAAGGCGTATATCAGCGACACCTTTTTCGCGAGTTCAAATGCCGTGACCGAGGAGGGCGAGCTGTATAACATCGACGGGACGGGGAACCGCGTCTCCGCCATGATCTTCGGACCGAGACAGGTCGTCTTAGTCGTCGGGACGAATAAACTCGTCGCCGACCTCAAGGAGGCGGAAACGCGGCTCGAGAAGTACGCATGTCCCGCGAACGCGATCCGCCTGAGCCAAGCGACCCCCTGTGCCGAGAGCGGCGAATGCCGCCATTGTCACAGCCCGAGCCGTATCTGTTGTTCCTATGTCCGCCTCGCGCAACAGCGGAAAAAGGATCGGATCAAGGTGATCTTTGTCGAGGGGAGTTTTGGGTATTAAGGCTACACCGCATAATATAGTTATCCTCTTCCCGAGGATGACTATATTCAGCCTGTCGCAAAACCCCGGATTCACTAATGAATCCGGGGTTAAAATTTAAACAAAGCAGGATCTTTCAAGCGGCACAGGAAAAAATACGCAGAAACAGAAAAAGAAAGCCGTCCGGTTTTCGACAGGCTGAAACGACAGCTTTCGACAAGGCTGTCGTTTTTATTCACTAAAGCTATTGTGACAAATACGTATTATGTATGTATAATATCGTTCACGCTAAAACATACCTTTGAATTTCTTCGTTAAAAAAACTCACAAAAACAGATAGTATATTTGACAGATTAAACAAAAATATTACATACTGCACAGATTTTTGACATATTGCTCAATCGATATTGACAACGGTCTTAAAATATATTATAATTTATATAGGAAAAAATTTCCGCAGACGGAAATACCCGCCCGGACTTCCGCCTTTATATTCAAGGAGATATGAATGTTTACGGCACATGTTGACAAAGCAGACAAACAAAGAAAACAATCGGTTGCGGAGCATACTCTCGGAACCGCCGAAAAAGCCGCGCGTTATGCCGAAAAGCTCGGGCTATCAAATACCGCCCGACTTCAAGGACTGCTTCACGATACGGGCAAGCTGTGCGGCGACTTCGACGCGTACATAAACGGAGTCAACGATATTCGCCGCGGCGGGATCGACCACGCGTTCGCGGGCGCGAAATATCTGTCGGAGATCGCTTCCGAAAGTGATTTATCTTCCGTGAGAACCGTAGCCGGATATATTTCAAGAACCGTCATATCGCATCACGGACTGCACGACTGGCTTTACGAGGACGGAAAAAGCTATCTTGACGAGCGTGTTTCCAAAAACGAGCGCTACGACGAAATACTGCAGAACACAAGCGGGCTGTTTTCGCGCGCGGAAATAGCGGAGTTGTTGGAACGCGCGGCTTCGGAATACAAGAAATTTCATAAAAAGATAAGCCTGCTTTCCGAAGGAGCACAGGAATTTTTGTTTTACGGCGGGTTGTTTGAACGGCTTCTGCAATCGCTCCTCATAGACGCGGATCGTACCGATACCGCGGACTTTATGCTTGGCAGAACTACCGAACACGTATCCGACCCGAAAAGGGTCTGGGAGACCGCCGAGATAAATCTGGAGAAAAAATACGAGGGATTCGCGAAAAAAACGGACAGGATCTCGGCACGCAGAACCAAGATCGCGGACGGTTGCCTCAATTTTGCCGGTCGGGACGTCGGCGTCTGTCGGCTTATCGTTCCCACAGGCGGAGGAAAAACGCTCTCGTCGTTGCGGTTCGCCGTCGAGCACTGCCGGCGTACCGGCAAGAAACGGATATTCTATATAGCGCCGTTTATGTCAATTCTTGAACAGAACAGCGACATAATAAAGGAGATAGTCGGCGAAGAAAATTTTCTTGAGCATTATTCCGACTTCGCGCTGTCCGTCGACGATAAAGAGGAGCTGAACGAATACGAGTTGCGCGCGGAAAAGTGGGACACCCCGGTCGTCTCCACTACGCTCGTGCAGTTTTTGAACACAATCTATTCCTCCGGCATCGCATCGGTGAGGCGCTTTCACTGTCTTACCGACGCGGTGATAATCATAGACGAGGTTCAGGCAGTTCCGCTTAAATGCGTCAATTTATTTAATCTGGCGGTGAATTTTTTATCGGAGATTTGCGGCTCGACAATAGTGCTTTGCACAGCTACACAGCCTGCGCTCGGCAAAACCCCATTCTCTGTCAGATTCAGGGACGGCGCGGAAATGAATCCCGATTATGAGGAGGATCTTGAGGTGTTCCGGCGTGTGGAGCTTATCTCGGAATGCAGGACGAGCGGTTACACATACGAGGAAGCCGCGGCGTTCTGTGCAGAGAAATTTGAGGAGAACGGCGACCTGTTGGTCGTGGTCAACACGAAATCCGCCGCCGCGAAGCTCTACGGGCTTTTAAAAAGCAGGTTTGAAAACGCCGCCGAAATACTGCATCTGAGTACGGGTATGTGTCCGGCGCATCGGCGCGCCGCTTTAAAGCGCGTTTGCGGGGAGCTTGAAAGCAAGCGTCCGGTGATCTGCGTCACGACGCAGCTTATAGAAGCGGGCGTGGATATTTCCTTCAGATGCGTTGTGCGATCTCTGGCGGGGCTTGACAACGCGGCTCAGGCCGCCGGCAGATGCAACAGGAACGGCGAAGATCCGCTCCGCGCGGCGTATATAATAAATCTCAGCGAGGAGAAGCTGGGCAGCCTCCGTGAGATCGCCCGGCGACAGAGCGCCGCTTTCTCGGTGATAGAGAGCGGAGTCTTCAAGGAGCTTCTCGGCACGTCGGCAATGGATCGGTATTTCGAGAAATTCTACCGCGAGCAGGAGGAGACGCTTTCATATCCCACCGAGGCGGACGGCGTAAAAACCACGCTGGTGGAGTTGCTTTCGCTGAACGGACAAAGAAATTCACGTGGCGGAAGAATGGAAAAATCGGAGCGTATCGGCACTCAATCCTTCAAAACCGCCGGAAATAAATTCAACGTTATCGACAAAGACAAAGTTACCGAGGATATCGTCGTACCGTACGACCACGACGCACGGAAGCTTATAGATGAGCTGAATTCGGAGCTGACGCCCCCCGAGACTATAGAGAAGCTCCGAAGGGCAAAAAAATATACGATCTCGGTATACTCGAATCAACTGACAAGGCTCGCGGAAAACCACGCGGTATACCGTTTGAGTTGTGGAGCATTCGCGCTTTCGGAACAATATTACGACAGCACAGGCATAGGGTTGAAGCAACAGGGCGGTAGTCTTGATGTTCTTATCTCTTAACGCTCCGCGCCCCTGTCAAGATCGACGTGCCAAATACTAATGTGAATAAGGAGTGGTAATAAATGAGCAGGCCGATCCATAAGAATTATGTGGATTTCGAGGTATACGGTGACTACGCGCTTTTTTCCGATATTCTAACACGCTCGGGAGGAGAAAAATCAAGCTACAGCATCCCGACCTACGAAGCGCTCAAAGGTATTATTTCTGCGGTATACTGGAAACCGACTATCGTGTGGCATATTGAAAAATGCCGCGTGATGAACAAGATAAGGACAATCCGAAAAGGGATACGTCCGATAAAATACGGCGGTGGAAACGATCTCGCGTATTACACCTACCTGTGTGACGTGAGGTATCAGGTTCGCGCGTATTTTGAATGGAACGACAACCGCCCGGAGCTTGACGCCGACCGCAACGAAAACAAGCATCACAATATCGCGAAGCGAATGATAGAGCGCGGCGGACAGAGAACTCCGATGCTGGGCTGCTCGGAGTGCTTCGCATATGTCGAGCCGTGCGTCTTCGGCGAGGGCAATGGATTTTACGACAATTCCGGCGATATATCGTTCGGATTATGCTATCACGGGATAACCTACGCGGACGAGGCGGTTCTGACGGAGGACAAGGGTAAGATGACGGTAAGGCTGTGGAATCCCGTTATGAAGAACGGCGTTATCGAATTCGCGCAGCCGGAGGATATACCGCCCGAAATGAAGCGGCACGTGCGCGATATGGAGATCAAGCCGTTTGGAAAGGAATACGAAAATTTCACCGGACTTGACGAATTCAAAGGAGATGATGATATTTGAGCTGGGCAAGCGAGCTGTATGCCGTTTATGATAAGGCGACGGAACTGAAAGACGACTGCACTCCCCTGTTGCCGCTCTCGCACTCCACGGCAAAGGCACAGCTGGAGGTCATGATCAGCAAAAACGGGAAGTTTCTCGGAGCGCATATTATCGAGGACGAAAAGGACGCTGTCACGATAATTCCCGTCACGGAGGATTCCGGAGCGCGTTCAAGAGGGATATGCCCACATCCATTTGTGGACAAGCTGATTTATATCGCGGGCGATTACTGCGATTATTGCTCCGCGAAAAAGGGCGACCACGATAAATTCAAGGCGTACATAGAGCAACTTGCGCGGTGGAAAAATTCGGAATATTCACACCCGTCGGTAAGCGCCGTATACGATTATCTTTCAAAAGGAGTTCTTATAGGCGATCTGGTTGCGGCGAGGATCTTCACCATCGACGACAGCGGCAGGTTGACTAACGATAAGATACAAAAGATCGGGCAGAGCGAGTGCTTTATACGATTCAAAGTGATCGGAGTCTCTTCGGAGGAGCGGACTTGGCGCGACAAGACGCTGTACGACAGCTTCATCGAATTCAATTCCTCGGAGCAAAACGACGAAGCGCTTTGTTATGCGACCGGAAAAAAGACATTCTGCACCTACAAGCATCCATCTAAGGTGCTTAACGCCGGCGATAAGGGAAAGCTCTTTTCCGCCAACGACGAATCCGGCTTTACATATCGCGGAAGATTTTCGGATAAGGAACAAACGGTTGCTATCGGCTATGAGTTCTCTCAGAAAATGCATAACGCGCTGAAGTGGCTTATATCGCGTCAGGGAATGACGTTCGGCACGTTTACGCTCGTTTTGTGGAACAGCGTCCTGAGCGAGCTTCCGGATATACGCAAGGATTCGCGAGAACTTATCGACGATCTTGACGATGATACCGACGGCGCGGCTTCCGCTCCGTTGCCCTCAAATTTTACAAGCTATAAAAGTGCTGTTAAAAAAGCCGTTTTCGGAAATAATCCAAAGCTTGAATTTGGTCGGAAGGTCATGATACTTGCTCTCGACGAGGCTACCACGGGACGGATATCCGTAAATACGTACACCGAGCTTTACGGGGCGGAGTTTTATGAAAACGTCGTCCGCTGGCATTCTGATACCGCCTGGAACAGGTATGACACGAACAGCAAGCAAAGCTTTGTCGGTTCGTTTTCGTTGAACCGAATATCGGATTGCCTGTGTGGCATCGAATCCAACGGGAGGCTCGTCTGTAACGGTGAGGGTTCCAAGAAGTACAAATACGATACCGTTGCGCGGCTTATCCCGTGCGTCACCGAGGGCAGAAGGATACCGTCCGATATCGTGCGGCAGCTCACGTACCGTACCGCAAAGCGCTCGGCTTGCGGCAAGTCGTGGCTTTATCTGCTGGAAACAGCCTGCGGCATTATAAGAAAAAGCGAAATTGAAAAAGGAGATGATCACGGTATGGCATTGGACAAGGATTGTACGTCGCGGGATTATCTGTTCGGCAGACTGATCGCGATAGCCGAGGTGGCGGAGAATTCCACCTACGGCGTCGGAGAAGAGGGGCGTACCACAAACGCGGAACGCTACTTTGAGAAATTCTCAAACGCCCCTTCAACCACATGGAAAACGGTAATGCAGCGGCTCAAGCCGTATTTCAACAGAATGGGCAAGGGCAAGAGGATCTTTTATCAAAATCTGATCGACGAGGTAACGAACAAATTCGAGCGTGACGATTTTATTGACAACTCCAAGCTGGCTCCGGAATTTCTGCTGGCATACAGTTGCCAGCGCAAGGAACTTTACACCGGAAAGAACAACGATAAATCAAACGGCGATAATAAGGAGGATTAATTATGGGAACTCTGAGTAGCAAAATAGATTTCGCGCTGATATTTTCTGCGGAGGACGCTAACGTAAACGGCGACCCGCTCAACGGAAACCGCCCTCGCGAGGACTACGACGGCTACGGTGAGATGTCGGACGTATGTATCAAGCGCAAAATACGCAACAGGCTTCAAGATATGGGCGAGAAAATTTTCGTGCAGTCGGATGATCGCGCTACCGACGGATTTAAAAACCTAAAGGATAGAGCGGACAGCATAAGCGATTTAAAGGTTGCGTGGAAAAACAAAGACCGCGAGGAGTACGCTAAGATCGCTTGCGAAAAATGGATCGACGTCCGTTCATTCGGGCAGGTGTTCGCATTCAGCAAAAGCAAAGACAGCGACGAAGTTTCCGTTCCCGTAAGAGGTCCCGTATCGATCAGAATGGCGAAGAGCGTTTCTCCCGTTGACATTATCGATATGCAGATCACAAAAAGCGTAAACGGCGAGAACAAGGATGGCAAATCGGGAAAATCCTCCGACACTATGGGTATGAAGCATTTTGTTGACTTCGGCGTTTATGTGATAAAGGGCAGCATCAATCCTCAGCTCGCCGAAAAGACGGGATTCTCCGACGAGGACGCGGAAAAGATCAAGGAAGCGCTCAAAACGCTTTTCGAGAACGACTGCTCTGCGGCGCGTCCAGACGGAAGCATGCAGGTATGCAGGCTTATCTGGTGGAAGCATAACGGCAAAACCCCGAAACATTCCTCGGCAAAGGTTCACGGAAGCCTTTCCGTCACCCCTAAAGACGGCTGTAAAAAGCCGCGCTCGATCGACGATTACGATATTGAAATCGCGGAGCTTGACGGTATGAAGCCCGAGATATTTGACGATATATGAGCTATTCAGAGGATGAATATCTGATGCTTTCGGGGATACAGCATTTCGTGTTTTGTCGCCGGCAATGGGCGCTTATCCATATCGAACAGCAATGGGAAGAAAATATCCGCACTGCCGACGGCAAGGCAATGCACCGGAACGTTCATGACAGCGGTTTTAACGAAACGCGCGGAGACAAGATAATCGCGCGGGCTATGGCTGTGTCCTCGTCCGAGCTCGGCATAAGCGGCGAATGCGACGTCGTGGAATTTGAAAAACACTCGGACGGGATAACGCTTTTCGGCAAGGATGGACGTTATTCCGTTACGCCGATCGAATACAAGCGCGGCGAGCCTAAGGAGGACAATAGCGATATTATGCAACTCGCGGCGCAGGCTATGTGCCTTGAGGAAATGCTGTGTTGCGATATACCGTTCGGTTATTTGTTTTACGGAGAAAAAAGGCGGCGCTTCAAGATTGAGTTCACCGCAGATCTGCGTAGTCACACAAAGGCGGCGATAGACGAAATGCATAAGATGTACCGCAACAGGCACACTCCCAAAGGGAAACGCTCAAAAGTCTGTAACGCCTGCTCGCTGAAAAACGTCTGTCTGCCGATGATCTGCGCGAAGCGAACGGCTTCGCAATACATTTCCGAGACGCTGGAGGACAAATGAAAAAGCTCTTGAACACCTTATATATCACGTCTCCCGACAGGTGGCTGTCGCTGGACGGCGAAAACGTCGTTATAAGCGAAAAGGGCAGTGACGTGGGAAGAGTACCCCTTCACAATCTTGAAAGCATAGCCGTTTTCGGAAGCGTGGGCGCGACTCCCGCGCTTATGGGAAAATGCGCGGAGGACGGAATCGGGCTGTATTTTCTGAGCAGGTCGGGCAGGTTTCTCTGCTCGGTGTGCGGCGAAATCGGCGGAAATGTGCTTCTTCGCCGCGAGCAATACCGGATCGCAGACGACGAGGAGCGCTCGCTCGACGTCGCAAAAGCTATGATCGCGGGAAAAGTATTCAACAGCAGATACTCTGTGGAGCGTACTCTACGGGATCACGCGCTAAGAATCGATACCGCTAAATTTGAAGAGAAATCGGAATTTCTCATCAATTCCGCAAGAAACTGCCGAACAGCCGCCTCCAAGGACGCGCTACGAGGTATGGAGGGTGAGGCGGCGAGCGTATATTTCAGCGCGTTCGACGATATGATACTTCAGCAAAAGGACGATTTCCGATTCAAATCACGCTCGAAGCGTCCGCCGCTCGATAACGTAAACGCGCTACTCTCGTTTGCTTATACACTTATGGTCGGAATGTGTACGTCGGCGCTGTGCACGGTCGGATTAGATCCGTTCGTGGGATTTATGCACACCGACAGACCGGGGCGCAGATCGCTAGCTCTGGATCTGATGGAGGAATTCCGTGCGGTCGTTTGCGACCGGTTCGTATTGAATCTGATCAACAAAAAACAGATTTCCGCGAACGATCTTGAACAGCGGGAAAACGGAGCCGTGCTACTCGGAGACAACGGCAGAAAAACGTTTATTTCCGCGTGGCAGAGCTATAAGCAGGAGGAGATAACGCATCCTTTCCTAAAAGAAAAGGTTCAGCGCGGAATGTTGCCGTTCGTACAGGCGCTGTTGCTTTCGAGATTTATCAGAGGCGATCTCGACTGTTATCCGGTATTTTTATGGAAGTAGGTGACAAAGTTTGCTGGTACTGATAACCTACGACGTAAATACCGAAACCCCGCAGGGACAAAGGCGGCTTTCAAAGGTCGCTAAGCAATGCGTGAACTACGGCATACGCGTTCAGAACTCCGTTTTTGAATGTGTAATAGAACCTGCGAAATGGATCGAGGTCAAACAAAAACTCGTATCCTTAATTGATAAGGATAAAGACAGCCTTCGTTTTTATTATCTGGGAGATAATCGAAAAGCAAAAATCGAGCATATCGGCGCAAAGGAAACGATCAAAGTCGACGAACCGCTGATATTTTAGCGCGAACCCCAAGCTCACATAAAAACATCGGAACATTCGCGGACGGTTTTTCCGTAAAACCGCCGCGTTTTACGCAAATTCGGCGATGTTTAAAGCATAGTTGAACGTTTTTTCGTCGTTTTGACCAAAACCTCGTAATTGTCTAAGCTTTTTTGCACCGATTTGCAGTCGCTCCCCTCTCGGGGAGCGTGGATTGAAATTCAATAAGCGCCGTTACGCTTTCAACGGCTTGTGGTCGCTCCCCTCTCGGGGAGCGTGGATTGAAATTCCTATGAGCATTTGTTTGACTGGACGGAGGAAACGTCGCTCCCCTCTCGGGGAGCGTGGATTGAAATAAGGAACTGCAATACAAGGTCGTTATCCCGCTCGGTCGCTCCCCTCTCGGGGAGCGTGGATTGAAATTCCCATGACCTTATGATTGCTCTCTCTATCGGTCGTCGCTCCCCTCTCGGGGAGCGTGGATTGAAATCTCTCTATGATTACCAAGAGACCGCAGTACAAGCGGTCGCTCCCCTCTCGGGGAGCGTGGATTGAAATAGTCGTAAAGATTGCACAGAAAGATGTAAATAACGTCGCTCCCCTCTCGGGGAGCGTGGATTGAAATCCCCTTGTGCGGGAGACAGGTGCGTGGCATACCGCGTCGCTCCCCTCTCGGGGAGCGTGGATTGAAATTCCCTGCTTTATTCGGGAACAGCCGAGTATAAACTGTCGCTCCCCTCTCGGGGAGCGTGGATTGAAATCAATTCCTCAAGCCGCCCCTTGGTGGTCGGAGTGTCGCTCCCCTCTCGGGGAGCGTGGATTGAAATAGAATTTGCGGAAAAGTACCGCATACTCGACAACCGTCGCTCCCCTCTCGGGGAGCGTGGATTGAAATAAAAAAAACGGTATCCGCCTTGTGGCCGCCGAAAACGTCGCTCCCCTCTCGGGGAGCGTGGATTGAAATAAGAAAATATGTCCGAGTTCGTGCGCGACGGTAAGTCGCTCCCCTCTCGGGGAGCGTGGATTGAAATAACGCAGATGACACAAGCCGATTATGAGCATTTAGTCGCTCCCCTCTCGGGGAGCGTGGATTGAAATTTTTTGTGCATTATTTTTTTAAAAAAGCCTTGACGTCGCTCCCCTCTCGGGGAGCGTGGATTGAAATAGCCACTCGTTTTTAGCCTTTTCGCGGGCGGGGGTCGCTCCCCTCTCGGGGAGCGTGGATTGAAATTTGATATGCCTTTTGAATCCATTTGCCGATCTCGTCGCTCCCCTCTCGGGGAGCGTGGATTGAAATAATCATTGTGTTATCCTCCGCAAATTTTGTTTTCGTCGCTCCCCTCTCGGGGAGCGTGGATTGAAATAGATATTAACCAAGGGGAACGGAAGCCGAGATTGTCGCTCCCCTCTCGGGGAGCGTGGATTGAAATCTCTCGGAACGGTATCGTCGGATCGATAACGTGCAGTCGCTCCCCTCTCGGGGAGCGTGGATTGAAATACGGTTCGAGGAACGCTCGCACAACTGAAAGAGATGTCGCTCCCCTCTCGGGGAGCGTGGATTGAAATATTTGTGACAATCACAATGCTGTCTTTTTCCGTCGTCGCTCCCCTCTCGGGGAGCGTGGATTGAAATATTAACACTTAATAATCGGAGTATAAAATTATGGGTCGCTCCCCTCTCGGGGAGCGTGGATTGAAATTGTTTTTTTGCGGCTCGGTAACAGACGGAGCAAGCGTCGCTCCCCTCTCGGGGAGCGTGGATTGAAATAGCATTGATGGGAAAATGTAGGCGGTATTGCCGCGTCGCTCCCCTCTCGGGGAGCGTGGATTGAAATGCCCTTGCAGGAACGAGCGATCAAGAAAATCAACGGTCGCTCCCCTCTCGGGGAGCGTGGATTGAAATGATCCAAACCGAAACATCGGGGCTGTCTTGCGGGAGTCGCTCCCCTCTCGGGGAGCGTGGATTGAAATAACGCCACCCAAGTAGGGCTGGAGCGAACAGCGGGTCGCTCCCCTCTCGGGGAGCGTGGATTGAAATTCTGTCACAGCCGGAGTACACCATCCAGCTTCCGATGTCGCTCCCCTCTCGGGGAGCGTGGATTGAAATAGGACATACGATGTGGCGAAATTCACAACCGCCCGTCGCTCCCCTCTCGGGGAGCGTGGATTGAAATTTAAGCCCGAAATACTGTGCCGCCGTTCCCTTGTTGTCGCTCCCCTCTCGGGGAGCGTGGATTGAAATGTCGGTAACAGTGAAGCCCGATGACAAATTCGAGGTCGCTCCCCTCTCGGGGAGCGTGGATTGAAATACAAGCAAAACGCCCGCAATGAAACAGGCGAAGCGGGTCGCTCCCCTCTCGGGGAGCGTGGATTGAAATCGCTATCGTGATTTACAAAATCAAACGGAAAAAGAGTCGCTCCCCTCTCGGGGAGCGTGGATTGAAATAGTGTTAACTACTGATTATAAAAAATGTCTTATTACAGTCGCTCCCCTCTCGGGGAGCGTGGATTGAAATTACGGCTTATCGCATAATGAGTGTTGCCGAGCGCGGTCGCTCCCCTCTCGGGGAGCGTGGATTGAAATATATCGGTAAGCGCCGCTTCTGTCGTGATCGCGGCGTCGCTCCCCTCTCGGGGAGCGTGGATTGAAATCAGTAAACAGTTTCTCCTTGCTATCTGTCTTGTTTGTCGCTCCCCTCTCGGGGAGCGTGGATTGAAATCACGCTATCGCATTTATTCCCCCTTTCATCGTAGTGTCGCTCCCCTCTCGGGGAGCGTGGATTGAAATCCGAATTGACGATAAGAAACAGAATCAGCACACGTCGCTCCCCTCTCGGGGAGCGTGGATTGAAATCACAAAGTCCCCGACCGTGTCTACGAGCCGTGGTGTCGCTCCCCTCTCGGGGAGCGTGGATTGAAATACGCTTGCAGGAACAAGCAATCAAAAAAATCAACGGTCGCTCCCCTCTCGGGGAGCGTGGATTGAAATTCCCTTCCGCGCGGTCAATCTCCGCGCTCAAAAAGTCGCTCCCCTCTCGGGGAGCGTGGATTGAAATTGATAAACCAAGTGGAATTGAATGCTACGGACGTGTCGCTCCCCTCTCGGGGAGCGTGGATTGAAATAAGAGGGACGATAGGTGGCATACGGCAATATACCGTCGCTCCCCTCTCGGGGAGCGTGGATTGAAATACCGATGAGAGCGTGATCATTATGGCATTGCTCCGTCGCTCCCCTCTCGGGGAGCGTGGATTGAAATAAAGTTAAGGCTGACGAAATAATCGAAAAGCGGTGGTCGCTCCCCTCTCGGGGAGCGTGGATTGAAATTCCGTAAGCGTTGTCGGCGATGTGAACGCTGTCGTGTCGCTCCCCTCTCGGGGAGCGTGGATTGAAATAGCAAGGATGATGCATATGGCACAGCAGGAACACAAGTCGCTCCCCTCTCGGGGAGCGTGGATTGAAATAGCACCCCCATGTAAGACCGTGTATTTTAGCCCGTCGCTCCCCTCTCGGGGAGCGTGGATTGAAATACGTTGTGATTGCGGGATGTAAAAAAAGCTACTGTCGCTCCCCTCTCGGGGAGCGTGGATTGAAATTCCCCGTCTCGCCGATAGGTCAGCCGTTAATGGTTGTCGCTCCCCTCTCGGGGAGCGTGGATTGAAATTTCCTCCGTTTTTGCTTTTTAATTCAAATTAAAAGTCGCTCCCCTCTCGGGGAGCGTGGATTGAAATTTTTTGCGCCCTCGCTCTTTTCCATTCCCGCTCCGTCGCTCCCCTCTCGGGGAGCGTGGATTGAAATCGCGCGGTCGATCTCCGCGCTCAAAAAATCCACGAGTCGCTCCCCTCTCGGGGAGCGTGGATTGAAATAAAAATATGGACTTTTTCTATGTCCTGCGCCAAGTCGCTCCCCTCTCGGGGAGCGTGGATTGAAATAAGCGCGAGGGCTTTCAAGCGATGATTGCGGAGAGTCGCTCCCCTCTCGGGGAGCGTGGATTGAAATGGACTTTGTCGAGATGTCGAAAAGCGAGAGCCTTAAGTCGCTCCCCTCTCGGGGTTCGTATATGTGCAATCTGCACAATTTCAACCGCAAAAATTTTGTTGCCAAATGGGTTCGAATCCCGTCTGCATATTTTTTGTCAAGATTCCGAAAACAAAAAAAGCGCCCATGAGTGACCTCTCATAAGCGAGAGACCATTCACAGGCGCTCTGGGCATAATAACCAAAATCAACTTGGAAAATTTTACAAGGGGAGGGTTCGAGTCCACTTTCGTGTCGAAAATATCTATGGTGTGTGATTTCCTTTTTTCGCAATTTTTTTGCCCACAAATGGCTTTATACCGCCGTTTGTGGGCAAAAAATCTTTTTTGTCAGTGTTTCATGGTGCCGCTGATCGGACTTGAACCGATACGGTATTGCTACCAAGGGATTTTAAGTCCCTCGTGTCTGCCGATTCCACCACAGCGGCGCGTTTGGGAGTATTCTTGATCAAAAAAGGTCGTTTTCGTTCCGGGAGATCGCATCTTTGAAAGAAAGTCCGCATCACGTCTATAATATTATACTACGATTTCACGGGATTGTCAAGCTTTTTTTCATATTTTACCGAATTTTATACCAACAACCATTAAAAAGCGAGTTATTCGCTTTTTAAGGCTATACCGCATAATGATTGTCGTTCCGGCGGCAGTCATTGTGCGGTGTAGCCTTAAAAACTTTCCCGATCATACCCCCGTCGAGCCGAAGCCGCCTTCCGCGCGCTCGGTCTCACCGAGCGAATCGACCTCCTCCCACTCGGGGAGAAGGATCGGGAGGATCACCATTTGCGCGATCCGATCGCCGGGGCTTACCGTATACGGGCGGTCGGAATGGTTAAACAGCGGGATCTTGATCTCGCCGCGATAGTCGCTGTCGATCACGCCCACGCAGTTCGAGAGCGAAACGCCGTTCTTCGCCGCGAGCGAGCTTCGCGGGAAGATGAACGCCCCCGTCTCGGGGTCGTTCAGCTCGATCGCGATCCCCGTCGGGATCAGGCGCTGTTCCCCCGCGCCGATCACCGTCTCGCTCTCGATATAGGCGAAAAGATCCGCGCCCGCGCTCCCCTCGGTCGCGCGGTAAGGAAGCCGCGCACCCTCCCGTACTTTTTTTACCCCAATCTTCATACTCGATCCTTCCTTTCTCAAAGCAGGAAAAGCAAATTATGCCGAAGGGATCGGTCGAAAATCAACCCGTTTCCCTTCCGCTCTGCTCGCCTGCCCTAAAATAAAGCCCTCTCGTAAAAGGCTCGCGCCCCGTCCTTTGACCCGCGAGATATGCCGAGACGATCGGCTCGATCTCCGTCTCCTCCGTAAATTTAAGCACCGCGAAATCCGCGTTTTTAAACCGATCGAGCCGATCGCCGAGGTCGAGGACGTCGGGATTTAAAAGCTCCACCGAATTTTTTGAGCAGATCGCGCGTATCCTTCGCCCTTTACGATCGGTCACAAACCGTCCGCAGTTTCTCCGATCCGTACAGGGCGCGCCGTCGCGGATCGGACAGCGGCGCGTCACCATGAGCGGGAGGTGACCGTAGGCGAGAAATCCGATCGGGATCGGCTTTTTGAGCGTCTCCAGCCGCTTTAAGGAAAGCTCCGCCGAGACGATCGTATCCCGAAGCCCCCACCCTTCCAAAAAAGAAAGCGTCTCGCTGTTGAGACAGTTCAGCCGCGCCCCGCCGAGGATCGAAAAGCCCGCCCTTTTGAGAAGCTCGATATGCCCGACCGTATGCGCGAGCGCCGACGAAAAGCCGATCTCACGAAGCGCCGAAAGCCGCTCAAAAACGCGCTCCTCACAGTCGGCGAGATAGATCGGCGGGACGACCGCGATCCGATCCGCCTCCGCCGTGAGCGACCGCCCGACCAGCTCCGACGGCGCGTAGATCAGCTCGAGCCTCGGGTCGTCGAGCGCGTCGAGAAGCTGTTCGCGGGTCGCGACTTCCGCCCTCAGCCGCATAGCTCGCCCTCCCCGTCCGCCTTCCCGCTGCGGATCAGCTCCTCCGCGTTTCTGAGCGACGCCTCGTTCGCCGCGTCGCCCGAGATGATCCGCGCGAGCTCACGTACCTTCTCCTCATGATCGAGGGCGCGGATCGTCGTGAACGTCCGCGTTTCGTCCGTCCGCTTCTCGATGAGAAGGTGGCGGTCGGAGAGCGCGGCGATCTGGGCTAAATGGGTCACACAAAGCACCTGACGCTTCCGCGCGATCTCGGAAAGCTTTTTACCGACCTTTTGCGCCGCATAGCCGCTGATCCCCGTGTCGATCTCGTCAAAGATCATCGTCGGGATGTCGTCGTGTTCGGCGAGGACGCTCTTGATCGCGAGCATGATCCGCGAAAGCTCGCCGCCCGAGGCGACCTTCCCGATCGGCTTCATCTCCTCGCCCTTATTGACCGAGATCAGGATCTCGATCTCGTCCATACCATAGACCGTGACCTTCCCCGGTCGAATGGAGAACTCCATACGGACGTCGGGCATATTCAAAAAGCGAAGCTGTTCCGAGATCGCCTCGGTGAGCCGATCCGCCGCCGCCCGCCGCCGCTCGGAGAGCGCGAGCGCGAGCCGCTTTACGCGGTCGCCGAGCTTCTTTTTTTCCTCCGAGAGCTCGTCGAGCGTATGATCCGCGTCCGAGAGCGCCTTTAGCTCCTCGCGCCAGCGCTCTTTTTCGTCGAGGATCTCGTCAAATTCCATCGCGTACTTTCGCTTCAGGCGTAAGATCTCGCTCATTTTTTCCTCGAGCGACGATAGCCCGACCTCCGTATCCTCCTCGGGGAGAAGCCCGCTCAACTCCGTCCCGATGTCCTGAAGCTCGATCACCAGCCCGGCGAGGCGGTCGGCGGCGGCTTCACAGTCGGGGACAAGCTCGCGGATCCGATCGAGCGACGCCGAAGCCGCCGAAAGAAGATCGACCGCGCCGCTCTCCCCCGATTCCCCGCCGCCGACGTTCGCGAGCGCCGAGAGGAGCGCGCCGCAGATCTCCTCGTAGTTCTGCGCCCGGTGGAGCTGTTCGGCGATCGCGCTTTCGTCGCCTTTTTTTAAGTGAAGGCGTTCTACCTCGTCGATCTGTTTTAAAAGGCGCTCGATCTTCTCGTCCTTCGCCGCGTTTTCTTCCTCTAATTGCTTGATCCGGCGAGAGAGCTTTGAGAAGCCGCGAAAGACTTCGCCGTATTCGCGCCGCTCCTCGGTCAAGCCGCCGTAGTTATCGAGGAGGTCGCGCTGATTCGCCGTATCGACGAGGATCCGATTATCGTGTTGACCGTGGATATCGATCAGGCTCGCGGAGATCTCTTTTAAGATCGCGGCGGTCGCGGGCTTCCCCCCGATCCTTACGACGCTTTTCCCGTCGAGGGAAAATTCGCGCTGGAGTAAAAGCTCGCCCTCGGGCGAAAAGCCGTATTCCTCGAGCTTGACCGCCGCCGACGGGGGGATCAGGTCGAATAACGCGCTCACCGTCGCCTTCGTCGCGCCGGTACGGATCAGCTCCTTTGAGACCCGCCCGCCGAGGACGGCGTTGATCGCGCCGATGAGGATACTCTTCCCCGCGCCCGTCTCGCCCGAAAAAACGTTGAACCGATCGCCGAAGGAGATCGACGCCTTCTCGATCACGGCTAAATTTTCAATATAAAGCTCCTTGAGCATCCCTTTCGCTCCCTTCCTTCCCGGTCTCGGAAACTCGCCTCGGCGCAGTCCTGCCCTAAAAAATTACAGCATTTTACGTAGCGACTCGGCGATCCGCCGCGCCTCGCCCTCCGTCCGGATTAGGGCGAAGAAGGTATCGTCGCCCGCGATCGTCCCGACGACCCCCTCTAAATTCAGGCTCTCAAACATCACGCAAGCCCCGTCCGCGAGTCCCGAACGGCATTTTACACAGACGATATTCCCCGCGCAGTCGATCTTTAGGACCGACTGGCGAAAGATCAGCGCGGAGTGAGCGCCGCTCGCCCGCTTCGCCCGCATATAACAGTTTACGCCGTTCTCCGAGACGGCTTTTTCGAGGTTCAGCTCGCTTAAATCGCGTGAAACGGTCGCTTGGGTCACCCGATAACCGCGCTCGCGAAGGCGCTCGATCAGCATCTCCTGATTCTCGATCTCCTCCGCGCCGATAATGGCGAGGATCTCGGATTGACGTTGTTTTTTCAAGGCGAAACACCTCCTATTTAAACGGCTGGATCAGCTTATCGTTGACCGCGCTGTAAAAGCCGTTATTCTCAATATCGACGAGCTCGAGCGAGAGCGCGGAGCGACGGATCGTGAGCGTTTCGCCCGCGCGGAGTAAAAGCCCTCCGTCCCCGTCGGCGCAGACGTCGACCTCGTCCGTCGTCCCGCCGAACGAAACGGTGATCACGTCGTTCGCGCTGAAGATCATCGGGCGGTTCCAGAGCGTATGGGCGCAAAGGAGCGTCATTTCGACACATTCCACGCTCGGCTCGATGATCGGTCCCCCCGCCGAAAGCGCGTAGGCGGTCGACCCCGTCGGCGTACTAAAGATCAGCCCGTCGGCGCGTAGCCGCGAAATATCGATCCCGTTAATCCGAACGCGAAATTCGGGGAGCTTTTTGTCGAAGCGCCGCGAAAGGACAACGTCGTTCAACGCCGAAAAGCGCCGCCCATCCGAGAGGATCAGGTCGAGGAGCATTCGTCGGCTAAAGCGATAATTCCCGTTTTTTAGGGCGGAGAGGCGGTCGAGCTCGTCCGCCTCGATCGCGGTCATAAAGCCGAGCCGACCCGTATTGATCCCGAGAAGGGGTTTCCCCGCGAGCGCGGCTTTTATCCCCCATTTTAAGATCGTCCCGTCCCCCCCGATCGTCACGATCAGGTCACAGTCCTCGGGGAGGACGCCCTCCTCGCGGTACTCCGCGTCCGCGAAAAAGAACTCCTCGCGAAGCGAAACGGAGAGCATCGGGACGATCCCGAGCGTGATCAAGCGCTCGACCGTCTCGGTCAGCACGGCGCGGCTTTTTTCTTTATTAAAATTTGTACAAAGATAGACCTTCAAGGTGTTTTATTCTCCTTCCCGTCCTTCTAGCTTGGCGGCGCGGACTTGAACCCGGTTTTGCCGGGTAGCTTTCCGCCCGCTCTTCGTCAAAAGCCTCGCCAATATAGACATATTGCCTGTGTTTTTTCCTCGACCGGACGAAAATCTACTCCGGCAAAACGCTTCGCCCGCAAAAGGACAAACTTTAGTTTTTTTTGAATGAGGACAGGACGATATACCGAAAATTGACGAGGTGTTTCTGCTTGCGGCGGATCCAAGTTCGCGCCACCAAGCTAACCGATCCGAAACGCCATTAAAAATTCGCGGTTCCCGTCCCCGCCGAGGATCGGCGAGGGCGTTGTCCCGAGGACGACGAAGCCGAGCGCCTCGGCGAAGGAGACGATCTCGTCGACGATCCGCTGGTGGGCGCGCTCGTCACGGATCACGCCGTTTTTACCGACCCGCCCCTTCCCGCTCTCAAATTGCGGCTTGATGAGCGCGACGCCCTCCGCGCCCTCTTCACCATAGCGAAACAGCGCGGGTAAGATCAGCTTTAGCGAGATAAACGAAACGTCGATCCCGATAAACCCGACTCTTTCGGCGATCTCGCGGTCGGCGGAGCGGATATCGACCCCCTCGAGCGACACGACGCGCGGGTCGGCGAGGAGCGCGGGCGCGAGCTGACCGTGACCGACGTCGACGGCATAGACCCGCCGCGCCCCGTTTTTTAGCATACAATCGGTAAAACCGCCCGTCGAAGCCCCGACGTCGAGACAGACCCGCCCCGCCGCCGACAGCCCGAAGACCTTCAACGCGTGCTCGAGCTTAAAGCCGCCGCGCCCGACGTATTTTAAGACCGCTTCGGCGTTTTTGACCTCGATCCGATCCGTTTCGCCGTCGACCGTCTCCGAGGGCTTCTCCGCCGTCCGCCCGTTTATGAGGACACAGCCCGAAGCGACGAGCCGCTGGGCGGCGGTCCGGCTCTTCGCGAGACCGAGCGACGTCAGCGTCAGATCGAGCCTATTCCTCATGATCGACCCGCCCGGCGATCGACGCGCGATCCATCCCGTATTTCCTGAGCTGGCTCTCACACTCCGCCGCCCCGACGAATTGATCCTCGACCGCCGTGATCTCGTATTCGCCGCGATACCCCGCCCGATTTAAGAGATAAAGTAAATGCTCGCCGATCCCGCCGCTTCTGATCCCTTCCTCATAAAAAAATATTTTTTTGTAACAGGCGAGGAGGTCGACGACCTCCTCGGGGATCGGGGCGATCCGATTGAGCCGGAGAGTATCACAGCGGGCGAAGTCGGAAAAATTCCCGCAAAGCCGACCGTAAGAGACGGCGATCCGCTCGTGCTTCTTCCCGGAATGATCAAAATCCCGATAGCCCTTTGTCCCGAGGCTATGGCTCACGCCGCGCGGATAGCGGACGACCGAAACGCCGCGATCCTCGAGGATCGCCCGCCGTAGCGAAAAGACCAGTCCCGCCGCGTCCCACGGCGAATAGATCCGTATCCCCGGGGCGGCGGAGAGCATCGAGACGTCGAACAAGCCTTGGTGCGTTTCGCCGTCCTCGCCGACGAAGCCCGCCCGATCCACACAAAGGACGAGGTGCTTTCGCTCGATCGACGCGTCGTGGAGGATCTGGTCATAACAGCGCTGTAAAAACGTCGAATAAACGGCGAAAACGGGGATCATCCCCTGAGACGCGAGACCACAGCTAAACGTCAGCGCATGCTGTTCGGCGATCCCGACGTCAAAAAAGCGCTCGGGGTACGCCTTGGCGAAATGCTGTAAGCCCGTCGCGTACTTCATCGCCGCCGAGACCGCGCAAATACGCCGATCCTCGCCACCGAGCCGTAAAAGCTCGCGCCCCATGACCTCGGAATAGCTCAGCGCCGCGCGGGGCGGAGCGGGCTTTGATACGCCGTGATACTCGCCCGAGTTTTCCTCGGCGGGGGCGAAGCCCTTCCCCTTTTTGGTCTTGACGTGGACGATACAGGGTTCGTTCGTCAGCTTGGCGACAGTAAAAGCCTCGATGAGCTTTTCGACGTTATGCCCGTTGACCGGACCTAAATATTTAAAGCCGAGCGCCTCAAAGATATTACTCTGATAGATCGCGAACTTGATCAGATCCTTTGTCCCGCTGATCGACTTGGAAATATCCTGACCGATCGCGGAACGCGCGAGGAAGTCTTTGACCGCCTCTTTTTTATCGAAATAGGACTTGGACGAGCGCATTTTTGTGAGATAATCGGCGATCACACCGCGATTTTTGGAGATCGACATCTGGTTATCGTTTAAAACGATGATGAGGTTGCTCGCGAGCTTCCCGACGTTATTCAGCCCCTCATAAGCCTCGCCGCCCGTCAGCGCCCCGTCGCCGATCACGGCGATGACGTTCCCCGCCTTCCCCTGAAGCTCCATTGCCTTCGCGATCCCGAGCGCGGCAGAGACGGAGATACTGCTGTGTCCGCCGATAAAAGCGTCATGCTCCGACTCCTCCGCGCGGGGAAAGCCCGAGATCCCGCCCTCGCTCCTCAGCGCGGCGAAATCCTTATATCGCCCCGTAATGATCTTATGGGTATAAGACTGGTGACCGACGTCAAAGAGGATCTTATCCTCGGGCGTCGTAAAAACGCTATGGAGCGCGACGGTCAGCTCGACCGTCCCGAGATTTGAGGCGAGATGACCGCCCGTTCGCGGGATCGAGTCGATGAGGAAATTACGGATCTCGGTACAAAGCGCCTTTCGCGCCGCTAGATCCATTTCGCCGACCGCCCGCGAGGATAAATTCTCCAAAGCCATTTTTTTGATCCGTCCTTTCCTTCCCCGTTATACGACCGTGACCGGGAGCGCCATCCCGATAATGATACCGAGGAGCGCACCGCAGGTCACCTGAAACGGCGTATGCCCGAGCAGTTCCTTCAGCTCCTTTTCGTCCTCAAGCTCCTCCTCGACGTCGAGTTCGTCGTTGATCTTTTCGATCGTTTCGTCGTCGAGCCGATCGACGACCTTACGAAGGCGGTTGATCTCTCGGGCGTGTTGCCCCGCCTCGCGGCGAACGCCGCAGGCGTCGTACATCACGACGAGCGCGAGCGCCATCGCGAGCGCAAATTCGGTCGACGTTACCCCACAGACGCGGGAGGTCATGATCGAGAGCGCGCAAACGAACGCCGAATGGGAGGACGGCATCCCCCCCGCGCCGACGATCCGCTCGGCGTTGAATTTTTTATACTTCGCGAGAAAAAGAAGCGTTTTTATGATCTGCGCCGATAGCCACGCCGCACCCGCGGCGATCAGAACGACGTTAAACTGGTCGGTCCTCATTGTATCTCAAAAATCCTTTCCAAAGTGTGCGAGAGCGCACTCCTGCCCCAAAAAATAAACATAATAAGATCCTTACGATCAGGCGTTTCGCCCGAGGAGCGAGCGAGTCAGCGCCCTCAGCCCCCCGCTCTCGGGGAAGGTCTCGAGCGCCGCGAGCGCCCGCGCGGTATATTCCGCCGCCTTTTCCCGCGTTCGCTCGACCCCCATGACGGCGGCATAGGTCGGCTTCCCCGCCCGCTCGTCGCTCCCGACAGGCTTCCCGAGGAGCGCGGTGTCCCCCGTCATATCGAGGAGGTCGTCGACGAGCTGAAAGGCGAGGCCGAGGTTATCGGCGTAGTCCGCCGCCGCGCGAAGGAAGCCCTCCTCCCGCGCCCCGCTCTCGGCGCAGTAGACCCCGCTCACACAAGCCGCCCGCAACAGCGCACCCGTCTTCATCGAATACATCTCGAGGATCTCCTCGGGCGCGGGGACGCGGTCGCTCGGCTCGGTGTCGATCTGCTGTCCGCCGATCATCCCGCATAGCCCGACCGCCTCCGAGAGCGCGGAGACGATCCTCACGGCGGCGGCGGGCGAGATCAGCCCGTCCCGCGCCGAATCGGCGACCATCCCAAAGGGGAGGACGGCGAGCGCGTCCCCCGCGAGGAGCGCCGTCGCCTCGTCAAAGGCTTTATGACAGCTCGGCTTCCCCCGCCGAAGGTCGTCGTCGTCCATACACGGGAGGTCGTCGTGGATCAGCGAAAAGGTATGGACATACTCGATCGCGCAGGCGGCGGGAAGGGCGTTCTCACGCCGTCCCCCGCATATCTCGCAGAATTTCAGCGTCAGGATCGGGCGTAGCCGCTTTCCCCCCGCGCTGAGGCTATGGAGCGCCGCGCGGATCACCCGCCCCTGACGGAGCGTCTCGGGCGGGAGGAAGCGGGTAAGCGCCCCCTCGACGATCTCTCTGTATTCCTCGATCCAAGCGATCGCCGTTTCTTCGACTTTTCCCATTTTTTCTCCCCCGTTTACGCGTTCTCTATTTTTTCGACCTCGAGCTTCGCCCGCTCGATCTCTTTTTTACAGGTATCGACCAGCCCCGCCGCCTCGGTATAGAGCGCGACTGCTTTTTCGAGTGCTAAGTCCGAGCGCTCCATTTCCTCGGAAATTTTTTCGAGCCTTTGATACGCTTCCTCAAATTTCATACTGCTTCGGTTTCCTTTCCTTTTTGGGGAGCTTGTCCCTCCGGGCTTACCGCCGTGATCGTCGCCGACGCGCTCCCCTCGCGTAGGCGGAGCGTTATTTCGTCGCCGACCGCGAGCGAGGCGGCGGACGAAACGGCTCTCCCCTCTTTATAGACGATCGAGTATCCCCGCGTCAGTACCGCGAGCGGATCCAGCGCCGAGATCACCGCGACCCGCTCCGAGAGCTCATGCTCCTTCTCCGCGAGGAGGCGGCGTAAGCGGCTCTCGATCTCGATCCGCTTTACCTCGACTAAGCGCTCGTTCGTGAGGAGGCGGCTTCGCGGGCTGTTCGCGGCGACCGCCGAAAAGACCCGCTCGACCGACCGCTCCCGCGCCGCGAGGAGCGTATCAAAGCTTTTTTTAAGCGCCGCTCTCCGCCCGTCGAGCGACACGAGAAGCCCGCGCACGTCCGGGACGGC
>JAMPCH010000037.1 GCA_023666265.1 Roseburia sp.
TCTGTTTTGTTGATTTAGCACAATTGGATTTATTTTTCAAACAAGACCTAATATGAGCGGAAAAATCACACACTACACTCAAGGCAGTAGCTATGGATGTGCCGCGACCTGTGTTTGTATGTGTATGAAGGTATCGCCTTCTGAGGTTCACGCTAAATACCCCGATTTAGATTTATGGGCGATTGCCAATTGGCGAAACTTCGCCGGTCTTTACGGTTATACTACCGATCCCGAAGTACCCGGACAATTAGGCGGTTATCAAAAAATTTTTGAATTACTCAAAAGCGGTTATCCGGTTATTGTGAAAGTAGCCGCAGGTTATTCAACAAGTAATGATGATCATTGGGTCGTTGTTACAAAATATAAAGGATCGGGGACAAACTTTTCCGCTAATCAATTTACTTGTTCCGACCCCGCTAAAAGCGCAAGCGAAACCCCTCTAAACGAGGCTGAAAGGTTCAAAGGCGTCTACAAGTACATCGTTGTCAAAAAATAAGCCCTACTCTACAGCAAATTCCCTGCCCCGCGATCTTTTCGGGGCAGGAAGTTGCTTTGAAAACAAGAATTGAAGGAGAAACCCCATGAAAAAAAACAATATTATCGCTTTACTCTGCGCTCTCCCCCTTCTCTGCTCCTGCGGCAAAGCGGGGACGAGTGAATCAGTCGAAACAAGTGCGCCGGCGGAAACGGTCGACGAGACCGTCGAAGCCTCTCAATCTGTAGCGGAAACGAACGTCGAAACCGTCGAAGCGCTTCAATCCCCGCCGGGAGTTTGGGACGACTGGGAAATTCGGTTTGATAAAGGGAAAACGCTTCCCGTCGAGGAACTGACCGACTTTCCTTTTGAGGATTTTCTTTTTTCGGAGGAGCTTCTTTATAACAGGCGCGAATTTCTGCCCGAAAGTACGTCGGCAGGCGATTTTCTCGATACGCTGGATGAACCCGAATTAAAGGAAATTTTTTTACGCGCCGCCGCATGTCTGTATTATATCAGTAGCGATAATATCGACAAAAATCCCACCGCCGCCGGGAGAATCCTAATCTCGACCGAGTATTATCCGGGCTGGGGCGACTTATACGAAACTGGTTACACCTTTGACAGCTTTTACAGCTTATATCTCTCGGCATTTACTGCGGAAAGTGCCGAGAAGTTGATCGATCGTCATCGTACTTTTGCGCCGTATAACGGCGAGCTATACACAATGGGATCGACCTATCTTTTCGGTTCGGGAGACGTGGTTTATTACGAATACGAGCTTTTAAACCGAACAGAGAACGAGATTGCTTTCCGTCGCATCTGTTATTCGGAGGAAGATGCCGGACACAGAATGTGGGATATTCAAAGCTCGGTGTATGACTCCCTAAAAAAAGATGAATATGACATCAGCTATGACAACTTTAAATTTATAAAAACGGCGGACGGCTGGCGAGCGGAGGAATTTATGAGCGCACTTGACGAAAACCGTCGCTTAAATCTTTGGCTCTAATCCTTAAGCGATATTGCGCCCTCCTCCCCAAAAGAAAAAAGAATTTAACAATTGAGCCGCTTTCCCTCCCGCTCCGGGAGGGAAAGCCGTTTACGGATAACCCGCCGCCCGACGCACGGAAGCGGAAGCGGCTTGCCCAAAGCGCGCCGCAAGGAAACGGCAGTTGTCCGCCAAAAGCTTACCGCAAGGAGGCGGTAACGGCTCGCCCAAAGCGCTTGCACGGATGCAAGCGCCCGAAGCGTGCCGCAAGGCACGGATGCCGAAGCCCCGAGCGGACAACCTTGCACGGACGCAAGCGCCCAAAGCGACCCGCAAAACGCCTTCCCAAAATAAACAAAAACAGCCGCAAAAACCCGCGAAAATTGTTAAATTTTAATGAAATTTTCCAAAAATCGAAAAAATTTTAAATTTTGGTGTCACCTTTTGGGCGCTAAAATTGTTATATATTATGGAAGGATTTTTTGAAAGGAGCGTAGATCGATGAATTTAAAGCACCGAACGGGGACATTTTTCGCCGCGCTCTGTCTCTTGATCGGCTTCACGGCGAACGGGACGACCGCCGCCGCCGTGAGAGAGTCGGAGATCACCGACGGCGACCGCGAGCATTATAACGCAGTCTTACACGCGGTTGATCGCAAAATGACCTCTAATGATTATCAATGGCTCTGCGGCGACGGTGATAAAATGACGGGCATTCCGTCGCGAGTGGAAACGGAGCTGTTTAATGAAGGGAGCGCGGTCTTTTCGTTTACCTGTGACCTGAGCCAGATCGCCGAGGAACACCGCACCTCGCCGGAATTTGATCTTTACGCCGTGTTCGTTCTTCACGAGGACGTCGGGAAGTTTTACACCTGTGAGTTCAGCGTGCTGAAAAATCCGATCATCACGTCGGAGGAGATCAAAAAAGCGGCTCGGCTCGGACAAGCCGGGATAGCGAGCGAAGTCGAGATCCTTCGGAACGCGGGTTGGATCGAGCCGGGGCA
Source organism: Roseburia sp. (assembly GCA_023666265.1). Lineage (GTDB taxonomy): Bacteria > Bacillota > Clostridia > Oscillospirales > Ruminococcaceae > Ruminiclostridium_E. The sequence goes on from JAMPCH010000037.1 coordinate 2,471, forward strand.
GGAGGACGAGGAGGTCGAGCTTCCCCTGATTACGGGGATCGAGATCTATGAGCGAATGGACTTTAACCGCACCGAATGGTTCAAGGGACAGCCCGGCGATTACCCCGCGACCATCAACGAGGATCATTTCATTCCGCGCTTCTCCGTGATCGACCCGTCGGAACGCGGTTGGTCGGAGACGACCCACGACCACTGGAACGCGGACTATACGGCGCGGGGGACGACCGACCGCTTTTACGTCAAAAAAGACGGCTCTCTCGCGACGAGCAGTACCACGATCGACGGCGTTCGCTACACATTCGACAAAAGCGGCGCTTGTCAAGGGACGTACACCGGCTTCACCTCCTCGGACAAGGGTCGACGCTACTGGAAAAACGGGAAGCTTGTCAAAAACAAATGGATCAGGGTTAAGGGCGAGCGGAAGTATTACGCCGGCGCGGACGGCTATTTCGTCACGGGGACGGCGACGATCGACGGGGCGGAGTATACCTTCGCCGAGAACGGCGCGGTCGATCTCCCGCGCGTCGAGATCAAATTTCCGAACGGGCGCGTCTATGTAAGCGAGGACGGCGGACTCGACTGGGTCAAAAACGGGAAGAAGGTCGTTCCCCCGCTGACCGTGACCTTTGAGGGCGAGAGCCCCGTTCGCTCGTTGGAAAATGTCTCGGTCGTCGTAAGCCATAAATTCCCGACATGGATCATTCTCCAAAACGAACGGTTGCTTGTTGAGGAGAACGGAGAATGGGTCACGCCGGAGGCTCTCGAGCCGAATTCCGTTTATGCCGGAGTGGCATATGGCATCGAAAAAAACGAGGATCTTCGTTTTTTGATCCCGATCTATCTTTATGCTCCGAAAACGGGAAATTACCGCTATCATATAACGCTCTCGGACTTGAACAATAGCGACTACGATGTTTCCGTCGATTTCCGCATGGAAGCGTCTTCCCAAGAATAAATACAGAAAGGATCTCTCAAAATGAAAAAAACACTTGCTTTCCTTCTCACGATCTTTACGATCTTTTATCTGGACCTCGCCGCGATCCCCGCCTTCGCGGACGGGACGATCCGCGCGAGACACCTCGCCTCCTCCCAGACCGATTTTTGGCGCGACTATAAGACCACGGTGCTTTTTGAGAACGTGACCGCCAAAAAGACGGTGACGGTCGCCGACGACGAGAACCTCGTGATCCGAAAGGGGGTCACGCTCCGCCTAAAGGACGGGGCGCGGGTAGACGGCGCGATCCTTATCGAGCGCGGCGCAAAGCTCGTTTTATCGGGCGGGACGCTGACCGTCTCGGGCGGGGGCGCGCTCCTCGCTGACGGGACTTTATCCGTCGGAAAAAAGGCGACCCTCTCCGTTCGGAGAAACGGCGAGCTCGTGATCGGTCAAAAGGGAAATTTTAAGGTGAGCGACGACGAGAGCCTTCGCTTCGCGTCCTCCGCCTGTGTGATCTGTCTCGGGAAGTGTGATTCCGACAACGCCGCGATCGGGAAAAAGGCGGTCGCCGCCTATGTTTTGGAAGGAGATACGCTTTCGGAGGCGGATCAGCCCGACGCGCTCCTCCCGACGGGGGCGGACTATCGTATCTCTTACGGCGCGAAAAGCGAGACCGTCGTCACCTTTATTTTTGACAGCGGCGCGAGCCTTCGCGCTGTGCGCGACCGGGAGACCTTCTCCGAGATCGGGAGCTGTCCCGTCGGGGTCGCGAGTAACGCGGCGCAGTCGACATACGGCGGAAAGTCCCTTTCCCGAATTTACGAGATCGACGGAAAGGACTACGTCGGCGATCTTGAGATGGACGGCGCGATCGTCCTGCTCGAAAAGGACGGGACATTCAAGGAAACGGACGAGACAGCGCTACCGGAGCGCCTTCACGGACTTTCGCTCGATCGGGCGAAGGATCTCGGTGCGCTCGGGCAATACGTCCTCGGCAAGGGGATCGCGGAGGGGATAAAAGCTTATCTCTTCCCGGACGGGACGCTCCTCACGATGAGTAAGGCGGCGTACCCGCCGCCCGCGCTGTTGGACGCCCCGCAAGAAACGCGCGAGCGGGTCTATCATGTTGAGTTGTATCGCGCTATTGATTAAAAGGAAGGGGGAGTATAAACATGAAACGTCGTTTTGGGATATTTTTTGCCGCGCTTTGTCTCTTGATCGGCTTCACGGCGAACGGGACGGTCGCCGCCGCGATCGACAGCTCGACCGCGCGAGAATACGCCGCGCTTTATCGAGCCGGAGACGAGGCGGCGCTCCGGGAATTGATCGAGGAAAGTTTCATCGGCTATGGGTTTCCCGAGGAAACGCTTCAAATGTTCCGCGACCAAACGGACGCGTTTATCGCGATCGACTTTGAGCCGGACTCGTACTATATGGCGATCGAGTCGTCCTTCCCAAAAATAAATTGGAACAAATATCGCTTTGACTTTATCACCGACGACGGGAGCGTACACACCGTGCTTTACACCTTATGGGACGGCGGGACGTTTTATCGCTCGCTGAAAAGTATCGTCCATTACAGCGGGATCGAAGACCCCGAGCGTATCATCTTCGCGTCCGGGACATGGCTTGACGGCGCGATGGTCTTTACCGACTTCCGCATGACCGACGCAAAGCCCGGCTGGAATGATGTCGACGGAAATCGGGTCTACCTTCAAAAGAACGGTTTCACCGCCACGAAATCCACCACGATCGACGGCGTTCGCTACAAATTCGACGAAAACAGCGTATGTCAAGGGACGTACACCGGCTTCACCTCCTCGGACAAGGGTCGGCGATACTGGAAAACGGGAAGATCGTCAAAAACAAATGGATCAGAGTAAAAGGCGAGCGGAAGTATTACGCCGGCGCGGACGGCTATTTCGTCACGGGGACGGCGACGATCGACGGGGCGGAGTATACCTTCGCCGAGAACGGCGCGGTCGTGAATTAACCCTCCTTCCCAAAAGAAAAAAGAATAAACAATTGAGCCTCTTTCCCTCCCGTCCCGGGAGGGAAAGCCGTTTTATCGAGACCCGCCGAGAGGAACGCCTTCCATAAAAAATAAAACCAAAACTCCCCGTCCGTTAAGATTGACATATCCCAAAGGATATGCTATAATATAATCAAACAAATTACCCAAAAAGGAGAAGGACTATGAAAAAATCGACCCGTTTCCTCACGCTTTTACTCCCGCTATCGCTCGGGCTTTGCGGCTGTGCGACCGAAACGTTCACGATCTACAGCGACGAAGTAAGCTGTTAGACCGGGAAAGCGAAAGAGCTTTCCAAAAAAAGAAACGTAAATCAACGCCCTTGACGGGCAGAAAGGAACGAAAAAATGAAAATCAAAAATTTATTCAAAAAAGCGACCGCCGTTTTATTGGCGGGGATCATGGCGACGAGCGCGGGGACGGCGACGTTCGCGGAGAGCGAGATAGCACCAAACAATAGCATAGTAATTATGAATACTGAGTTCGATCCGCAAAGCCTTATACCGGACGAGGGTATGATACGGCAAGATTTCGCGTTGCAAGCATACGATGAGTTATATGATCATTTTGAACAAGATGAGAATAACAATTATATTTACCCGGATAATTATGCAGGTGAATATATTGACGATGATTACAACCTAGTGTTGCTCATAACCGATAGCGAGGATTCGTTTTACAAAGACATCCTAATAAATTACGACTGCGTAAGATTTGAGACGGTCGATTATTCTTACTCCGAACTTGATGAATTGCGCGAAAAAAGCGTGACTGATCTGCTAACTATCAGTAGTGACCCTCTTTTATACTGCGCCTCATATGTAGATATTAAAAGCAATACGGCGGTTGTAGAAATCAATTCGTCTCATGCTTCGTCGTTAAATTCGGAAAGCAAGAAAAGATTTCTGACAAATCGTAATCCCGCAGTCACCTATAAATTTGTTGACGGAAATATTGAGGCACAGTCAACAACCGTTATTGGCGGTGATTACTTGCGTCAAACAGCCAGTTCTTATCGTTGTGACATGACAGCGGGTATGGCAGGATTTTACAACGGAAAACCTGCAATTGTATCTTGTGGACACGCAATGGAAAATTCGGCAAAGATTTCTCTCCATGAAAGTTCGGGCATTGTTGACATAGGAAAGGTTTCCTACGTCCAATTCACAGACAACAAATATGGAGATTATTCCTTTATTGTATTGGACGATAAAATCCAAACAACAAATGAAGTAAGAACTAATACTTCCACGAAGGCAATAACTGACGGATATAACAAACCGCTTCCTATCGGAACAGAGATATATAGTTATGGCGCTAATTCCGGGCTGAGTAAACATAAGGTAACACATTTGACTGTTGAAACAAACGTTCAAGTCACTGTAGGCGGCATTGAGGTAGTACGAACAATCAAAGGATTGACAGAAACTAAAATTACACAAGGAATGACGCAACCGGGCGATAGCGGTGGACCTTACTATCTTTATTCGGACAGTCAATGGAAGTTTTGCGGAGTTCATTCCGGATATTCAACAGATGACCATTCTCGTGCCGTGTTTACGCCATATATGTACTTTAGCGGAGGATTTAAATGCAAGACTTCTTAAAATTCCCAAGAATTTTTCTGATAACTTTCTTATCTCTCCTCTCATTGTGTGCTTTCACAAAAGTGGAATATCAAGAAATCCATGTCAATTCGGACGAGCAATACACATATCCAAAAGGAACCAAATCGTCCGAAACAGAAGAGTTTGCACAAATCAGCATCGAATTTCCGGACGGAAGCATATACGAAAGTGAGGACGGCGGAACAAACTGGGAAAAAAACGGAGAAAAAATCGCGCCCCCGTTGTCCGTTCGCTTTGAGAGCGAAATCCCCATTCACCCAGCGGAAAAGGTTTTAGTCGTCGTAAGCCAAGAATTTTCTCCCTGGCTTACCTACTTACAAGACTGTCGACTGTTATTAGAGGAGAACGGAGAATGGGTCACGCCAAAGGTTCTCGACCCGGAAGGCGTCTTTGCCGGGCAGGCAATCGTAATCCCCGAAAACCAAGAAACGCGTTGTTTAATTCCAATCTCTCTTTATGTTCCACGCACGGGTAATTATCGTTATCCTATGACATTCAGAGACATGGAAGGAAACGAATACCGCGTTCTTGTAGATTTCCGTATGACGTGTACCCCCGGTTGGAACGAGATCGGCGAAAATCGCTATTACATCAAATCGGACGGAACGGTCGTAACACAATCGAACGTGATCGACGGCGTTCGCTACAAATTCGATAAAAGCGGCGCTTGTCAAGGCAAATACACCGGCTTCACCTCCTCGGACAAGGGTCGGCGATACTGGAAAAACGGGAAGATCGTCAAAAACAAATGGATCAGAGTAAAAGGCGAGCGGAAATATTACGCCGGCGCGGACGGCTATTTCGTCACGGGGACGGCGACGATCGACGGGGCGGAGTATACCTTCGCCGAGAACGGCGCGGTCGTGAATTAACCCTCCTTCCCAAAAGAAAAAAGAATAAACAATTGAGCCTCTTTCCCTCCCGTCTCGGGAGGGAAAGCCGTTTTATCGAGACCCGTCGAGAGGAACACCTTCCCAAAAATAAAACAAAAAAACAAGACCAAAGCCCCGCCTCGGTCTCGTTACGCGTCCTCTTCCTTCAAAATATCCATGATCCGATCGTCGCGCTCGATAAAACAGACCCCGTCCTCGCGATAGAGGATCACCGCCCGATCGCCCGCCTCGACCGCCTTTTCGTTCGCACAGACGGCGGGGAGGACGTATTCCCGACCGCCCCATTTGACCCTCACGCTCCCATAGCCGTCGGGGTCGACGCGCTCGGTACAGACCGCCTCACATTCGCTCAGGTCGACCCCCGGCGGGATCGGGCGCTCGCGTATCCGCCGAAGGATGAAATGAACCAAAATAAAATGGACGAGCGCCCCGCTCATCAGCGCGACCGGGAAGGCGATCAAGCCGTTGAGCGCGAGGAGCTTTAAAAAGATCCCGACGACCCCGAGCGCGAGGCTAAAGACCGCCGCCATCGTGAGGCTTTGGGGGATAAAGTCCTCGATCGGGATCGTCTTCCCCCGGATACGGTGTAGCCGCTCCTCTAAGCCGAAGGAGCGGATTTTTTCCATATAGCGGAGGATCATATCGACCGTAAGGACGACCGCGCTCACGACCGTAACGACGACATAAAAAGCCATTTATCCCTCCGTCTCGGTCTTAGGGCGGAGAATTTTAAAGCGAACCGCCCCGATCCTGAATTCGTTCAGGCTCTTGACCGTGATGAGGAAGCCGTCGGTCTTTAGCGTATCGCCCGCCTTGGGGATACGCCCGAATTTCTCAAAGAGCCAGCCGCCGACCGTGTTACTGTCCGACACGATCCTAAAGTCGAGACCCCGCGCCTCGAAGTAGCGGTTAAAATCCCCGCGAAGGACTTCGCCGCTCGTCTCAAAGACCGTCTCCGAGAGGAATTTCACCGGCGCGGTGACCTCGTCGTTCTCGTCCCATATCTCGCCGACCAGCTCCTCTAAAATATCCTCGAGGGTGACGATCCCCTCCGTCCCGCCGTATTGGTCGACGACGACCGCGAGGTGGATCTTTTTCTTTTGCATTTGTCGGAGCGCCTCGGACAGGCGCATCAGCCCCGGGAGGTGGAGCGTATCCTGTATGATGTCGCGGATATAAAAGCTCTCCCCGCTTAAGAGCCGCTCAAAAAGATCCTTTTGAGTGATGAACCCGACGATATGGTCGATCGTTTTTTCATAGACCGGGAGGCGCGAATATGCCTCGGTCAAAAAAAGCTCCTTTACGCGGTCGATCCCCGCGTTGATCTCGACCGCCGTCACGTTGACGCGCGGGGTAATGATCTCCGAGACGACCGTCTCGTCAAAGGCGAGCGCGCTACGGACGAGGTCGCTCTCCTGCTGTTCGAGGACGCCCTCGTCCTCGATCTCGTCGATGATCCTTACTAACTCCTGCTCGGTCACGCTCACGCCCCGATCCTTGACAAAAAGGCGGCTCACCCCTTTTTGGAGGAGGAGAAAGAACGCCGAGAGCGGCGTGATCACGGTCATTAAGAGCTTGATCGGCGCGCCGATCACACAGGCGAAGCGCTCGGCGTTCGCCTTGGCGATCGTTTTTGGGAGGATCTCGCCAAAGATCAGGACGACGACCGTGACCGCCGCCGTCGAGACGAGCGACCCGCGATCCTCGCCAAAAAGCGAGATACACATGACCGTCGCGAGCGACGAGGTCAGGATATTGACGATATTATTCCCGATTAGGATCGTCGTCAGCATTTTATCATAGCGGGCTAAGATCGCGAGCGCCCGCGCGGCGGCTCGCGACCCCTCGTCCGCGCGGCTTTTGAGGCGGATACGGTTCACGCTCGTAAAACAGGTCTCCGCCGCCGAAAAAAACGCCGAGAGCGCGACGAGGACGAGGATCACGATGAGGGTGACGGCGTGACTTCCCATTTTTTCGGTTTCCTTTCAAATGATTTTTCATTTATCATACCATATTTTATAGCTTCTGTCAAGGCGGACGTTTCGCGAAAAAATTTTTTTGTTTTTTTATTTAGGGAAGGACTACCCCCTTGCGGGTTTTGTTAAAATATGCTATACTGGTGTTATCCGGCTTCCCCGGGAAATACCTTCCGAAAAAACGTGACAAGGAGAGCGTTTATGAAAAAAACATTATTCAACGACAACTGGTTCTACGGCGAATTTCCCGTCGGGACACCCGAAGGGTTCGTCCCCGACCGCGCCGCCCTAAAGCCCGTCGAGCTTCCCCACGATATGCTGATCCACGACTCGTATAATTTTTATAAAAGCTGTGTCGGGGTCTATGTGAAGGATTTTACCCTCGCTGAGCCTTTGGCGGACGGCGAAAAGCGCCTTCTCCGCTTCGACGGGGTCTATCCCGAATGTCGCGTGTTTTTGAACGGGGCGGAAATTTCTCATCATAAATACGGCTACAGCGCGTTTTACGCGGATATGACCCCCGCCTTAATTCCCGGGAAAAACACCCTCCGCGTGTGGGTCAACCACCTCGCGCCCAACTCGCGCTGGTACTCGGGCGCGGGGATCTATCGTAAGGTCGAGCTTTGCGCCCTACCGCCCGTTCACTTCCTCCCGGAGGGGATCTATCTCCATACCGGGAAGAAGGACGACGGCTATGAAATTTCGGCGCGGCTCGAATATACCCGTACCCCGGGGTATCGGTACCGCTGTATGATCTTTGACCCCTCCGGCGAGCCGATTATGAGCCGCGCCGTCGACACCGACGATCCGACCGATTTGGAGGGGTTCAGCGTGACCCTTCCTCCGCCCCGGGTAAAGCTTTGGGATCTCGACGCGCCGAAGCTCTATACCCTCGTCGCCGAGATCATGAAGGGCGACGAGACGATCGACCGTGAGGAGGTACGCTTTGGTCTTCGCGACTTTCGCTTTGATCCGAACGAGGGATTTTTCTTAAACGGGCGGCATATCAAGCTGAACGGCGTTTGTCTTCACCACGATCTCGGGTCGCTCGGCGCGGCGTTTCATACCGACGCGCTCCGCCGTCAGCTCCTTCTCTTAAAGGAGATGGGCGTGAACGCGATCCGTACCTCCCACAATATGCCCGCCGAGGAGCTGATGACCCTCGCGGACGAGCTGGGCTTTCTCGTCGTTTCCGAGGCTTTTGATATGTGGGGGAAGGCGAAAACAGAGTACGACTACGCGCGGTTTTTTAACGAGGACTGTGAAAATGTCGTCGAGAGCTGGGTAAGGCGCGACCGAAACCACCCCTCGCTCTTGATGTGGAGCATCGGGAACGAGATCTATGACACCCATGACGGCGAATACGGGCGGGCGGAGATGCGCCGCCTGATCGCGGCGGTACGGCGCTTTGACCCGCTCGGGAATGCGGCGGTCACCTTCGGCTCAAACTATATCCCGTGGGAGAATACGCAAAAATGCGCCGAGGAACTCGACGTCGTCGGCGGGAACTACGTCGAGGCGATCTATGACGAGCTCCACGCCAAGCACCCCGACTGGTGTATCTACGGGTCGGAGACGGCGGCGCGGGGGACGAGCCGAAGCATCTATCACTTCCCCCTCGCCCATACCGCGCGGACATACCCCGACCTTCAGATGTCCTCGCTCGAGAACAGTCGTTCGGGCGCGGGCGATCGGACGTTACAGGACGCGATCGTCTGGGATCGCGACTGTCCCTTCAGCGCGGGGCAATTCATCTGGACGGGCTTTGACTATCTCGGCGAGCCGACCCCCTATTCGACGAAAAATTCTTACTACGGTCCTTTTGATACGGCGGGATTTCGTAAGGACGCGTTTTATCTCTATCGCGCGGCTTGGACGGGCGAGACGGTCCTCCACCTTTTCCCCTACTGGGATTTTAACGAGGGGCAGGAGATCGACGTCTGCGCCTATACGAACGCGCCCGAGACCGAGCTTTTTATCAATGGGAGGAGTCTCGGTCGGCGGTCGGTCGACCCCCTTCGCGGGAAGACCTATCGCTGTGACTGGCGGCTCCCCTTTGAGAAAGGCGAGCTTCGCGCCGTCGCCTATGACGCGGCGGGGAACAAGATCGCCGAGGACGTTCGGCGATCCTTTGGCGACGGGGTTAAGCTTAGGCTCGATCCCGACCGCGCGACCCTCCCCGCCGACGGCGAGAGCCTTTTATTTATCACGGTCTCGCTCCTCGACGAGGACGGTATTTATGTCACGAACGCGCGGAACCGCGTACACGTAACGGTCTCGGGCGCGGGGCGGCTCGTCGGTCTCGACAGCGGCGACAGTACCGATTATGAGAGCTTTAAGGGGACGACGAAAAAGCTTTTCGGCGGGATGCTCCTCGCGGTGATCGCGGCGAAGACCGAACTCGGGGAAATTCGCGTTCTTGTCGAGTCCGAGGGGCTTCCGTCGGCGGAGCTTTTGATTCCCGCCGTCCCCGCGCCCGTTCGGGCGGGGGTCTCCGCGATCGCCGAGAACAGCGCCGAATATGACCGTATCCGCGAGGAGGGGATACCGATCCGTAAGATCGCGCTGAAGGTCGACGGGGAGCGTCGCCTTCACCAAAATAAAACGACCGCGACGGTCAGAGCGGAAATTTACCCGAGGGGCGCGAAGGGGGAGATCGCCTTCTCCGCCGTCACCGACAGCGGGATCGTCACGAATATCGCCGAGGTCGTCCCCGCCCCCGACGGATGGTCGGCGGAGGTTCGCGCGCTCGGCGACGGGGCTTTTCGCCTGCGCTGTACCGCCGCGAACGGGAAGGATCACGCCGAGGTCATCTCCGATCTCGAGTTTCGCGTGAGCGGGCTCGGGAGCGCGACCCTCGACCCCTATTCCTTCGTCTCCGCGACCTTTTACGGGCGGACGAATCACGGCGAGCTCGACGAAGTACTGGGCGGCGGGGTACGCTGTGTCAAAAACGCCGAAACGCGTATCTGTTTTGATCACGTTGACTTCGGGCGCGACTACGCCGACGAGATCACCGTCCCGATCCTCCGCTGGTTTCGCGACGACGCGATGGAGGTCGAGATCTGGGAAAAAATGCCCGGGGAGGAGGGCGCGGAGCGCCTTTGGGCGGGCGAATACGAGCGCCCGTTTATCTGGCAGACGTATCAGGATCTCGTCTGTCCGCTCTCGCGCCGCTTAACGGGCGAGACGAGCATTTGTATTGTCTGCCGTTGCGGCGACGACGACGTGAACGTCCGGGGCTTTTCCTTCCGCCGCCGCCCGCGCGGGTATGAGCCGCTCACGGGCGACAGCCTCGAGCGCGTCTATGGCGACAGCTTTACGCGGGTCGGGAGCGAGGTTCGCGGGATCGGGAATAACGTCACGCTCGATTTCGGGCGGCTCGGCTTTGAGCGCGGCTTTACCCGCGTGACGCTGCGCGGGAATACCGCGAACGAGACCGATTCGATCCATCTCCTCCTCGGCGGCGAGACGGGCGTAACACGCCATATCATGGAGTTTAAGCGGACGGAGGGCGTGAGCGAACAGACCTTCGCGATCGCCGTCGAGCCGGGCGAATACGATACGCGGCTGATGTTTCTCCCCGGCTGTAACTTCGACTTTTGTTCCATACAATTCATAACCGCCGAATAGTTCCAAAAATGTAACCCGATTTGGGTGAAATAAACAATCTCGTATCGATAAATCCTTCAAATTTACCGAAAATGTCCCTTTGGAGAGATAAAAAACCGCTTTTTCTCTTGACATTCCGTGCGGGATAGGGTATACTGAAAGTAAGCGGAAAAATTCGGCGAATGATTTTATGAAAGGGGCGCGCGCGTATGTCGAATCGGAACAAAAATCGCCAAGGGAAATTCTTTGGGCTAAAATGCGTCCTCCTCGCGGCGGCGGTGCTTTTGATCGCCTTTGGGATCATCTACGGTGAGATCAGCCCCGTCTTTAGAGACAGTATCTTACATATGGTGATCGATCTCGTCGCGCTCGTCTTTATCGCCGTCGTGATGACGTTCGAGGTGCGCCCGTATCTCCAAAGTAAAAACGTCGGGGTACGGAATATCTATCGCGAAAAGGACATCGAGCTCGAGAAATTCGGTAAGTTTAACCGCATGGTCGAAAAAAACACCTTCCGTTATAACTTCCAGCCCATTATCGACGCAAAGACGGGCGATATTTTCGCCTATGAGGCGCTGATGCGCTCGCCCGAGGACGTCGGGCTCTCGCCGCGCGAGATTTTAAAATACGCCGAGATCAGCCAACAGCTCTACGCGATCGAGTATTATACCTTTTATAACACGCTCCGCGCTTATTATGAGAACCAAGAGAGCTTCGCCGGTCGTAAAATGTTTATCAACAGTATCCCGAGCGTCTTTTTAAATGAGAACGATCTCGCGGAGATGACCGCGCTTTACGGCGATATTACGTCGAATACCGTCGTCGAGATCCTCGAGGACGACGAGGATACCGACGAGAGCTGTCGCTATTTTGAATCGCTTCGCGAGCGCTTTGGCTGTCTGATCGCGATCGACGATTACGGGAGCGGTTACGCCAGCGAGATGAAGCTGATCAACAACAACCCCAATTTTATCAAGATCGATATTATGCTCATTCGCTCGATCGACAGCGACCTTAAAAAACAGCTCCTCGTCTCGAATATCATCAAATTCGCCTCACAGTACGGGATTCGCGTCCTCGCCGAGGGCGTAGAGACAAAGGAGGAGCTACAGACCCTCCTCGAGCTCGGCGTCGACCTCTTACAGGGCTTTTATCTCGCTCGCCCGAACGCGGAGATCCTTCCCGAGCTTCGCCCCGAGCTTCGCGATTATATCATCGGCGAGAATATCCGCCGCGCCCAATTTGATAACGACAGGAAGATCTATACCGCCGAGGACGGTGAGACCGTCTCGGTTCTCGAGCTCGCGGTCGGGAAGTATGGGCGCGTTCACCTCGAGCGCGGGACGCTCACCGTCGTCGGAGAGCCGAAGCACCCCGTTGAGCTCACCTTCTCAACGGGCGCGGGGGAGGAATGTACGATCCGCTTTAAGGACGTGAATATCTCCGGGCTAAACGGTTCTTGTGTCGAGATCGGCGCGAGAGGGAGCCTCAGGCTCGAGCTCGAGGGCGAGAATACGCTTAACCGCGACGGGATACGCGTCCCCGAGGGGGCGGCGCTAAAGCTCGTCGGCGACGGCGACCTCACGATCAACGCGAGCCGTAACGACGGCGTCGGGATCGGGAGCGGCTTCTCCGACGTATTCGGCGATATAACGATCGAGACGGGCGGGCGCTTAACGATCAAGAGCTCGGGCGACCGGGTCGTATGTATCGGCGGCGGGAAACAAACGGACGGGACGGCGATCCGCCTACTCGGCGGGACGATCTCCGTCGGCGGACGGGGGATCCAAGCGGTCGGGATCGGCTGTGGGAGCGGTACGCTCTGTTTCACGAGCGCGGTCGCGCTCACGGTCGACGTGAGCGGGAACGACGTCACGGGGATCGGCTGTAGCACGGGCTTCGCGGATATTGAGATCGTCGGCGGTAACGTTAGGGTCAACGCCGAGGGCGATCGGGTCGCGGGGATCGGCGTTCACGACGGGAAGGATCTAAAGATCACCCTCTCGGGCGGTAAGATCGAGTCCTCCGTCCGCGGGAAGGAAGCGGTTTGTATCGGTTCTTACAGCGGTACAGCGAATATCGCCGCCAACGGCGCGGAGTTTATCAACGCCTACGGCGAGGGGACGTCCGTGATCGGGATCGGTAGCGGCTGTAGCGGGATCGACGAGAGCGAGATCACGCCGTCGGACGGCTCGCTTATGATCTCGGGCGGTACGGTTCGCTCCTACGTTTTATCGGCGGAGTTTGTATGGTTCGGGACGAGAGAGCGGAATATCGTCATCACGGGCGGGAACGTCATCTCTAACTCGACCGTACCGATCGTGGCGACGAACAGCTTTGGCGAAGCCCTCGCGCCGCTGTCGGTCGAGGGAGAGACCTATGAGCGGCGCTTTACCCTCAACGGGGTCGGCTATCTCTATCGCGCGGTCAAGATCCCCGAGGCGGACGGCTTTACGGTCTATATCCCCGCGCAGTATGTCGAGGAATCCGCCGTCGCCAAGGCGCTATTGTGACAACAAGTTTTTTCATATAATGTCCTTTCTTTAACACAAAAACCATTGCCGGATTTGGCAATGGTTTTTGTGTTTTACGTGAACGTTTGATCGCGTCGGTCAAACGATCGTGACGCTTTTGATCACGATCGGGTGGACGGGCATATCCGCGTAATCCGTCTCACAACAGGCGATCTCGTCGACCGCGTCCATGCCCTCGACGACCTTCCCAAAGGCGGCGTATTGACCGTCGAGGTGCGGCGCGTCCTCATGCATGATAAAGAATTGACAGCTCGCCGAGTCGGGGTCGGCGGCGCGCGCCATCGAGAGGACGCCGCGCGTATGCTTTAGGGGGTTCTCGACGCCGTTCGCGGCAAATTCGCCCTTGATATGCTTCCCCGAGTTCCCCGTCCCGTTCCCGATCGGACAGCCCCCTTGGATCATAAACCCGCGTATCACGCGGTGAAAGGTCAGCCCGTCGTAAAAGTTATCGGCGACCAGCTCCTCAAAATTTTTGACCGTGAGCGGCGCGACGTCGGGATAAAGCTCCGCTTTGATCTGTTTCCCGTTCATAAGTTCGATCACTACCATAGATGTTGTTCCTTTCCTTTAGCGCGGCTCGTCCCGCCGCTTTTTTAATAGCCCGATCAGATAGATCGAGAGTATGATAACGCCGACCCCGAGCGCGATCGCCGCGATAAAGAGGGGCGTATTATCCTCGTGCGTCGCGGGGGCGGTCGGGTCGCTTACTTCGACCGCCTCGACCGTTTCCGTCCCCGGCTCCGCCGCCGTTGTTTCGGCGGGCTTTAGCGGCTCGGTCTCCGCCTCGGCGTCCGACGCTTCTTCCTTTTGGGAAGGGTTCTCCGTCTCCGGCTCGCCGCTTTCGGCGGTCTCCTCCGTCTCGGGGGGCGGGTCGCCCTCAAAGACCGCGTCGGCGAAAAAGCTTCGCCGCTCGGCGTAGTCGGCGCGGTGGTTGAGCGCGAGCGCGTCGTCGGAAATATCGAAGTACTTCTCATGCGTCAGCTCGTCGCGGTACTCGCCGTTCTCATAGTTCCCGCTCCCGTTCCAACACGCGTCCAGCCAGACCCAGCGCTCCTCCGCCTCATACCAAAAGGCGGCGAATTCGTGATTTTGTACCCCCTCGGCGAGCTTCTCATAGGTGACGCCCCCACTCGATACGCCGCCCTTGACCGCGACCGCGTCGATCCCTTGCGCCTGTAATAAGGCACAGGTCAAATTCGCGAAGCCGGAGCAGACCGTCCGCGTGGTCGATAAGACGTTCTCGAGCGCGATCGTCTCGTCGGTCACGCTCGTATTCCGCGCGTCGTGGTCGTAGTAAAAATGAGAGGCGACATAAGCCGTGATCGCGCGCGCCTTCTCATAATCGCTCTCGATCCCCGCCGTGACTGAGTCCGAGATCTGCCGGAGGCGGTCGGCGGTCTCCTTCGCGCGCGCGGGGTCGCCCGAGGCGCTGAGATAGAGCCGCGCCGCCTCGGTCGGCGCGTCGAAGATATGGTCAAAGACGGCGCGGTTCGTCTCGGCGAGACCGTTCCCGGGGAAGTAGCGTCCGTTTTCGTCGGCGTGAATCCGATAAGAGAGCGTGACCCCCGATTGAAACTCGAGGTCGAGGACGGACGAGCCGTTCGCCGGGATCATCGTGAATTTCGCCTCAAAGCTCCCGTCCGCCTTCGCCGAGAAGCTCATCGCCGAGATCGTGTCGCCCGGCGCGGTGATACGGCGGAGGCGGTCGTTTTTATAAACGCCGACCGCCGTGATCCGATTCCCGTCGATCTCAAAGAGGGTATACGCCTCGGGGTTATATGAGGTGCGGAGGAAGTTTCTCCGCGAGAAGGCGGCGGACGACCCGACCGATAACGGGAACGCGAGAGAGACTGCCGCGAGGATTAGGAGGATCAGCGCCGCGAACCGCCGCGCCGTCCCGTTCTTTTCAAGCAGAATGATCACTTCCATTGACCGCGACACCGCCTTACGGCGGTGTCGCGAGATTAAGAGAGATTGAAAGAAGAAGCAATAAGAAAATCCAAGAAAATCCCAAGAAAATTCCAAGAAAATCTAAGTAAAGATAAGCTAAGGCAGGGGCTTCGCCCCCGCACCCCCACCCAAGGGAATAATTCCCTTGGGGATCCTTTATACCCATCACAAGCCCTCCGATCTCAACCTTGCGGCTGTCAGGTCGTAAGCTTTGCTAAGATCGGCGCGTAAAATATCGCGGATAAGCGCAAAGCGACACCGCGCGATCGACCGTAGGACTTCACACACGGAAATCTCGCCCTATAAAGCGCGACCCTCGCCGATCATCGTGTGATCTGTAGTCTTAACAAAAACGGAGGAAATATGCTCCTTCCCAAAAGGATAAAAACAGATCAGAACATCTTACGAAGCTCGTCTTTATCGGGGCTGTATAAGATCGCGTTCTCGCGGCTGATGACGTCGTCGCGGACGAGGCGCTTTAGGCTCTCGTTCATGGTTCTCATACCCGTCGATACGT
Source organism: Roseburia sp. (assembly GCA_023666265.1). Taxonomy (GTDB): domain Bacteria; phylum Bacillota; class Clostridia; order Oscillospirales; family Ruminococcaceae; genus Ruminiclostridium_E. The sequence goes on from JAMPCH010000037.1 coordinate 18,550, forward strand.
TCGACGCCATGACCTGTTCGAGCTGGTGGACCTTCTCCGAGCGGATATTGTTCGCCGCCGCGTCGTTATTGATTAGGATCTCAAAGGCAGCGGTACGCCCGCGCTCGGTATTTTTCATCGGTATCAGGATCTGAGAGATGACCCCGCGAAGGGTACTCGAGATCTGAGAGCGGATCTGGTTCTGTTCGTCGGTCGGGAAGACGTCGATGATACGGTTGATCGTCTGAGCCGCGCCCGTCGTATGGAGGGTCGCGAGGACGAGGTGACCCGTCTCCGCCGCCGTGATCGCGAGCTTTATCGTCTCAAAGTCGCGCATCTCGCCGACGAGGAGAACGTCCGGATTCTCACGGAGCGCACTACGGAGCGCGGCGTTAAAGCTCGATACGTCCGTCCCGATCTCACGCTGGTGGATCGTCGCGAGCTTTGGCTGATAGATATACTCGACCGGATCCTCGATCGTAATGATATGACAGGCGCGGAACTGGTTGATATAATCGACCATCGTCGCGAGGGTCGTCGACTTCCCCGAGCCGGTCGGTCCCGTCACGAGGATCATCCCCTTCATCTCTTTTGTGAGGTCGATCGCCGCCTGAGGGAGGCTGATGTCCTTAAAAGAGGGGATCGTCTCGTTTAAGAGACGGATCGCCGCCGCGAGCTTACCGCCGTTTTGGTGATAGACATTGACTCTCTGGCGACCGCCGTTCGCCGCCGTAAACGAGAAGTCGATGTCCTCGCCCGAGCCGAGCCGCTTTTCCTGCTCCGCCGATAACATCGAGAGGATCGTTCGGTTTACGATCTCCTCGTCCATTCCGTCAAATTTCTTCAGCTCGCCGTTGATACGGATCGAGGTCGGCGCGCCTACGGTGAGGTGTACGTCGGAGGCGTTCTTGCTTCTTGCGAAATTCATTAACTGATCAATATTCATTGTTGGTCGGTTCCTTTCTGAAAAAATTTGTATTTAAGGGAAATTCGCCCGATAGGGGGATACGCTTATTTGATGCGGAACTGGATCCCGCTCGCCGAGAGATAGACCTCGGCGGCGGTATTGGCGATCCGCTGGTTGACCGCGCCCATGATCTCGCGGAAGGAGATCTGTTCCGGGTCTTTGGGGCAGACGGAGAAACCCGGCTCGATCGAGATGATGACCATCGCGCCGTTAAGCTCCTCGACCTTTTGCATGCACTCGATGACGCTGTCGACGACGATCCGACGGATCTCGTCATGCTCCTCGCGCGTGATGTTTTCGACGTCCTTGGCGACGCGGTGCATCACGGAGGAGGTATAAGAGCCGAGGCTGTCAAAAATAAAGAATTTATGGTCTTTGATACAGGCGACGGGGTCGTCGACGTCCTGTAAGACCGTCCATTCGACGTCGTTCTCGCGGTTGGAAAATTCCATGCGGTGGCGCGTCTCTTCGCTCATGCGGCTGCCCGTATTTAAAAAGAGAACGTTATCGCAGGTCTTAAAATACGAGATCGCCCACCTCGTCTTTCCGCTCCCCGCGCCGCCGGTAATGAGGGTGATATTGCCCATAGACTAAGTACCTATCCTTTCCTAAAAAACGATCCGGGTCTGACCCGAGAGACCGCGATTTTTATAAAAGACGTAGGCTCTCGGTTATTTCTATGTATTATTATAGTATATTTTTTCCGCGAAGTCAAGTTTTTTGTTCAATTGTGAAAATCCTCGGAAATATGCACGAATCCCCCTTGTTTTATTTGGTGAAATGTGATATAATTTAAAGAAAATCATTTATTTTGGAAAGGCATAGGTTTTTGTATGGATCGTTTTGCGGAACAGCTGATCGGGAAGCTCCCCGATCGGGCGGATTATTTTAAAAGAGGACTGATCGCGGCGGGGGAGATCCTCATACTGGCGCTTTTGGTGATGCTGACGCTTTGGGCGAAGTATTCGATCCTCCTGTTTACGATCGTCGCGGCGGCGGGGTCTTTTTGGCTCGTGAAGTATCTCTGGGAGGGGACGGACACCGAATATGAATATATCGTCACGAACGACGACCTCGACGTCGATAAGATCATCGGGAAGCGTAAGCGTAAGCGTATGATCACGATCGGGCTAAAGACCGCGACCGCGCTCGCGCCCTATTTAAACGAGACGGACGTCGCCGCCGACGTGACCGTCGTCGCCCACGACGGGAGCGGCGAGGATCTATGGTATCTCTCGGCGCGGTCGGAGAAATACGGCGACCTCCTCCTCCTTTTTAACCCAAACGAGGCGGTACGCGAGAACCTGATCGGCGGCTTTGAGCCGATCCTCCGCGCCAAGCTTGGAGCGGGTAAACAAGACGACGGGGCGGAACGGGCGGAACAATAAGAAACGGGTGAGCTTATGAAAAACGCGCTCAAAAAAAGCGCATACAGAGAGATACGCGGGACAAAAAGCCGCTTTTTTTCGATCTTTGGGATCGTCGCGATCGGCGTGGGCTTTTTTTCGGGATTAAAGGCTTCCGCGCCGGATATGCGTCTCTCGGCGGATACTTACTTCGATCGGACGAACCTGACCGACTTTCGGCTCGTCTCGACCTATGGCTTTGACGAGGGCGATCTATCGGCGCTCGAGACGATCTCCGACGCGTCGGTCGTCCCCTCGTATTTTACCGACGTGATCGCCGAGGTCGACGGCGGATCGCCGAACGCCGCGCGGGTCTTTACGCTCGGGGCGAACGACGCGGGCTATAACACGCTGACCTTGATCGACGGGCGCTTACCCGAGCGGGCGGGGGAATGTGTCGCGGTCGGCTCGGGGATGAAAAATACGGTCGTCCTCGGCTCGACGGTCGTTTTTACCGACGGCGACGGAGAAAGCCCGGACGATATTTTAGCGGATTCGGTCTTTACGATCGTCGGGACGGTCGTCTCGCCCGTTTTTATCGATAAGACCGGCTTTGGGAGTACCTCGGTCGGGAACGGCTCGATCGGGGCGGTCTATTACGTCCCCGAGGAGAGCTTTTGCGTCGAATACAACACCGAGGTCTATCTGCGCTTCCCCGAGCTGACCCCGCTTTTAGCTTATGGGGAGGTGTATAAGGCGCGGGTCGAGACGCTAACGGAAACGATCGAGGCGGTCGCCCGGCGGCGCGAGACCGAGCGCTATAACGAGATCGTCGACGAGGCGAACGAGACGCTCGCCGACGCGCGGAAGGAGCTCGCCGACGCGGAAAAAGAGGCGGACGACGAGATCGCCGACGGCGAGGCGGAGCTTCTTGACGCGAAGAAAAAGCTCGACGACGCGGAGAAGGAGATCGCCGACGGCGAACAGGAGATCCTCAATGGGGAGGAGAAGCTAAAGGACGCGCGGGCGGAGCTGGATCAAGGCTATCTCGATCTCGAGAAGGCGCGGGCGGACTATGCCGAGGAGATCGAGAGGGCGGAGAAGGAACTGAACGAGGCGGGAGACGAAATTTCCCAAAACGAAAAAAAGCTGAACGACGGGGAGAAGGAGTTAGAGGACGGGAAGCGCGACTATACCGACGGTCTCGCGCGGTATGAGGACGGTCTCGCGCAATACGAGGACGGTCGCGCGCAATACGAGGAGGGCTACGCCGCCTATGAGGCGGGTCTAACGCGGTATAACGAACAAAAGGCGACCTTTGACGAGGGGAAGGCGCAATATGAGGCGGGCGAGGCGGAGTACGCCGAGGGCGCGGCGCGGCTCGCCGAGGCGAAAGCCGCGCTCGACGAAGCCGAAGGTCAGCTCGGACAGCTCCGCGCCATGCTCGGCGAGAATAGCCCGCAGTATCAAGCGGCGAAGGCGGAATACGATCAAAATCACGCGGCTTACGAGGCTTCCGTCGCCGAGCTGACGGCGGCGCGGGCGGCGCTCGACGAGACGAAGGCGCAGATCGACGCGGGCGAAGCACAGCTCGCCGAGGCGAAGGCGACCCTCGACGAGACGAAGGCACGGCTCGACGAGGCGAAGGTGACCCTCGACGAGACGAAAACACAGCTCGACGAGGCGAAAGCGGCGCTCGACGAGGCGAAGGTCGAGCTCGACGATGCGGAGAAGGAGTTAGCCGACGGACGCGCTCAATTAGAGGACGGGAAGAAGCAATACGCGGACGGTCTCGCGGAGCTGGAGCAAGCGAAGATCGACGCGGAGAAGGAATTCGCCGACGCGGAACAGGCACTTGCCGACGGGGAGCGGGAGATCGTCGACGGCGAAAAAGAGCTCGCCGACGCGCGGGAAAAGCTCGCGGACGGAAAGGCGGACTTTGAACAGGGGAAAAAGGACTACGCCGACGGGGAAAAGGAGCTCGCCGACGGGAAAGCCGAGGCGGAGGAAAAGATCGCCGACGCTAAGGCGGAGCTCGCCGACGCGAAGCAAGAGATCGCCGACCTCGAGAAGCCCGAATGGTACGTTTTTACGCGAGAGGATAACTTCGGCTATGCCGAGTACGGCGATAACGCCGATCGGATCAATAATATCGCGGCGGTCTTCCCGGTCTTCTTTATCCTTGTCGCGATGCTCGTCTGTCTCACGACGATGACGCGTATGGTCGAGGAGGAGCGGATCCAGATCGGGACGTTAAAGGCGCTCGGTTATTCCAACGGTAAGATCATCTATAAATATATGCTCTACGCGGTGACGGCGACCGTTTCGGGCGCGGTCTTCGGCGTACTTGTGGGGATGAAGCTGATCCCCTTTGTGATCGTGACCGCCTACGGGATGATGTACTCGATCCCCGAGCTTCAGATGCCGATCGATCTCGGGACGGCGGCGGCTTCGATCCTCGTGAGCCTCGCGGCGATCGCGGCGACCGTCTTTTTCGCCTGTCGCTCCGCCCTCGCGGAACAGGCGGCGCAGCTCATGCGGTTTAAAGCGCCCAAGGCGGGGAAGCGTATTTTTATCGAGAGGCTCGGGTTTTTGTGGAAGCGCTTCAATTTCAGCGGAAAGGTCACGGCGCGGAACTTATTCCGCTATAAGCGGAAGATGTTTATGTCGGTGATCGGGATCGCGGGCTGTACGGCGCTTTTAATGACGGGCTTCGCCCTTTACGACGCGATCAACGATATTATCATCAAGCAGTACGGCGAGCTTCAGAGCTATGACGGGATCGCGGTCTATGACGCGGAGAAATATCCCGGCGCGGACGAACGCGCCGCAGCGATCATCGCCGAACACGGCGGGAGCGTCAACGTCTTTCAAAAGCAGATGGACGTATCGGCGGGCGGGAAAAAGGTCGGCGCGTATATCGCCGTCCCGAGGCAGTCGGAGCGCTTTACCGATTTCCTGAACCTCCGCGATCGGGCGAGCGGCGAGCCGTATCGCCTCACCGACGGGACGGTCTATATGGACGAAAAGCTCACGCTCCTCATCGGGGTAAAGGCGGGGGATCGGGTCACGATCGAGGAGTCGGACACCGAGCGCGTCGAGGTCACGCTTACCGCGCCCTTTGAGAATTATCCCGGGCATTACGTTTACATGACCGAGCGGACGTACATAGACCTATTCGGCGAAGCGCCCGAGTATAACGCGCTCTACTTCGCCCACGGACTGAGCGAGGAGGACGAGGACGCGCTCGCCGAGCGCCTCCTCGACGGGGACGGCGTACTAGCCGTGACCTTTTCCTCCAACGTAAAACAGACGTATCAAGATATGCTAAAAACGCTTAGCCTCGTGATCGTCGTGGTCATCGTGTCGGCGGGGGCGCTCGCGTTTATCGTGATGTATAACCTCACGAATATCAACATCAGCGAGCGCGTCCGCGAGATCGCGACGCTAAAGGTCCTCGGCTTTTACGACGGCGAGGTCGATACCTATATCTTCCGCGAGAATCTGATCCTGACCCTCCTCGGGACGGCGGTCGGTCTCGTCCTCGGCGTTTTCCTCGCGACGTATGTCATTACGACGGCGGAGGTCGACTTCGTAATGTTCGGGCGGGTGATCTATCCGATGAGCTATATCCTCGCGGCGGCGTTTACGCTCGTCTTCTCGGTCGTCGTGATGCTGGTCATGCATAAAAAGCTAAAGGACGTCAATATGATCGACGCGCTAAAGTCGATCGAGTGATCTTTATTGATTATTTTTTGAAGGGCGCGGTCACGCAGTCCTTCCAAAAAAGGGCTTTATCCGACTATTTCGGTGATCTTTTGCTACGATTTTGCAAGTCTACAATTTTACTCTTGCAAAATAAGTGAAATTTGTATAAAACACCGATTGACAAGACCGCGCCTTTAGACTATAATGAGAGTATAAGATTTTTTCACAAAACAATGGCGTTTTGGGCGGGCTGACTGCGCTCAAAACGCTTTTTGTTTGATCCGAGTTTTATTTTAAGAAAGGAAAGGGTTTTTATTATGGCAGAACGATACGACGTGACCCAGATCTTCGGCGAGGACGTTTTTGACGTTTCGACGATGAGAAATCGTCTCCCGAAGGACGTATTCAAAAAATTAAAGGCGACGATGAACGCGGGGAAGGAGCTTGACGAATCGATCGCGGAGAGCGTCGCGACGGCGATGAAGGACTGGGCGATCGAAAAAGGCGCGACCCATTATACCCACTGGTTTCAGCCGATGACGGGCGTGACTGCCGAGAAGCACGACAGCTTTATCTCGCCGACCGGCGACGGGACGGTACTTCTCGAGTTCTCGGGGAAGGAGCTGATCAAGGGCGAGCCGGACGCGTCGTCCTTCCCCTCGGGCGGGATCCGCGCGACCTTTGAGGCGCGGGGCTATACGGCTTGGGACCCGACCTCCTACGCCTTTATTAAGGATCAAACGCTCTATATCCCGACGGCGTTTTGTTCCTATACGGGCGAGGCGCTCGATAAAAAGACCCCGCTCCTTCGCTCGATGGACGCGATCAGCGCCGAGGCGATCCGTATCCTCCGCCTTTTTGGGAATACGAGTGCCAAGCGCGTCGTCGCGACCGTCGGCGCGGAGCAGGAATACTTCCTCATCGATAAGAGCGTTTTTGAGAAGCGTAAGGATCTGATGTATACCGGGCGTACCCTTTTCGGCGCGCCCGCGCCGAAGGGTCAGGAGCTCGAGGATCACTACTTCGGCGTGATCAACCAGCGCGTCTCGGATTATATGAAGGAGCTGGATAATACGCTCTGGCGGCTCGGCGTGATGTCTAAGACAAAGCATAACGAGGTTGCGCCCGCCCAGCATGAGAACGCCCCGATCTTTACCTCGGCGAACCTCGCCGCCGACCAGAACCAGCTCACGATGGAGCTGATGCGTAAGATCGCGACAAAGCACGGTATGGCGTGCCTCCTCCACGAGAAGCCCTTCGCGGGGGTCAACGGCTCGGGGAAGCACGATAACTGGGCGATCTCGACCGACAGCGGTCAGAACCTTTTAAGCCCCGGCGATTCCCCGCTCGAGAACGCCCAGTTCCTCACCTTCCTCGCGGCGATCGTTAAGGGGGTCGACGATTACGCCGAGCTTCTCCGTCTCTCGGTCGCGACGGCGGGGAACGATCACCGTCTCGGCGCGAACGAAGCGCCGCCCGCCGTCATCTCGATCTTCCTCGGCGAGGAGCTCGACGAGGTCGTTAAGGCGATCATCTCGGGCGGGACGGTCTCGGAGAAAAAGACGCGCTTTGACATCGGCGTATCCGCCCTCCCCAAATTTAAAAAGGACACGACCGACCGAAACCGCACCTCGCCCTTCGCGTTTACGGGGAATAAGTTCGAGTTTCGTATGGTCGGCTCGACCCATAACGTCGCGACCCCGAATATCGTCCTCAATACGATCGTCGCGGAATCGCTCGCCCAGTTCGCCGACGAACTCGAAAAAGCGGATAACTTCGAGAAAGCGCTCCACGAGCTTCTCGTTAAGACCTTCTCGGAGCATCAGCGGATCATCTTTAATGGGAACGGCTATGACGACGCTTGGATCAAGGAGGCGGTCGAAAAGCGCGGGCTTCCGAATTTAAAATCGACGGTCGACGCGATCCCCCATTTCGAGGACGAAAAGGCGATCAAGCTCTTCACCAAGCATAAGGTATTCACCGAGCGCGAGATCCACGCGCGTACCGAGATCCTTCTCGAGAATTATTATAAGACGATCAATATCGAGGCGCATACCGTCGCGGAGATGGTCGCGCGGGATTATACCCCGGCGGTCATGAAGTATGAGAAATTCCTTTGTGACCTGATCGCGACCAAAAAGGCGGCGGGGATCGATACCTCGGTCGAGACGGCTTCCGCGGCAAAAATTTCCGCCCTCGCCTCGGAAATGACCGCGAAGAACGCCGAGCTGTCCGCCCTCCTCGCGGGCGCGGCGGAGGTCACCGACGTACTCGATACCGCGCGGTATTACCACGATAAGGTCTTCGCCCAGATGAACGCGATCCGCGCCGTCGTCGACGAGCTCGAGACCCTCGTCGCCGCCGATTACTGGCCCGTACCGACCTATGGCGAGATCTTATTCAGCGTGAAGTGAGGGAGAACGGAGAGAAAGAATTTTATGTGGGGACGCTGTCCCCACGCCCCTGCAAGCCTTTGAAAAGGCTTGACCTAAACTTCTGTATTGCTTTTTATAGTTTATCTATAATAAAAATTACGCGATATTCGACAATTTTCGGATATCGCGTTTTTGTTTTGGGAAGGAGCGCGGGCGGCTAGCCTGTAAAAATTCGGAAAATGGGTGTGTTTTCATCCCTTTTTCCAATAAGTGCAAATTTGAGAAATTGCGGCAATTTTTTTGCCACTTTGTCCGACCAAAGTGGCGCAAAGTCAGCTACGGCAAAAGCTTTGTATGCGCCGCGTCCCTACGGCTAGAGGTATTGCCGTGCGGCGCTTTGGGCTTTTGCCTGCAAGCCTCCTGCTTGCTCGCGGAAATGTCCTCAACCCAAGGGTCTGGACGGTTTCCGCTCGGGGGATTTTACTAAGGGGGAAGGCTTCGTTTGCCTGTCCTCTCTTACGTTTTTTCGTCAGCGGAGATTAAGGAATTTCCTACACACCCACGACGGTTCGGGCTTAAATTTTATAGTGATACCCTCTTGGGATGTTCCTTCTGCG
>JAMPCH010000038.1 GCA_023666265.1 Roseburia sp.
GGTGGCTAGGCGGCTTCGGGCGGAGGTGCGCTTTTCGTTCCCCGCCGTGGTGAGTCTCTTACTCTGTACCGACCGCGCGGGGACGGCGGTCTTCTGCCTGCTCGCCTGTATGCTCCACGAGCTCGGGCATATCCTGATGATGCTCGCGGAGCGTAAACCGCCGCGTAAGATCACGTTTTACGGCGGCGGCATTCTCCTCTCGGCGGAGGGCTTCGAGAGCGTAAGGGTGCTGATCGGCGGGGTCGCGGCGAATTTCCTCGTTTTTTTGATCTCCTTTTTTTACGGAACTTGGCTCGGCGGCTCGCCGCGCCTTCTCCTCTTCGGGGCGGTGAACCTGTTGACGGGCGGGCTGAACCTCCTCCCGATCCGCCCGCTCGACGGCGGAAGGCTCGTCGAAAAGGCGCTTTTGCGCCTTCTCCCGCCGGAGAGCGCTATGCGCGCGATGCGCGGGGTTGAGATCGCGGTGGGGGCGCTCTTGATCCCGTCGGTGATCTTCTTTTTCGCGCGGGGAATGATCGGCTTTTCGTCGGTCGTTTTTTTAATTTATCTTTTAGCGGTTGATTTTTTGGAGAAATTGTAGTAAAATGGAGGTAAGAATAAATCCCAAGAAAAGATCGGAAAGGTCGGAATAAAAAATGACGGAAGGAAAGATCGATATTATCCCCTTTACCCCTTCCTCCGCTTTAGAGGCGGCGGAGCTTTGGAACGAGATCGTCGCGGAGGGGCGGGCGTTCCCCCAGACGGAGCTTTTGGACGCGGAAACGGGACGGGCTTTTTTTGAGGAGCAGTCCTTCACGGGGCTGGCGTATGGCGAGGACGGGCGGCTCGCGGGACTATATATCCTCCATCCGAATAACGTCGGGCGGTGCGGTCATATCTGTAACGCGAGCTACGCGGTCGCCCGCGCCTTTCGCGGGCGCGGGATCGGCGAGGCGCTCGTCCGCCACTCGATCGCGAAGGGCGCGTCGCTCGGCTTTCGCGTTTTACAGTTTAACGCGGTCGTCGCGAGCAACAAGCCCGCGCTCGCGCTTTACGAAAAGCTCGGGTTTATCCGTCTCGGGACGATCCCGGGGGGATTTTTGGCGAAAAGCGGCGAATATGAGGACATCATCCCGCATTATATACTGTTATAAAGGACGTAAAAGAATGTATAAGGAAAAACTCGATCAATTTTTATTAAAGGTACAAAAGCCCTCGCGCTATATCGGCGGGGAACTGAACTCGGTCAAAAAAGACCCGGCGGCGGTCTCGCTTCGCTTCGCCTTCTGCTTCCCCGATACCTATGACATCGGGATGTCGCACCTCGGGATGAAGATCCTTTATTCCCTAACGAACGAGATCCCCGAATATTGGTGTGAGCGCGTGTTTATGCCCCTCCCCGATATGGAGGAAAAAATGCGGGAGAACGGGATCCTTCTTTACGGGCTGGAGAGCCTAGAGCCGATCCGTGATTTTGACCTGATCGGCTTTACGCTCCAATACGAGCTTTGTTACACGAATATTTTGGCGATGCTCGATCTCGCGGGGCTTCCCGTTTATTCCCGCGAGCGCGAGGGGCTGACGCCGATCGTCTGCGCGGGCGGACCTTGTGTCTGTAACGCCGAGCCGATCGCTGATTTTATCGATCTCTTTATCCTTGGGGAAGGAGAGGAGGTCAACCTCGAACTGATACGTCTTTTGGAACAATGCAAAAAAGAGGGAGTCTCAAAAAGCGAGTTTCTCCGCCGCGCGGCGGGGATCGAGGGGATCTATGTCCCCTCGCTTTATGAGATCGCCTATCGGGAGGACGGGACGATCGCGTCGATCGAGCCTCGCGGGGGAGCGCCGAAGGCTGTCAAAAAAAGAATTATCAAGGATCTTGACCGCGTCTATTATCCCGAGAGCTTTGTCGTCCCCTTCTCCGAGATCGTCCACGACCGCGCGGTCGTCGAGGTGCTTCGCGGGTGTATCCGAGGCTGTCGCTTTTGTCAGGCGGGCTATCTTTACCGACCCTTCCGCGAAAAATCGATCGACACGATCGAGCGGGAGATGGTCTCGCTCTGTGAGACGACGGGGTATGACGAGGTCTCGCTCTCGTCGCTCAGTACGAGCGACCATAGCGGGATCGAGCCGCTTCTCGAGCGGCTCACCGCCTATACCGACCGCGAACGGATCAATCTCGCGCTACCCTCCATGCGGATCGATCGCTTTAGCGACGAACTCCTTCAAAAAATAAAGAGCGTCCGTAAGAGCGGGCTGACCTTCGCGCCCGAGGCGGGGACTCAGCGCCTACGCGACGTGATCAATAAAAACATCACCGAGGAAAATATCCTCGAGGGCTGTCGGACCGCCTTTGAGGGCGGCTATACGGCGGTGAAGCTCTATTTTATGCTCGGGCTACCGACCGAGACGACGGAGGATATGGACGGGATCAAGGCGCTTTGCGACAAGATCGTCGACCTCTATTACGCGACCCCGACCCGCCCAAAGGGGAAACAGGTCAAGATCTCGGTCTCGCTCTCGACCTTTATCCCAAAGCCGTTTACCCCCTTTCAGTTCGAGCCTCAGCCGACCGAGGCGGAGATCGACGCGCGTCAAAAATACCTCCTTAGTATCGTCAACTCAAAGCGGGTCAATATCAGCTGGTCGCGCTATCCCGTGACGCTCCTCGAGGCGACCCTCGCGCGGGGCGACCGACGGCTCGGCGACGTGATCTATACCGCTTGGCGAAAGGGCTGTAAGCTCGACGGGTGGGACGAATACTTCCGCTATGATCTGTGGATGGAGGCGTTTCGCGAGCGCGGGATCGACCCCGCCTTTTACGCCAATCGGCGGCGGGAATATGACGAGATCCTCCCTTGGGATCATATGGATATCCTCGTCTCGCGCGACTTTTTTGTCCGCGAGGATCGCCGCGCCCACGAGGAGAAGCCGACCCGAAACTGTCGCGAGGGGTGCGCGGGGTGTGGTGTAAACAAAAAGATCGGAGGCGAATGCTTTGGATAATGTACGGATCTTTTTCGCGAAGACGGGTCGCGCGGTCTATATCTCTCACCTCGACCTTTACCGCGTGTTTCAGCGTGCCGTTCGCCGCGCGAAGCTCCCGATCTGGGAGACCGAGGGCTTTAACCCCCACGTTTATATCACCTTCGCGCTCCCGCTCTCGCTCGGGACGGAGGGGCGGCGCGAGAGCCTCGATACCCGCCTGACCGAGGCGCTCTCCTTCGATGAGCTTTGTGCGCGGCTCGGTTGCGCCCTCCCCGAGGGGATCGAGATCCTCGAGGCGGCGACGCCCGTCTTTAAAAATACCGACATCGCGCGGTCGGAGTACGAGATCCTACACGACGCGGACGAGGCGCTTTTATCCTCTTTTTTTGGGCAGGAGCGGATCGCGGCGGAGAAAAGGACAAAGCGCGGGGTCGCGGAGATCGACCTAAAGCCCTCGCTTGAGATAAAGGAACGCGAGCCGGGGCGGCTAAAGCTCCTCCTCCCGTCGGGGACGGAGACGAACCTTAACCCGAACCTCGTTTTTGATACCTTTGAGAAGGAATTCGGGACGGCGATCGGGCGGCTCAGGATCGCGCGAACCGCCGTATACTGTAAAAACGGAGAAATTTTTCGGTAAAAAGACGATTTTTCCCAAAAAAGGTATTGCATTTTCGGGGGAAAGGTGTTATAATATAAAGGCATTTTTAGGCTGTGCCGCCTTTTCACGCGGTATAGGCTCAACCGCCGCTTCCTCGGCGGGGGTAATGCGCGGGCTGTCGTCTGATAACGAGAGCCTTAACATTAAGCAGGCGTTCCGCTGTATCGGGCGGTCGGGGAGTTTATCTCCTTCCATAAAAAAAGACCGCGAAGGAAACCGTATAAGAACGTCGGAAAAAGAAAGGAATGGTTTTAAAATGGACGCGATCAAGCTTATGACACAGGACAGTATGAAGACCGAGATCCCTCAATTCGGGGTCGGCGATACGGTTAAGGTACACGTAAGGATCACCGAGGGCGATAAGTCCCGTATCCAGGTCTTTGAGGGGACGGTCATCGCCAAGAAGCACGGCGGGATCAACGAGACCTTTACGGTTCGCCGCGTCGCTCACGGCTGTGGGATCGAGCGTGTTTTCCCGATCCATTCGCCCTCCGTCGATAAGGTCGAGGTCGTTAGGACGGGTATCGTCCGTCGGGCGAAGCTCTATTATCTCAGAGACAGAGTCGGTAAGGCGGCGAAGGTTAAGGCGAAGTATTGATGTTTTCGCCGACCCCTCGGCTAAAGCGATACCGAAATACCGAACATTAACCGAAAAAATAGACGATTGCGGCGGTAGCGGCTTTCCCGTTACTGCCCCACTTGGCTATTTTTTCTCATTTTAGGAGAGTTTAGCGAGAAAGGAGGACGCGCTATGGACGGAGAGATCGAAGAGATCAAAGAGACCGGCGAGCTTGAGGAAGACGAAGAGACCGGGGAAGCCGAGCGATCCGCCGGGAGCGGCGGGGATGCGGCTAAGACCGCCCCGGAGGAGACCGCCAAGGATAAAAAGCCGATGTTTTGGGCGGAGGCGCTCGACTGGTATAATACCGTGATCGGCTCTGTCCTCGCGATCATCTTGATCTTTGCGCTTTTGACGCGGCTCTCGACCGTGGACGGGGACTCGATGCTCCCGACGCTCCATGACGGAGAGCGGCTTTTAGTCACGAATTTTTTATATACCCCCGCTCATAACGACATCGTCGTCCTTTGGGCGGACGGGCTGTTTAACGAGATGACCGATTCCTACGGTAAGGCGATCGTTAAGCGCGTGATCGGGGTCGCGGGCGATACGCTGAGGATCGACTTCGCCGAGGGGGTCGTTTATCGGAATGACGTCCCCCTCGAGCATGAGATCGCGGACGAGATCCTTTATGAGGACGGTCACGCGATCAACGATTATACCCGCGAGCGGCTCGATTTTTATGAGTCGGTGACGATCCCCGAGGGCTATATCTTTGTCATGGGGGATAATCGGAATAACTCGACCGATAGCCGAGATCGCCGCGTCGGTCTCGTCAACGTCAACGACGTGATCGGGCGGGCGTATCTTAGGATCACCCCGCTCGAGCGCTTTGGCGGAGTAGTTTGACCGAGCGAAAGGGGAGCGTAAAATGGCTTACGAGAGCGATATTCAGTGGTTCCCCGGTCATATGGCGAAAACGCGCCGTATGATCGAGGAAAATCTAAAGCTCGTCGACGCGGTCGTCGAGATCGCGGACAGCCGTATCCCCGAATCGAGCCGAAATCCGCTTTTGGACGAGCTGATCGGCGAAAAGCCGCGTATCCTTCTCCTAAATAAATGCGACTATGCCGACGACGCGCTGACGCGGGAATGGAAGGCGTATTACGAGAAAAAGGGCTATACCGTCCTCGTCGGCGACTGTCGGAGCGGGAAGGGGATGAAAAGCTTCCTCCCTCTTTTAAAGAAGCGTCTCGCGCCGCTCCTCGAGCGGCGAAGAGCGCGGGGTATGGTCGGTCGGGCGCTTAGGGTCATGGTCGTCGGGATCCCGAACGTCGGGAAGTCCTCCTTCATCAACCGTATGGCGAACGCGCGAAAGACCAAGGTCGAGGATCGCCCCGGCGTCACGCGCGGGAAGCAATGGGTCACGATCGATAAAGAGGTCGAGCTTCTCGACCTACCGGGGATCCTCGCGCCGAAGCTCGACGATAAGGCGGCGGCGCTCCGCCTCGCCTTTACCGGCGCGATCAAGGACGACATCATGGATACCGAGGCACTCGCCGAGGAGCTCGGCGCTTATTTAAAAGAGCGTTATCCCGATCGGCTCGCCGAGCGGTATAAGCTCGACGACACGGAGGGGCGGATCACGGAGCGGATCGCCGTTAAGCGCGGGATGATGCTTCCCGGGGGCGTACCCGACACGGGGCGCGCGGCGGCGGCGCTCCTCGACGAATACAGGAGCGGTAAAATTGGAAAGATCACGCTTGAACAGCCCGGAGGCTGAAACGGAGAGATTTTTATATGACGCGGCGCTTCGCGAGCGGTACGGTGCGGTCTGTGGGGTCGACGAGGCGGGGCGCGGTCCGCTCGCGGGGCGCGTTTACGCGGCGGCGGTCGTCCTCCCCGACGGGGTCACGATCGCGGGACTCAACGACAGTAAAAAGCTCAGCGAAAAAAAGCGGGAGGCGCTTTATGACGAGATCGTCGAAAAAGCCGCCGCCTACGCGATCGCGAGCGCGACCGCCGCCGAGATCGACGAGCTGAATATCCTTGGCGCGACCTTCCTCGCGATGCGGCGGGCGGTCGAGGGGCTATCCGTCCCGCCCGCCCTCGCGCTCGTCGACGGGAACCGCCTCCCCCCGCTCGCGATCCCCGCGCGGGCGGTCGTCGGCGGCGACGGTCTCTCGGCGAGTATCGCGGCGGCGTCGATCCTCGCGAAGGTGACGCGCGACCGCTATATGCTTGAGCTCGATCGCCTCTATCCCGAGTACGCCTTCGCCAAGCATAAGGGGTATGGGACAAAGCTCCACTATGAGCGGCTGAAGGAATACGGGATGTGTCCCGAGCATCGCCGCTCCTTCTTTAAAAAACACCCGATATGAGCGGGGGAGCGGAGCGCGGGCGGTTCGGCGAGGACTATACCGCCGCACAGATCCAAAAGCGGGGAATGAAGCTCCTCGCGCGGAACTTTCGTCGACGGGGCGGCGAGCTCGACCTCGTCGCCGAGGAGGACGGGACGCTCGTCTTTATCGAGGTAAAAACGCGGAAATTCGGGAGTATGACCGAGGGGGCGGACGCGCTCGACCGCGCGAAGATGCGGCGTATCCTGTTGACCGCCCAAAAATTCGCGGAGGAGTGGGGGCTGGCGGATATGCCCATGCGCTTTGACCTCTCGGAGCTGACGGTCACGACCGAGGAGCGCCCGCGCGTCCTCGAATGGAACTATTACCCCGACGCGTTCGACGCGAGCGGCTTCGGGATATTTTGATTTGATCTTGTTTTATTTTTTTGTGAAGGACTGCGCTTCGGCAGGTTTTTCGGAAAATACGATTTTCGGAGGGTTCGTCAAGGAAAGGAGACCGAAATGAACTATAAAAGCACAAGAAACAATCGGATCGCCGTCGGGAGCGCCCGGGCGATCGCCCAAGGGCTATCGGACGAGGGGGGGCTTTTTGTCCCCGAGGCGCTCCCCCGTCTCGGGGAGAAGGAGATCCGTTCGCTCGTCGGGCGGAGCTATCCCGACCGCGCCTTTGAGATCTTTAAGCTCTTTTTGACGGATCTTAGCGACGAGGAGATCCGCGCCTGTGTCGACGGCGCTTATGGGAGCGGCTTTGATACCGAGAATGTCTCCGAGCTCTCTCACCTTTTGAGCGGGACGTATATCCTCGAGCTTTGGCATGGTCCGACCTGTGCGTTTAAGGATATGGCGCTCCAGATCCTCCCCTATCTCTTAACGGCGTCGGCGAAGAAGGTCGGCGGCGGGAAGGAGATCGCGATCCTCGTCGCGACCTCGGGAGACACGGGGAAGGCGGCGCTCGAGGGCTTTAAGGACGTCCCCGGGACGAGTATCACCGTCTTTTATCCCGAGGACGGCGTGAGCGATATGCAAAAGCGTCAGATGACGACGCAGGAGGGCGGGAACGTCCACGTCTGCGCGGTCAAGGGGAATTTTGACGACTGTCAGAACGGGGTAAAGGCGATCTTTACCGACGAGGCGCTGAAGGCGGAGCTGGATAAAAAGGGGATCGTTTTTTCCAGCGCGAACTCAATCAACTGGGGGAGGCTCTGTCCCCAGATCGTCTATTATATCTCGGCTTACGCGTCGCTCCTCGAGAGCGGCGAGATCGAATACGGCGAAAAGGTCAATATCGTCGTCCCGACCGGGAACTTCGGGAATATCCTCGCCGCGTATTACGCCAAGGAGATGGGGCTTCCCGTCGGGAAGCTGATCTGTGCCTCCAACGCGAATAACGTCCTCACCGACTTTATCCGTACCGGGACATATGACCGAAACCGCGCGTTTCACACGACGATCTCGCCGTCGATGGATATTCTCATCTCGAGTAATCTCGAGCGGCTCTTATATCACCTCACCGGCGGGGACGACGCGCGGATCGCGGAGTGGTTCGGCGCGCTCGCGCGGGAGGGACGCTATACGGTCACGCCCGAGGTACTGACCAAGCTCGGCGAGGATTTTTGGGCGGGATGCTGTGACGACGAGGGGACAAAGGCGGCGATCCGCGAGGTATTCGACACCTATTCCTATTTAATGGATACCCATACCGCCGTCGCCTACCGCGTCTATCGCGAATATCGCGAAAAAACGGGCGATACGGCGAAAACGATCATCGCCTCGACCGCGAACCCGTATAAATTCGGCGCGGCGGTCTCCGAGGCGGTCGGGCTCTCGACCGAGGGCTTAGACGAATTCGCCGTCATCGAGAATTTAGAGAAAAAGACGGGAACGACCGTCCCCGCGCCGCTCGCGGCGACGAAGGGAAAGCCGATCCGCTTCACCGACGCGGTCGAAAAGCGGGAAATGGCTTCGGCGGTCCTCCGCTATCTCGACCGATGAGCGTTTATACGATCGGCGACCTCCACCTCTCGCTCGGGACAAAAAAGCCGATGGATATTTTTAAGGGCTGGGATAACTACGTCGAGCGGCTGACCGAGAACTGGAACCGGGTCGTCGGCGACGGGGACACGGTCGTCGTCCCGGGGGATATTTCGTGGGCGATGCATCTGTCGGAGACGGAGAAGGATTTCGCCTATATCGACCGCGAGTTAAACGGCGAAAAGATCTTTTTAAAGGGGAACCACGACTATTGGTGGTCGACCGTCGCCAAAATGGAGCGGTTTCTGGAGGAGAAGGACTTTCGTCGGATTAGGATCCTCAATAATAACGCCTATCTCGTCGACGGGATCGCGATCGTCGGGACGCGCGGCTGGATCAACGACGACGGCGAACCCCTCGACGCGCGGGTACTCGCTCGCGAGGAGGGGCGCTTACGCGCCTCCGCAGCGGCGGGGAAAAAGCTCGGCGGCGAGCTGGTCGCCTTTCTCCACTATCCGCCGATCTTTAACGGCGAGCGAAATGAGTATATCCTATCGGTGATCCGCGAATACGGGATACGCCGCTGTTACTACGGTCATATCCACGGCGAGGCGCATAAGCTCGCCTTTCGGGGCGAGGCGGACGGGACGGAGTATCATATGGTCTCCGCCGACTATCTCGGGTTTATGCCGATCAAGGTAACCTAAGGCAACACCGCGCAATGACCGCTTGCGCTTTGCCGTCCGATTGCCAGCCATCTTTTCCGCCATATTGCACCGATTTTTCTTTGAAAGGCACAAAGCCTTCCTGCATCAAATCGGTACAATCTGACGAAAAATCTGACTGCCACTCGAACGACAATCATTGTGCGGTGTAGCCTTGAAAAGGCGCGGAGAACGGGCGGGACGCACGCCTTCACAAAAAAATAAAAAAATTACGGTGAAATACTGGTAATATCGGAAAAAATATGCTATAATGGTTATTATAGGCTTTTAAGGCAAAAATAAAACGGAGGACATCTAAAATGGAAATCATTTCGAACAACAAAACGGAGACGAACACCGTCGAGGCGGAGATCAGGGCGGACGCCGCCGAATTTGAGGCGGCGGTACAATCGGTCTTTTTAAAGAGAAGAAAGAATATCGCGGTTCCCGGCTTTCGTAGGGGTAAGGCGACGCGGAGAATGATCGAGGCGCGCTATGGCGAGAACGTGTTTTATGAAGAGGCGGTCAACGGGATGTATCAAAAGACCGTCGCCGACGCGGCGGAGGAGCTTAACCTCGCGGTCGTCGACGTCCCGGACGTCGAGGTCACCGAGATCTCGAAGGAGAACGGCGTCACCTTTAAGGTACAATACACCGTTAAGCCCGAGGTCAAAATTTCCGATTATAAGGGTTTAAAGCTTGAGAAAAAGGTCAAGACTGTTAGCGACGAGGACGTCGATAAAGAGATCGACCGCGTAAGGAACAACAACGCGCGGATCATCGACGTGACCGACCGCGCGGCTCAGACGGGCGACACCGTGATCCTCGACTATGAGGGCTCGGTCGACGGCGTACCCTTTGACGGCGGGAAGGCGGAGGGCTTTAGCCTCGAGCTCGGGAGCGGGCGCTTTATCCCCGGCTTTGAGGATCAGATCGTCGGGAAGTCGGTCGACGAGGATTTTGACGTAAGCGTAAGCTTCCCCGAGGATTATCACGCGGCGGAGCTCGCGGGGAAACCCGCCGTATTTAAGTGTAAGCTCCACGAGATCAAGACCAAGGAGTTAGCGGAGCTCGACGACGAATTTGTCAAGGACGTAAGCGAATTTGATACCCTCGACGAATATAAGGCGGATATCAAGAAAAAGCTCACCGACGCGGCGAACGAGCGCGCGGATTCGGCGCTCGACGACAGTATGGCGGAGAAGCTCGCGGAGATGCTCGAGGCGGAGGTACCGCCCGTTATGTATGAGCATCGGATCGCGGATATGCTCCGCGAGTGGGAATATCGTAACCGCTATATCGGGATCACCCTAAACGACTATCTAAAGTATACGGGTCAGACCGCCGAACAGTTCCGCGAGAGCTTTCGCGCCCCCGCCGAGATCCAGGTAAAGCTCCGTCTCGCGCTCGAAAAGATCGCCGAGATCGAGGGGATCGAGGCGACCGACGAGGAACGCGAACAGCATTATCAAGAGCTCTCGGAACAGCATAAAATGGACATCGAGCGCGTAAAGGCGGCGGTACCCGCCGAGACGCTTATGGTCGACCTAAAGATCCAAAAGGCGTTTGACTTTGTAAAAGAGAGCGCCGAGATCACCGAGGTCGAGGAGACCGATAGCGAGGATAAGTAACCGAAAAGAACCCGGTCTTGTGCTTTTACTTTTTTAGGGCAGGAGTACAAGACGCGGGTCTTATGAAAGAGAGGCAGATCGCAATGAGTTTTAATATGAGCTTAGTACCGACCGTCATTGAGCAGACGGGGAGAGGCGAGCGCGCGTATGATATTTATTCGCGGCTCTTAAACGATCGGATCGTCATGCTCAACGAGGAGGTAAACTCCGTTACGGCGGGTCTCGTCGTAGCCCAGCTCCTTTTTTTGGAGGGACAAGATCCCGAAAAGGATATTTCGCTCTATATCAACAGCCCCGGCGGCTCAGTCACGGACGGTATGGCGATCTATGACACCATGAATTATATCAAGTGTGACGTCTCGACGATCTGTATGGGGATGGCGGCGTCGATGGGGGCGTTTTTACTCTCCTCCGGCGCGAAGGGAAAGCGTCTCGCCCTCCCGAGTAGCGAGATCATGATCCACCAGCCGCTCATCGCGGGCGGCGGGATCTCGGGTCAGGTCACGGATATCCAGATCCGCTCGCGCTACCTCCAGCGGACAAAGGATCGACTCAATCATATCCTAAGCGAAAATACGGGGAAGGACTATGAGACCGTATGCGCCGATACCGAGCGGGATAACTTTATGACGGCGGAGGAGGCGCTCGAATACGGGTTGATCGATAAGGTCCTCGATAAGAGATAAATACCGATCTATGGCGAAGGTCGTATCGTCAAGCCGCGCTTGACCCCGGACGACTTTCGCCTCGTATCGGTAAAAGATATAAGGCAACAAGGGAAAGGACTTTCCGTTATGTTAAGATGCAGCTTCTGCGGCAAGCCGGACGAAAAGGTCGCGCGTATGCTCTATTCCAACAACGCCGCGATCTGTAACGAATGTGTGCTTGCCTCGTACCGTATGCTCCGCGAGGAGGGGGAGGTCGAGGTACAGCCGCGTAAACGCCCTCAGACGACGAACCGCGAACCCGCGCCGGAGAAAGAGCCGGAGCGGGCGGCGATCAAGCCCGCCGAGATCAAGGCGATCCTCGACCAATATATCATCGGTCAGGAGGAGGCGAAAAAGACCCTCTGTGTCTCGGTCTATAACCACTATAAGCGGACGCTCGCGAACGACGACCGAAGCGCGGACGTAGAGCTTCAAAAAAGCAACGTTTTACTTCTCGGACCGACCGGCGTGGGAAAGACGATGCTTGCCCAGACGCTCGCGGGGGTGCTTCATGTCCCCTTCGCGATCGCGGACGCGACGACCCTGACCCAAGCGGGGTATGTCGGCGAGGACGTCGAGAACGTCCTCTTACGGCTCATTCAGGCGGCGGACTATGATATTGAGGCGGCGGAACACGGGATCGTCTATATCGACGAGATCGATAAGATCTCGCGCCGCTCGGAGAATACCTCGATCACCCGCGACGTGAGCGGTGAGGGCGTCCAACAGGCGCTCTTAAAGATCGTCGAGGGGACGGTCTCAAACGTCCCCCCTCAGGGCGGGAGAAAGCACCCGAATCAAGAATTTATCCAGATCAATACAAAAAATATTCTCTTTATCTGCGGCGGCGCTTTTGAGGGACTCGAAAAAACGATCTCCTCGCGGATCAACTCCTCGTCGATCGGCTTTGGGGCGGAGATCGCGGATAAGAAGGAGATGGCGTCGGCGAAGATCTTTCACCGCGTCGAGCCGGACGATCTCATCAAGTATGGGCTTATCCCCGAGCTTGTCGGGCGGCTCCCGGTCATCGCCGTCCTTGACGAGCTCGATGAGGACGCGCTCGTTAAAATTCTCGTCGAGCCTAAAAACGCGATCTTAAAACAGTACAGTTATCTCTTTCATTTAGACGGGGTCGACCTCGAGATCGAGACCGAGGCGCTCCGCGAGATCGCGAAAAAAGCCATCGAGCGTAAGACGGGCGCGCGCGGACTCAGGACGATCATCGAGGCGATCTTAAACGACACCATGTTTGACGCGCCGAGCGACGACGAGCTCGTTAAGGTCGTCGTGAACGCGAAATGTGTCACCGACGGCGAACAACCGAAGCTCGTCCGGGGAGAAAAGCCGAAAAAAGCCATCGCGAAGGCGACGATCAAAAAGCCGCCGGTCAAGCGAGAGGCGTAGCGACCCGAGGGGAAGCAGTCCTTCCCAAAAAATAATACACCACCTCGGAAACAAAACCACGACCGCGAAAGGAATTTGAACCATGAAAAAACGAATTTTAGCCGCCGTTTTAGCGATCTTTATGACCGTCGCCGCCGTGCCGGAGATCCTCCCCGCCGCCTCGGTCACGGTATCCGCCGCGAGCAGTAAAAAGCTCGCCGCGCCCCAAAATCTAAAGGTCTCAAAAAAGACCGACACGAGCGTCACGCTTAAATAGGACAAGGTCGAGGGCGCGGATAAATACGCGCCGTCTATCGCTATGACAGTAAGACCGAGAAGTACATAAAGGTCAAGAACGTTACAAAGACAAGCTATACGGTCACGGGACTCAGCGCGGGGAAGAAGTATAAATTTAAGGTCGCGGCGCTCGTAAAGGGATCGGACGGGAAGTACACCGCCCAGACGAAGTCGGGGGCGAAGAGCGTAACGACCGCGAAATATCCGACCTTCACCGTCCCGAAGCTCGGAGCGAAGAAGGACGATATTTTTGACGCGCTCGGTACGAACCCCGTAAAGGTCACGACGGACGAGGGCAACACGGGGTATCTCACGAACGTGATCCATAACGGGAAGGAAGCGCTTTATACGCTCATATTTAACGACGACGACACGATCAGCGGCTTCGTTTTGACGTATAGCGATGTTTCGCGGAAGGAGTATAACGCCCGCGTCACCGAGCTCGAGGAAAAATACGGCGCGCCGTACAACGAGTATGGAGACGCGACCGGGTCGAGTAAGGCGTTTATAAACGCCGACACAAAGACCAAGGAGGGCTTCGCCGTCGTGATCGTTTATCTGAACGAAGAGAAGTCGGTCGTTGAGACCTTCGCGTATGTTTACGGGAGCGACCCGAGCGGGGTCAGAGCGTGAGGCTGAGTGAGATGTATTTTCCGACCCTCCCCTTTGGGGAGGGTCGGGTTTTTGTGAAAAATAAGGCTTGCTTCTTGCGGGATTTTTTGGTGGGGATGAGGGGGGCGGATACTTTTACATACCATAAAAATAAAAGCCACCTTATGGTGGATTTTAATTTTTATGGTGGAGATGAGGGGATTCGACGGCGTTCGCGCGGCGAACGCCTAACCCCGGGGGTTCTCATCTCCCTATCTCAACACCAAAAACAAAATCCCGCGTCGAGGACGCAGGATTTTCCTTTTGGTGGAGATGAGGGGATTCGACGGCGTTCGCGCGGCGAACGCCTAACCCCGGGGGTTCTCATCTCCCTATCTCAACACCAAAAACAAAATCCCGCGTCGAGGACGCAGGATTTTCCTTTTGGTGGAGATGAGGGGATTCGAACCCCTGACCTCTTACATGCGAAGCAAGCGCTCTCCCAACTGAGCCACACCCCCAAATGATTACCTTATGATTATATCACAAGGTATCCGAAATGTCAAGCGTTTTTTTCGATTTTTCGAGATTTTTTGAAAAATTTTTTCGACAACGCAGAAAGGGAGAAGGAGCAGGGCGCTTTTAGCGCGTTTCCGCCACTCCCCAAAAAAGAAAAAAGAACCCGCGAGAGGTTCTTTTTTATATGGAGCGGACAACGGGAATCGAACCCGCCTATTCAGCTTGGGAAGCTGACATTCTACCAATGAATTATGTCCGCCCGTCAATTTTTCGGGAAATGGTGCGGGCGACAGGACTTGAACCTGCACACCTTGCGGCATTGGAACCTAAATCCAACGTGTCTGCCAATTCCACCACGCCCGCGAATAGAGGGGCGTTCCCGTTTTGCGGGATGATCGCCTTCGTAACGTTTTAATTATACCACTCTCCTCACGATTTGTCAATACCAAAATTTGAAAATTTTTATTTTCCTTAAAAAATCCCTCTCCCCGAAACTTGAAAAGCCTAGGGCGAGGGATTATCATCGCTGTCAACTTAAACAAGACTTACGACCTAACCGCCGCAAGGTCGAAAACGCAGAGCCGATATTTTTCTCTCTTAAAAATCTCTACTCCTCGATCTTCACAAAATCCCCCACGCCGTGTTTACAGAGCGGGCAGATAAAATCGGGCGGAAGCTCCTCGCCCTCGTAGACATAGCCGCAGATCTCACACCGCCAGCCCTTCGCCTTCGGCGCGGGCTTCGGCTTGATCTTTTCCTGATAATAAGCGTAGGTCACGCTCGGGTCGGTCGAGAGAAGCTCCGCCTCGGTCAGCTCCGCCGAGAAAAGCGTGTGGGTATCAAAATCGCTCTCGCCCGTCACGCGAAGGGAGAGATAAGCGTTCGCGCCCTCGGTCAGATAGAGTAAGCCGTTCTCCGAGCGCTTTACGCCGCGAAGCCCGTCGAACTTATTCACATCCCGCCCCGATCGAAAGCCGAAGCGCTCGTAGAGCGCGAGCGGCGCTTTCTCGGTCAGGATCGAGAGATCAAAAACACCGCTCCTTCGGATCAGCTCGTGGGTATAATTCTTCTTGTTGACGGCGCAGACCAGTCGGTACGGCGCACTCGATGTGATCTGCATGACCGTATTCACGATACACCCGTTGTCGCGCTCTCCTTCGCGGGCGGTTAGTACATATAAGCCGTAACCGATCCTCCATAATGCGTTTTGATCCATTTTAAAAACCTTCCTTTCCTTCTCGAAGCGCTCTTTATCCATAGTATGCCCCTCGAAAAAGCGAAAATTCGGGAACGATCGTTTTTCGGCGCTTAGTATGTATCTCTCCCAAAAAGGCTCTCGTCGTTCTCGATCCATTCGCCGACCTCGATCACGCGGTATTCGTCGTGGGTATCGCGGACGACGACGCGCTCGATCCCCGCGTTGAGGATATTGCGCTTACACATCGAGCAAGGCTCGACCCCGCCGGTGAGTTCGCCCGTTTTCCCGTCGTGACAGGCGAGATAGAGCGTCGCACCGATCATCTGTTGGCGCGAGGCGGAGATGATCGCGTTCGCCTCGGCGTGGATCGAGCGGCAAAGCTCGTATCGCTCGCCGCGCGGGATCGCGAGCCGCTCGCGGACGCAGTCCCCAACGTCGGTGCAGTTCCTTCGCCCGCGCGGCGCGCCGTTATACCCCGTCGAAAGGATCTCGTCGTTTTTGACGATGATCGCGCCGAAATGCCGCCGAAGGCAGGTGCTTCGCTCACAGACCGCCTCGGCGATGTCCAAATAATAATTCGTTTTATCGCGCCTTCCCATAATGCCGCGCCTCCTCGCCCTTGATACTTTCATTAAACCATATTTCGCGCGGTTTGTCAACCGATTTTCCCGAAAACTCTTGCTTTTTTTAAAAAAATGTACTATAATAAGATATATGTATTTTCTCACGGCTTTTCGCCGCGCCCGCCGAGCGGCTCGCCTTCCCAAAAAAATAAAAGCTTATTTTAATTTTTGGGGAAGGAGCGCGACCCGCCCGCCGATCAAAAAATCGAAAGGAGGGTTCCTCTTTTGGATTTTGAGGAGCTTCACGACATCGCCGATTACCCGAACTGGCTCGAGATCACGCCGATCGAGCTCGGGCGCTCGGGCGAAAATAAATATCACATTATCCGTAATAACGGGATCCACCTGATCCTCAGGACGGGGAACATCTCCGCCTATCAGCGCCACCGCGAGAGCGCGGTCTTTGCCAAGTACATTTATGACACCCTCGGGCTCAATATGAACGTCCCGATCGAGGTCGCCGCCTGTAACGGCGATCGGCTCGCTTATACGATCTATACGTGGGTCGAGGGGGTCGACGCGAACCAAAAGATTCCGAACCTCCACACCCCGGAACAGGCGCGGTGCGGCGAGGCGGCGGGGCGGCTCTTAAAGCGGATCCATTCGCTCGCCGCGCCGTCCGAGCTGATGGAGTGGGAGCGGTACTTCGGCGAGCGGCTCAACCTGACGATCGAGCGCTTTTTGAGCTATCGGATCTCGTTTCGCGGCGACGAAAACGTCGTCGGCTTTTTAAAGGAGAACCGCGCGCTTCTTAAGGATCGCCCTCAGACCGCGCTCCACGGCGACTTTCATTCGGGAAATCTCGTCTTTACCTCAAACGGGGAATACGGCGTGATCGACTTTGACCGCTGGTGTTGGGGCGACCCGTATATGGACTTTCAGTGTATTCGCCGCTCGTGCGGCGTCCCCTTTTCGCGCGGTCAGATCGTCGGCTATTTCGGCGGGACGATCCCGACCGATTTTTTCCCGCTTATGGCGTATTATACGGCGGCGGAGCTTTTGACCTCGATCTGTGAGGCGTATCCGAGAGGTCGCCACGCCCTCGACGAGGCGATCCGCTTCGCCGAAAAGATCGTAAGAGAGTATGATCTTTTCGAGGGATTGATCCCGACTTGGTATTAAATGAAAGAAAGTAACCGAAAATGACAAACTTGATCCTGATCGGGATGCCCGGGTGCGGGAAAAGCACCTGCGGCGTCCTCCTCGCCAAAACGCTCGGAATGGGCTTTATCGATACCGACCTTATGATCCAGCTCACTCGGAAGGAAACGCTCCAGACGCTCCTTGATAAGTACGGGACAGAGCGCTTTCGCGAATTTGAGGAGGAGGCGCTGATCCTCGCGGCGGCGGCGGAAAATACCGTCATCGCGACGGGCGGGAGCGCGGTATTTTGTGAGCGCGGTATGGCGGCGCTCACAAAAAGCGGGCTTTGTCTTTATTTCGCGGTCGATTGCGGCGAACTCGAGCGGCGGATCACGAATATCACGACCCGAGGGATCGCGGCGGCGGCGGGGATGACGATCGCGGATATTTTCGCGGAGCGAAAGCCGCTCTATGAGCGTTACGCCGACCTTACGGTCGACGCGGGCGCGGGCGGTCTCGAGGAGAATATCGCCGCCGCGACGGCGGCGATAAGCGCCTATCGCGCGGACGCGGAGAAGGGAGCGCCCCCGACATGAAAAAAACAACGATCCCCTATCGCCACGAGCTCAAATATCGGATCAGCCGAGGGAGCTATGAGATCCTTCGCGGGCGGCTAAAGGCGGTCATGCGCCCCGACGAACACGCCCGAGACGGGCGGTATCGCGTGACGAGCCTCTATTTCGACGACGTATATCGATCCGCCTATCGCGATAAGCTCAGCGGCGTTTTGAACCGAAAAAAATTCCGCGTCCGTACCTACGGCTTAGACCCCTCGACGATCCGCTTGGAGGAAAAACGCAAGGACGGCGACGTCGGCTATAAAAAGACCGCGCTCTTGACCCCCGAGGAATATCGCCTTCTATTAAAGGGAGAGACCGCTTTTTTAACGGCGGAGCGCTTCGCGGGGACGGCGGGCGAGGACTTCCTTTGGTCGAGCGCGGCGGTACGCCTCCTCCCCTCGGTCGTCGTCGACTATGTCCGCGAGCCGTATACCTGTACGGCGGGGAACGTCCGTATCACCTTTGATCTCGCGCTCTCGGCGGGCGGCTCGCTCGACCTCTTTGACCCGGCGGCGCGGTATATCCCCGCCTTCCCGGACGGCGAGGTCATCCTCGAGGTGAAGTACGACCGCTTCCTCCCGAGCTATATCGAGGAGGTCCTTTCGGGCGTCCCGCTCTTGAGCGAGTCGATCTCTAAATTTATTTTGTGCAGTGACTGCGCCCGGCTGGCTCGGTATGGGTGTTGAGGTCTCGCCAAAAACCTACATAAGTCCCCTTTTTGGGGGAATAACGGCGGCGGTACGCCGCACGCAAAGGAGACAATATGAAAATCATCAGTATTATCGACGAAACGCTCCAGCTTTTCAGCGACGCGCTTCAATTTACGGCGCTGACCCCGGCGGGTATGATCGCCGCGATGCTCTCGGCGCTGATCTGCGGGATCATCATTTTCCTCGTCTATCGCTTTTGTTATCGGGGGGTCGTCTATAGCGACAATTTTAACGTCCTCCTCGTGATGATCACGGCGATCACGGGCTTTATCATTATGACGATCAGCTCTAACGTCGTCTTATCGCTCGGTATGGTCGGGGCGCTCTCGATCGTCCGCTTTCGGACGGCGATCAAAGACCCGCTCGACATCGGCTTTTTATTTTGGGCGATCGCGGCGGGGCTTACCGCGGGCGCGGGGCTTTATTTCGCGGCGGTATTCGGGACGGTCGCGATCGCGGTCATCTATATCGTCTTTAGCCTCATTAAAAAACAAAAGCGGAGCTATCTCCTGATCCTACGCTACGGCGACGGGGCGGAGGCGAACGTAAACGCCGTCCTCGGCGGGATGAAGTACCGCTTAAAGAATAAGACAAAGAGCGAGGGCGTGAGCGAGCTCACCGTCGAGGTCAAGGTTAGGAATAACGACGCCTCGTCCGTTTCCCGCTTTCAAGAGATCGAGGGCGTAAGCTCCGTGACCCTCCTCGAGTACAGCGGGGAGTATATGAATTGAGGCGAGGCGAAATGAACTATACGACCGATTTTGATCGCCTTCTCTCCGACCTCGATCGGCGAAAGCCCGACCCGGGGACGCTCGTCTCAAAAAACGCGGACGAGAACGCGAAAAAACTCTTTGACTATTTAAAAAGCATTTATGGGAAGGCGATCCTCGCGGGACAGCAGTACCTTCAAAAAGAAGAACTCGAGGACGTCGTCTACTGGCGCGCGGCGAAAAAGCTCCCCGCCGTCCGGGGCTATGACCTTATGGATATGGATAAAAAAAAGGGCGACGATCAGATCGACCGCGCCCTGAAATGGGCGAAGGATACGGGCTGTATCATCACGCTCTGTTGGCATTGGTACGCGCCGGACGATCTGAGCGACCCCGAGAACTGCGTTTGGTCGTTTTATTATAAAACGACGAACTATGACCGTAAGACCTCGTTCGACCTTCTAAAGGCGGTCGAGCCGGGGACGGGGGAGTATGACTTCGCCGTCTCTCGGATCGATAAGGCGGCGCTCGCCCTTCGCCGATTTGAAAAAGAAGGGATTCCCGTCCTCTTTCGCCCGCTCCACGAGGCGAACGGCGACTGGTTTTGGTGGGGCGCGCGAAAGGTCGGTCGGGCGGAAAGCATCGCCGCCTATAAAAAGCTTTGGTATATGATCTTTGACCGGGTCGAAAATTATCATAAGCTCACGAACATAATTTGGGTCTGGAACGGACAGAATAAGGATATGGCGATCCATCCGAATACCTACGACCTTTGCGGCGAGGACATTTACAGCGAAAAGCCGAACGACCACTCCTCCCAAAAGGAGAAGTTCGCCGAGCTCACCTCATATACCCACGGTAAAATGGCGGCGCTGAGCGAATGCGGCTTTATCCCCGCGCCCGAGGCGCTGATCCGCGACGGGGCGAAGTGGCTTTGGTGGCTTCCTTGGTGGGGGAGCTTCGTCTACGCGGTCGACGGGTGGAGACCGATGTTTGACGAAAAAAATTTCCCTTTTTGCAACCAAAAGTACCTGAACGAAGTGTTCTTATCGGAGACGTTTCGCGACCCGTATTGTATCACGCTCGATCGCCTTCCCTTTTATAAGGGGGACGGTTCGCTTCCCGCGCGGTTTCGCGACGGGTCGCTCGAGGGGTGACGCGGCGGCGCGAGGCGAATATCACAAAAAAGAAAGGACAGACCAAGGAATGAAAAAGAAAATCTCAGCCCTACTGCTGACTGCCGCCCTGATCGGCTTGCTCGCCTCCTGCGCGGCGAACGAGGCGGAAACGACGACGACCCCCGCGCCCTCCAACGAGACGACCAAGCTGACCGAGGGGACGACCGCCCCCGAGGACGTGCCCGACCCCGAGCCGACGACCGACCCGGGCGAGGCGGGCGATCCGGAGTCGACGCTCGACCCGGATTCGGCGGAGCAAAGCGACTGTCAGCGGCTCACGGACGCGGCGCTAAACGTCCCGAGCCTCGAGGAGGTCGCGACGATGCAGGTCGATGACGACGCGCTTTTGACCGACGTGATGAATTACGACCTCTCGCTTTTTGAGGAATACAGCGTCGTGACCCACTTGATGAGCGCTCACCTCATCGAGATCACGGTCGCCAAGCCCGCCGAGGGGAAGGCGAAGGACGCGCTCGACCTCCTCGAGAAGCGAAAGGACGAGCTGATCAACGTCGTCGCGTTTTATCCCGAGCAACAGGAAAACGCCGCCGCGACCATCGTCGGGAGTAAGGGCGATTACGTCTACCTCCTCTGCGGCTTTGATTCGGCGGAGATGGAGAAGGCGCTGTTAGCGGCGATCGGGGAATAGAGAAGAGAAAAGAAAAGGAGAAGCGGGGGCAAAGCCCCCGCTTCTCTTTTTCTTTTCTCCGTAATTTCTCTCTTATTTTCCGAAAAGTTCCAAATTCATTTGATCGACACAGACCGGCGCTTCCCAGCGAAGTCCCGGCTTACCGCCCTTTTTTCCCCCGACGAGGATTAGGAACGGGCGTTCGCCCGCGCGGGGAAGGGCGGGCTGTAAAAGCTTCGGCTCGATCCCGACCCTTCTCATCAGACAAAGCACGTCGGTCAGCCGCTCGGGAAGGTGACAGAGCTTTAGCGTACCCCCGTATTTGAGCAGGAGCGACGCCGTCTCGATCACCTGCTCCAAATTACAAAAAAGCTCGTGACGGGCGATCGCCTGGGCGGGCGAGAGACGCTTCGCGCCCGCGTCGGGCTTATAATACGGCGGATTGACCGTCACGAGCGAAAATCGCCCGAGCGGGAGAGCTCTCAGCTCCTCGCGCTTCGTGAGATCGGCGCGGATCGGGAAGATCCGCTCGGTAAGTCCGTTTTCCTCGATCGTTTTTTGAAGGAGCGCGACCGCCTCCGCTTGGATCTCGACGGCGTATGCCGCCTTCGGCGGCGTTCCGAGCGCCTCAAAAAGCATGGGGACGATCCCACAGCCGCTGCATAAGTCACAGACGAGATCCTTCCTCGAGGGCGCGGCGAACCGCGCGAGTAGGAGCGCGTCCGTCCCGAATCGGTGATCCTCGCTCACATAGAGCGAGAACCCGAAAAGGTCGAATTTTTCCTCTACCCCACCATGATCTCCCCCTTTGGTAGGATCTCGCTCCGATCGGCGGACTGACGCCCCGTAAAGCTCAGCATGAGCGAGACGGGACCGATCCGCCCGACATACATAACGAAGGAGATCAAGAGCTTGGTCGCCGTCCCCGCCGAGGCGGACAGCCCCGTCGAAAAACCCGCCGTCGAAAAAGCCGAGGCGATCTCGAATAAAACGTCGAGCGGGTTCGCCTCATGATTTAAGAGGACGAGGACGATAAACCCGAGCGAAATAAACAAAAACGATAAAAAGAGGACGGTGATCGTTTTATAGACGACGCGCTTCTCGACCATATGGCGGAGGATCCGCGTCTCCTCCCGCCCGCGTAAGACCGACCAAGCCGTCGCGATCACGATCGCGACGGTCGTTATTTTAATACCGCCGCCCGTCGAGCCGGGCGCCGCCCCGATCAGCATGAGGACGATCGTAAACATCTCGGCGAAGCTGTTCGCCGTCGCGAGGGGCGCGGCGGTAAACCCCGCCGTCCGCGCCGAAACGCTCGCGAAAAACGAGGTCAAAAGCTTCTGCCCGAAGGGATATTCGCCGAATAAGCCCTCCTCCGTCAGCTCGATCACGAGATAGACCGCCGTCCCCGCGATCACGAGTAGGACGGTCATCGCGAAAACGATCCGCGAATGGAGCGAAAAACGCTTTTCCCTCGGATACGCGATGATCTCCTCCCAGACGACGAAGCCCAGCCCCCCGATCAGGATCAGCGCCGAGAGGACGAGGAGGATATACGGGTCGTCGGCGAAGAGGGTAAGCCCCGCCCCCTCGCCCTCGATCCCGAAAAGGTCAAAGCCCGCGTTACAAAACGACGAGACCGCCGTAAAGACCGCCATAAACGCGCCATATCCGCCGTATCGCGGGATTAGGCGCGGCATCAACAGGAGCGCCCCGACCAGCTCGACCGAGAGCGAGAGGACGACGACGCGCGTAAAGATCCGCTTTGTCGCGGATAGCCCCGTGAGCGTGAGCTCGCCGCTCGCGCTCATCGCCTTCGTCAGCCCGAGCTTTCGCCCGATCGCGAGGTTAAAAAAGGTCACGAGGGTGACAAAGCCCAGCCCGCCGACTTGGATCAGGAGCATGATCACGACCTGACCAAAGATCGACCAGTGAAGATAGGTCTCAAAAACGGCGATCCCGGTGACACAGGTCGCGGAGGCGGCGGTAAAGAGGCAATCCGTAAAATCGGTGAAACGCCCGCTCTTGGACGAGAACGGGAGACACAGGAGGAGCGCCCCGATCAGAATGATCGCGAGGAAGCCGATCGCGAGCGTCCGCGCGGGGGAAAGCTCTTTTTCTTTTTTGTGTGACAGGATCGGCATCGCCGCCGCCTCCTTTCGCGGAAAAAGTATGGATCGCTTTGTGGGAAGGCGCGTAAGCGAAAAGACCGTACTCCTACTCGATCACCGCCCAGTCGTCGTCCGTCCCAAAAGCTTCGATCGGGACGGTCACGACCGAGGGGGTCGTATAGGTCGAGATCATCGGCGTTCGCTCGGTCGACGTGAGCGCCGGGCGGGGCTCGGTCGTCGTCTCGGGGACGATCGGCGAGGTCTCGGGTGCGGTCGTCGTCGCCTTCTCCGAGAGGAGCGCCCCGCTCTCGTCCTCGTTCTCGGCGACATTCTGAGAGCGCATATAGGCGATCGCGCGTTCGCCGTAGGCGTAAAGGCGAAGCTCGCTGTTCTCGGCGACGAGGAGAAAGGGTCGCCGACCGTTCACGAGCGCGGAGACGTCCTCGTCCGCCCGTACCGCGAGGTAACAGTTCTCGGGGATACTCTCGATGTCATAGGTGATACGGACGGTGACGCTCCGATTTAAAAATTGGAGCATCAGCGCCTCGTGGCGGCTCAGATTAAACGCCGTCAGCGTCGGCGCGCCGTCGCGGTCATAGACGCTCTCCGAGAGGTCGACGACGGCGGCGTTTTTTCGCGTGGATTCCTCGCGACAAAGGGGGAGGTACTCATTCTGGATAAAAAGGACGGAATAGATCGTGATCGCCGCGAGGATGAGCGAGACGAGAGGCGAGCGGAGACGCTTCGTACAGCTGATCACGACGATCAAAAGCGCCATGACACAAAAAGTCACCGACGCGGTCAAAAGAAGCCCCTCAAAGCTCAAAAGCGTACCGCTGTCCGCCCCGATCCTTAGCGGATAGAGCGCGAGGATCGGCGCGATCCGCGTCGCGCCCCCCGTTAAAACGGTCGGTAGGGTAAAGGCGAAAAAGGCGAGATAAACGACCGCGAGGAGCCCCGAGGCGGCGAAAAGCTTATTCAGCTCGATCGATCGCGTAAAGAGGACGACGAGGACGAGCGCGAGCGCGAGCGGGATCACCCCGTCGAGAAATCGCCCGAAAAGCGCGGTATCCTGATACGCGGTCATACTCTCGGAGTCAAAGCGATAAAATACGCCGAATAAGACGGTCAGCGCCACGGCGAAAAAGACGTAAAAGAGAAAGCCGATCGTCCCCCCGTCACAGCCGAGCGCCTCGCCCGCCCTTTTACGCTTTATACAGCGCGTAAGGATCGCGCCGAAAAGACAGAGCGCGATCGCTCCGACCCCCCAAGTCGCCGTCACGAAATAATAAAGCTGACCAAAGAGCGTAACAAAAAAACGCCCGACCCCGTTCTCCGCCGTAAAGCCCGCCGCGATCCGATCCAAAAAATTCACCGCCGTGTTTTGGAGAAGGCTCGCGTCGGAGCAGAGCCAGAGCGAATTTTGAAGGATCGTCGAGAGGATCATCACGAGCGCCCCCGCCACGAGAAAGGAGAGACAAAAGGGGAGGAGGGGGACGGCGGTCTTTTTAAAAAAGAGCTTTTGCGCCCCGAGCGCCGCGAATACCGCGAGGACGACCGCGATCAGCCTTAGATGCGCCCCGAGCGACAGGGCGCTAAGAAAGCCGAAGAGGATCGCGAAAAATCCCCGCGCGACGCGGTTCTTGACCTCGTCGCCGCGTAAAAGAAGCCACAGTAAGAGCCACGGATAGACGATCGTCACCGTCTCGCTCCACGCGAATTTCGTATGGGCGAGATAACAACAGTATCCCCCCGCGACGAGCGCGATCAGGGCGCATTTCCACACCTTCCCGACCCCGAGCCGCCGCGCGGAGGAAAAAGCGAGGAGCGGGACAAAGCTGATGAGTAGGGCGTTCGTCGCGAGCATCGCCGCGTAACAGCTCTCGGCGTCGCGAAAGAGTAGCAGGGCGGGGGCGTATAAAAACCCCTGTAAAAACCCGTAATAATAATCGACGGAACACATCACGCCCGACCAGCTCCGCCCGAGTAGCCATTCGCCGATCGCGATCACGCTCAGCTCGTTAGGGTCGGTCGCGGGATAAGCCATACCGAGCGAGCTTATCGTATGGAGAAAAAAGAACAGGAGAAAAAGCGGCGGATAAAAGGCTTTACCGCCGTACTTCTCATAGATCGCCTCGAGCTTTTCTCTCATTGCTTCGTTACCCTTTCCTTATCATAAGACCGCGGCTTGTCGGGAAGAAAAAGCCCCGACGGGGATCGGCGGATCGCCGAGGCGATCGCCTTCCCAAAAGAATAAAGTTTAAGCCGCCGCGCCGAGCGAGCTCCCGAGGATCACCGCGAGGAGGAGATAGGTCACCCCCGAGAGCGCGAGTAAGCCCATCACCGCGAAGGAGAGCCGAGGACGACCCGCCTCCTCGAGCGCCGCCATATACTCCGACTCGGGCGCGCCCGCGTAAAGCTCGCGGAGCGAGAGGATACGCCCGACCGTCCAGCGCATAAACAGGTAATCGTTAAAAAGGATCACGAGGAGGCGGACGACGAGATAAGCGTAGGAAAAACCCTCGGCGAGGCTCAAAAGCCCCTCGGGGAGCGCGGCGCTCTCGCCCCCATGCGTGAGGACGAGGACGTTGGCGATCAGCCCGGGGATATTCGCGATCATCATCGTGATACATAAGATGATCCCGGGACCCGTCATCTTACGATAAAGCTGATAAAACGGCATCAAGATCCCCGCGAGGAAGTTAAACGAGACCTTACGCCCGGTATCCGCCATATGAAAGAAAAGCGAATAAAAGCGCGGCGTACTGAGGTTTCTCACGCCGAGGAAGCGGATCAGCTCGCTTCGGCGGACGCCGAAGCAGGTACGCTCCTCGCCGCGTTCGCGCTCGCGCTCCTGTACCTTCGCGATATAGTCCTCAATGTTTTTGTATGAGAAGGTCTCGCCCGATCCGACGCCGGGCGGCGTATAGACATAGCCGTAGACATGGCGCGGCTCGTTCGGACAGCGCCCCGTTTTCGCGTGACAGGCGCGGTGCATCGGCGTGCCGCATTCGGGACAGTTCACGATCTCGTCCCCGTCGTTAAAGACCTCGCCGCAGATCGCGCAGATCTCGCCCTCGGTCGGCGAAGCGGCGCTCTTTTTGTCGCTCGCGCTCGCCGCGCCGTGATCCTTTTCCCAATCATAGCCCTCGGCGTGACGCGCCTCGTTTGGGCAATGCCCGTTCCAACAGCTTCGGTGGATCGGCGTCCCACAGTCGGGGCAGACGACGATCTCGTCCTCCTCGCGAAACGGCTCGTGACAACAGTCACAGGTTTTATTTTCAAATTCCCGCATATGGTTTGTCCTTTCCCTAAGTTCTTTCTTCCCAGTATACCATAAATTACGGATTTTTGCAAGAAATATTTACGTTCTTTCCGCTCCTTTTCATATTGAGGCGTTGGGGGCGGTTTTTCTTTTTTATTTTGGGAAGGCGCGGAGAGCGGCAGTCGCTCGTTCTCTTTTTTAAAGATTATACAAAACGTATAATTTCGCCTTGGATTTACAAAATTCGCCCGTTTTTCGCCTCTTTCCCGTGGCGAAAGAGTAAATGTTCATATCGGCATAAAACAGGAACGCCAAAAACAAAAAGGACAAACCGCGACTTTTCCAAAAAATCCCGCATATATATAGCATTAGGGCTACACCGCACAATTATTGTCGTTCGAGTGGCAGTCAGATTTTTCGTCA
>JAMPCH010000039.1 GCA_023666265.1 Roseburia sp.
TTTCTGTTTTGTTGATTTAGCACAATTGGATTTATTTTTCAAACAAGACCTAGTAAGCATTAGGCAATTTTTTAATAAAGTGACCGATTTCTTCTATTCGATTATCTTGCGTAAAATCACAGGCTTTCTTTTTTTAGCTATGTTGGCTAAAAATGTATTGATTTTCGCTTCCTTTTGGCACAAAAGGAAGTGGGGTTCGGGGCAAAGCCCCGACTGAATATTTATTTTCTCTCGTTCTCTACTCGGGGATATTTCGGATCGTCTTTTTTCGGATATAGGCGTAACAGCCGAGGCAGCAGAGCAGGGAGGCGAATTCCGCGATCGGGAACGCCCACCAGATCAAATTCACATCGCCGAGGAGCGAGAGGAGGTACGCGACCGGGACGAGCACCACGAGCTGGCGCGCCGCCGAGACGATAAGGCTCAAAACGCCGTTCCCGAGCGCCTGAAACACGGCGGTCAGAATGATACAAAAGCCCGCGAAAAGAAAATTCAAGCTGAGGATACGGAGCGCCGTTTCGCCGAGGGAGTAGAGGGCGGTATTATCCGCGCCTTCTGTCGCGAAGGGGGCGATGAGAGCGTCGGGGAAGAGCTGAAAGACCGCGATCGCCGCCGCCATGATACAAAGCGCGGCGACGAGCGCGAGGCGGATCGTTTTTGTGATCCTTCCGCGCTTTTTCGCGCCGTAGTTATACGAGATGATCGGGATCATTCCGTTATTTAAGCCGAAAAGGGGCATGACCGCGAAGCTTTGGAGCTTGAAGTAAATGCCGAAAACGTTGGTCGCGACGGTCGTAAACGCGCCGAGGATCGAGTTCATCGCGAAGGTCATCACGGAGGAGATCGCCATCATCACGATCGAGGGGACGCCGACCGCGTAAATACGCCCGATGAGCTTCCCCGAGAGGCGAAAGCCGCGATAGGAGAAGTCGAGCTCCTTATTCTTTTTGAGGTTAAAGAGGAGCGCGACGATCATCGCGACGATCTGACCCGCGACGGTCGCGATCGCCGCGCCCGCGATCCCCATACGGGGAAAGCCGAGATAGCCAAAGATCAGGATCGGGTCGAGAATGAGATTGATGACCGCGCCGATCATCTGAGTGACCATCGAATAAACGGTCTTACCCGTCGCTTGGAGGATTCGCTCGAGGATCAACTGACCAAAGATCCCGAAGGAAAAGATCGTACAGATACGGAGGTAATCCGTCCCGTACCCGATCACGGCGGGGACGTCGGTCTGTCCCTCGACAAAGGCGCGAACGCCGAAAACACCGACGAGGACAAAAACGAGCCAGCTGAGACCCCCGAGGATCAGCCCGTTTTTCGCGACGTTCGACGCGAGCTCGGGCTTTTTTTCGCCGAGGCTTTTGGAGAGGAAGGCGCTGATCCCGACGCCCGTCCCGCCGCCGACCGCGATCATCAGATTTTGCATCGGGAAGGCGACGGTCACGCCAGTAAGCGCGTCTTGGCTAAACTGAGCGACGAAGATACTGTCTACGACGTTATAGAGCGCTTGAACGAGCATGGAGAGCATGATCGGGAGCGACATCGAGAGAAGGAGCTTCCCCTCGGGGAGGACGCCCATTTTATTTTCTTCCATATTTCTTGGCTGTCCTTTCTTTTTCGACACGTTTTTTTCAAAAAATAAAACACAATGATCCGGCTCCGCGCGGGAAGCCCGGGGAGCCGGATCGTTATGCTGTTTTGTTACGCGTTTCGGCGGATCAATACATACCGCCCATACCGCCCATGCCCGCGCCGCCGGCGGGAGCGGGTTCGTCCTCCTTCACGTCGGTGACGAGGCTCTCGGTCGTGAGAACCATCGCCGCGACGGAGGCGGCGTTTTGGAGCGCGGAGCGCGTTACCTTCGCCGGGTCGATGATCCCCGCCGAGATCATATCGACATATTCCTCTTTATACGCGTCAAAGCCGTAGCCGAGCCCGCCGTTACGCTTGATGTTATCGATGATGACCGAGCCCTCGAGTCCCGCGTTCGCCGCGATCTGGCGTACCGGCTCCTCGAGCGCGCGGAGAACGATCCTCGCGCCGGTCTTTTCGTCGCCCTCGAGGGTATCGGTGAGCTTTTCTACCGCCGCCATCGCGTTGATGAGCGCGGTACCGCCGCCCGCGACGATCCCTTCCTCGACCGCCGCCTTTGTCGCGGCGAGCGCGTCCTCAATGCGTAGCTTCTTTTCCTTCATCTCGATCTCGGTCGCCGCGCCTACCTTGATGACCGCGACGCCGCCCGCGAGCTTCGCGAGACGCTCCTGGAGCTTTTCCTTATCAAATTCGCTCGTGGTCTCCTCGATCGCCGCGCGGATCTGACCGACTCTCTCCTTGATCGCGTCGGAATCGCCCATACCGTCGACGATGATCGTGTTCTCCTTCGAGACCTTGACCTGCTTCGCCCGTCCGAGCATATCCATCGTCGCGTCCTGGAGGTCGAGACCGATGTCGCTCGTGATGACCTGACCGCCGGTCAGGATCGCGATGTCCTGGAGCATTTCCTTCCGTCTGTCGCCGAAGCCGGGCGCTTTGACCGCCACGCAGTTGAATGTTCCTCTTAATTTATTTAAGATTAGGGTCGTGAGCGCCTCGCCCTCGATGTCCTCGGCGATGATGAGGAGCTTTGAGCCGGTCTTTACGATCTGCTCGAGGAGGGGGAGGAGGTCTTGGATGACCGAGATCTTTTTATCGGTGATCAAGATATACGGCTCGTCGAGGTCGGCGACCATCTTATCGCCGTCGGTCGCCATATAGGGCGAGATATAGCCGCGGTCAAACTGCATTCCCTCGACGACCTCGCTGTACGTCTCGGCGGTCTTACTCTCCTCGATGGTGATCACGCCGTCGGCGGAGACCTTTTCCATCGCCTCGGCGATGAGCTTCCCGACGGTGTCGCTCCCGCTCGATACCGCCGCGACGCGGGCGATCTCGTCGTTATTCGCGACCGCGCGCGAATTTTTCTTGATCTCCGCGACGCTCGTCTCTACCGCTTTTTCGATCCCCTTCTTTAAGATCATCGGGTTCGCGCCCGCCGTTACGTTCTTCATTCCCTCGCGGACGATCGCCTGAGCGAGGAGGGTCGCGGTCGTCGTACCGTCGCCCGCCGCGTCGTTGGTCTTGGTCGAGACCTCTTTAACGAGCTGAGCGCCCATATTCTCAAAGGGATCCTCGAGATCGATCTCCTTCGCGATCGTTACACCGTCGTTCGTGATGAGCGGCGAGCCGAATTTCTTGTCGAGGACGACGTTTCTCCCCTTCGGTCCGAGGGTGATCTTAACGGTATCGGCGAGCTTGTCGATACCCGTCTGTAAAGACTTCCGTGCCTCTTCGCCGTAAATAATCTGTTTAGCCATGATCAATCAATCCTTTCTTTCATTCTGTCGTTATTCTACGACCGCGAGTATGTCGCTCTGGCGGACGATCGTATATTTTTCCCCGTCGACCTTGACCTCGGTACCCGCGTACTTCCCGGTGAGAACCTTATCGCCCTTCTTGACCTCCATAACGATCTCCTTCCCGTCGACGACCCCGCCGGGGCCGACCTCGAGGATCTCGGCGACCTGGGGCTTTTCTTGAGCGGCGCTCGTGAGGATGATCCCGCCCTTTGTCGTCTCCTCCGCCTCGAGGAAGCGGATCACAACTCTGTCTGCCAATGGTCTTATTTTCATATTTTCTTACCTCCTATGTCATTCGGTGAAGTTAGCACTCTATCGCTTTGAGTGCTAACCGCTATAACTTATTGTAATCACTTCGCGTAAAAAAATCAAGTCTTTTTTGGTAAATTTTTAATTTTTGTTATTTTTATACAAATTTATTCCCGTGATCGGCGGGAAATGTACGGAACATACAATTTCCCGAGCGATCGGGGGCGCGAGGGGGGAGACTCCTTCACAAAAAGAAAAAATCAAAAGCGTCCGTCACAGAAACGAACGCTTTGAATATACTGAGGGTAGGGTCATTTTAACGCGACGGTGTTCATTTTGAGCTTCCCCGTCCCGTCGATCGTGATGACCCCGTAAGAGGGCTTATTCTTTCCGCGCGGCGAATCGATCGCGCCGGGGTTCATGATATAAACGCCGTCGATACATTCCGTGCGGTACATATGCGTATGACCAAAGAGCGCGACGCGGCAGTCGCGGTGCTTCGCCTCGTTGATGAGCGGGTCGAGACCGCCCTGAACGTTGAATTCATGCCCGTGGACACAGAGGATCTTATATCCCTCCGCCTCGACGACCTCGAGCGGCTTATGC
Source organism: Roseburia sp. (assembly GCA_023666265.1). Taxonomy (GTDB): domain Bacteria; phylum Bacillota; class Clostridia; order Oscillospirales; family Ruminococcaceae; genus Ruminiclostridium_E. Next base: position 4,257 of record JAMPCH010000039.1, read on the forward strand.
GCGCCAAAGTCACATTCCCCTTGGACAAAAACGAATTTTTTATCGGGAAATTCGCGCTGGACGTCGGCGAATTCATGCTCGCCGTCGCCGAGATGGATAAAAAGATCCGCGTCGTCGTTTTTCTCGACGACCGCCTTATAATTCTTATAGTCCTTATGCGTATCCGCCACCACTACGATTTTCATACCGCTGTCCGTCCTTTTCCCCCGCGAGCGCGTCGCCGTTATGTCCCAAGGGGACGCTTTAGCCCGCCCTCCGCGCGTGTCATAATTATAATAAATTCATTATAACATATCGCGAGGAAGATGTCAAACCGCATAATCCATAAAAATAACGCCTATTTTTTAGCAATGATGTGAGGGAAAGGTCTCATTTACGTTTCCCCAAGCGTCATAAAAGCGGGAAATCCGCATAAAATTTGATAAGCCGGGGCTTATCGGAAAGGGTAGGATCTCGATATGGGAAATCTGAACATTGACGGCTTATTCGCCGCCGCTAGCGAAAAGCTCGGTATCTCGCCCGACCGCCTCCGCGAGGCGCTGACGAGCGGGGATTACGCCGCGATCACCGAGCGGCTGAGCGAGGCGGATCGCGCCAAGATCGGCGCGGTCTTAAAAGACCCCGCGCTTTCGGAGAAATTCCGAAATCGGTTTATGAAATAGGGCTTTTCGCCCCCCGACCCGGTCGGCGCGAAAGCCGGATCGCGGGAGAAAGGAGCGGGTAAAGCGATGGCGGAGTTAGAAGAGCTTTCCGCGCTTCTCGAGAAATTCTCCGCCCCCTCGGGGGGCGCGGAGGCGGCGGACGAGGGGCGTCCCCCGGGCGGCGAAGGACTTTTTGGCGATCTCGATCTCGAGACGCTGATGAAGCTGATGGACGCTTTTTCGCGCCTGAACAGCGGGGATAAAAACACCGAGCTCCTCCTCGCGCTAAAGCCCCATTTAAGGGACGAGAACCGCGCGAAGGTCGATCGGGCGATCAAGCTGATGAAGCTTTATTCCGTTTTTACGCTCCTACGCGAGAGCGGGCTGACGGATAAGATCTTATGAAAGGAACGGTCAGGGAAAATGACGATGGAATGGAGTAAAAGTACGGTAAGCGGCGCGGAGCTCGAGCGGAAGCGGCGGGAGTATATCGAGGCGGCGATGGATATGTCGCGTCGCGCCGCGCCCGGGTCGGGGGAGGTCTCGGACGGGGCGGGAGAGCCGCTTATTATTTTAGGGAAGGAGGCGAAAGCCCCCGAGCCGATCGTCCCCGAGGCGGGGGACGCCGAGACGGCGGCTAACGGATCGTCGCCCGCCCCCGAGCCGCCGGAGGAAGCCGCCCCTTACGCCGCGCCCGAGCTTTTACACGAGCCCGAGCCGCTACCCGCGCCTTCACAAAAGGAAGGAGCGGAAAGCCCCGGGGAAGAGGACGGCAAAGCGGCGGAGGACGCGGAAACGAGCTTTGGCGTATTCGACGTCGGCGAGCTGATCGACGCGGTCGAGCGGGGCGAGGTAGACGGCGAGAGGCTGCGCGAGGCGTCGGAGATCTTAGCGGAGATGAGCGGAAAGACGGAGGAGATGCAGCGTCTCGCCGAGCGCGTCGAGGAGGCGGTCGGCGAAACGCCCCAAAGCCTCGACCGATCGATCCGTCGGCATAACGGCGGCGGGAGCTGTCCCCGCTGTAACGGGGGGAATCGGAATGGACCCCGCCGGTAAGCTCGTCTCGTCGATCTTGGGCGACCGCGACCGCTTACTGATATTCGCGATCCTCTTGATCCTTTATAAACAGGGGGCGGATCGCGCGCTATTGATCGCGCTTTTATATATCGGGCTGGATTTTTAGCGGATCGCGGTATAATTTCCGCTGTTCGGGTAAGAATAACGAATGGGTCGAGCCGACGATCGGTTCGCCGAAAACCGTAGATGTACGGCACGAAAGGAATGTTACGATCATGAGCAATAAGCAAAATCGGCAGAATAATCAGAACGGTCAGAATCAGCAGGATCAGCAGAATCAACAAAATCGTCAGGATCAACAGGGACAACAGAACCGGCAGAGCCGCCAAAGCGGGAAGAACGGTAAGTAACACCCGTTCCCCGATCAATGTCCGCGATTTCCCACGCCCGCGAGCGGGTGTGGGAAATTCGTTTTCATGGCGGGAGATGTCTGTTTTCCTTGACAAATACATATAATAAGAGTATAATAAAAGACGGTAAAACGAGGATCTTTTTCATCGAGGGGGATATTCGGGTGGTTATCGAGATCGGCGGGATCGCCGTACATTACCGAAAAGAGGGGAGCGGCGAAAACGTCCTCCTCCTCCACGGGTGGGGGTCGAGCGCCGCGCCGTTCGCGGCGATCATCGAGACGCTAAAGGCGCGGTATACCGTTTACGCGCCCGACCTTCCCGGCTTCGGCGAAACGGCGGAGCCGCCCGACCCATGGGACGTCGGCGATTACGCCGACTTTATCGTGAGATTTTGTGAAAAAACGGGGATCAAAAAAACGATCCTCCTCGCTCATAGCTTCGGCGGGCGGATCGTCTTAAAGCTCCTCGCGCGGGAGGACTGTCCGATCGAATGTGACAAGGTCGTTTTGACGGGTTGCGCGGGGATCAAGCCCGTGCCGACCGCGCGGGCGAGGCTTCGGGCGAGGGTCTATCGGATCGGGAAGGGCTTCCTCTCCTTAAAGCCGATGAAGGCGCTCTTCCCGAGAGCGCTCGAGCGGCTTCGCGACCGTCACGGTTCGGCGGATTACCGCGCCGCCTCCCCGCTCATGCGACAGGTACTCGTTAAAACGGTGAACGAGGATCTTTCGCCCCTCCTCCCAAAAATTCGCGCGGAGATCCTCTTGATCTGGGGGGCGAACGACGACGCGACCCCGCTTAGCGACGGGAAGCGCATGGAAAAGGAGATGCCGAACGCGGCGCTCGTCACGCTCGAGAACGCGGGGCATTACGCCTTCCTCGATCAACAGTATACCTTCTTACGCGTGATCTCCTCGTATCTCGGGGTCGGCTGACCGAAGAAAAGACAACACAAAAGGACGGACTTTTTATGACATTCCTGACGGCGGCGCATTTTATTTTTTACGCGATCCTGACGTTTAGCTTCGCGGCGAACTTCCTCCATTATATGCATATGTTCCAGCTCAACTCCTATGACCGCGCGGAACAGCTCTTATGGACGGGGAAAAATTTAAAGGAACTTTTTTTACGCCATTTCCTCCCCCTGATCGCGGGGGTCTACGCGCTGATCTTTTGCGTGATCCTCGCGGACACGGGGTACGGCTGTATCCGCTATCCCTGTCCGGATCCGGGTGACCTTCTGATCTGCGCGGGGCTGATCCTCGGGGGAATGGTCTTCGCGCGACCGAGGAAGGCGAAGAAAAAGCTCGTCTTTACGCCGCGCGTGATCCGAATGTGTGTGACGGCGGGAGTCTTATACCTCCTCGTCTCGGGTCTCCTTTTCCTCGGAATGGATCACACGATGAACGGCGGCGGGCATTTGCTCCTGCTCTGTCTCGGACACGTTTTGGCGATCTTTCTCCCCATGATCGCGAATTTCGTCAACAAGCCGATCGAGAGGGGCGTCAATAACCACTATATCCGCGACGCCGAGCGGATCATCGGCGAGCTTCCTCAGACGACCGTGATCGGGATCACGGGGAGCTATGGGAAGACCTCGACGAAGTTTTATCTCGAGAAGCTTCTCTCCGCGAAGTATAACGTCCTTATGACCCCCGAGAGCTATAATACGACGATGGGGGTCGTAAAGACCGTCCGCGGCTCGCTCAACGCCTCGCACGAGATCTTCCTTTGTGAAATGGGCGCGAAGAAGGTCGGCGAGATCAAGGAGATCTGTGACATCGTCCACCCAAAGCACAGCGTCATCACCTCGATCGGCGAACAGCACCTCGAGAGCTTTCATTCCGTCGAGAATATCGTCAAGACGAAATTCGAGATCGCGGAGGGTATCACCGACGGGACGGTCTTCCTCAATTACGATAACGCCTATATCCGCGAGCATAGGATCGCGAAAAATGTCGTCACCTATGGGATCGGCGAGGGGGAGCGCGACTATAAGGGGACGGATATTTCCGTTTCGGCGAAGGGGACGGCGTTCACCGTCCGCCATAACGGCGAGGAACAGCGCTTTACGACGCGCCTCCTCGGCGAGCATAACGTCCAGAACATCGTCGGGGCGATCGCCGTCGCGCATACGCTCGGCGTTCCCTTTTCCGAGCTCGTTTTCCCCGTTAAGCGGCTCGAGTGCGTCCCGCACCGTATGGAGATCCTCGATAAGGGAAACGGCGTGACCGTCATCGACGACGCGTTTAACTCGAACCCCGCCGGGGCGAGAGCGGCGCTTAAAACGCTCGCGGGCTTTAACTGTGACCGTATCCTCGTGACCCCGGGTATGGTCGAGCTCGGCGAGCGGGAATATCCGCTCAATAAAGAGCTCGGCGAATACGCGGCGAGCTGTTGTGACCTCGCGGTCTTGGTCGGCGAGCGTCAAGCGCCGCCTTTAAGGGAAGGACTGCTCTCGGCGGGCTTCCCCGAGGAGCGTATCCGCGTCGTAAAGACGCTCGAAGAAGGCTTAGCGGCGGCGTATCAAGATCACGCGGGCGAGCCGCGCGTGATCCTCCTCGAGAACGACCTACCCGATAATTATTAGATCGGGCGTTTGATCAAAAACGGGGGAGCTGTACTCCTGCCTTAAAAAAATAAACAAAATAAACATCGGACAGCGAAAGGACAACATATGAAGATCAGAGTCGGAGTTTTTTTCGGAGGAAAAAGCGTCGAGCATGAGGTCTCGGTCATTACCGGGTTACAGGCTTGCGGCGCGATGGATAAGGAAAAATATGAGGTCGTCCCGGTCTATATCACAAAGGACAACCGCTTTTATATCGGCGAGGAGATCGGTAAGATCGCGGCATATCGGGACTTAAAGGCGCTCCTCGCCAAAAGCGCGCGCGTGATCCCCATCAACGACGGGGGGCTAAAGCTCTTACGCTATCCGATGAAAAAATTCGGCGAAAACGTTTTGGCGGCGCTCGACGTCGTCTTCCCCGCCGTCCACGGGACGAACGTCGAGGACGGCGCGTTTCAGGGGTTTTTACAGACGCTCGGCGTCCCCTATGCCTCCTGTGACGTCCTCTCCTCGGCGGTCGGTATGGATAAATACGTGATGAAGACCGTTTTCGCCGATCACGGCGTACCCGTCTTACCCTGTGTCGTGACCAACGTAAAGCGCTATACCCGCTCCCCCGAGGAGACGCTCGCCGCGATCGAGGCGAAGACCCGCTATCCCGTCATCGTGAAGCCGATCAACCTCGGCTCAAGCGTCGGGATCAGAAAAGCGAAGGACCGCGAGGAGCTGACCGAGGCGCTCGAGTACGCGTTTACCTTCTCGATCCGCGTACTGGTCGAGAACGCGCTCGAGCATATCCGCGAGATCAACTGCGCCGTCCTCGGCGACTATGAGAGCGCGGAGGCGAGCGAATGCGAGGAACCGCTCGCGAACGACGAAATTTTAAGCTATCAGGATAAATATATCGGCGGCGGGAAGGGGATGGCTTCGCTCAAGAGAAAGATCCCCGCCGAGATCGACCCCGAGCGCCGCGAGGAGATCCGCTCGCTCGCGGTGAAGGCGTTCCAAGCGCTCGGGTGCTGCGGTGTGGCGCGGGTCGATTTTATGCTCGACGAGGACGGGGGGAGGCTCTATTTGACCGAGATCAATACGATCCCGGGGAGCTTATCGTTTTATTTATGGGAGCCGCTCGGTATGAAGTATCCCGAGCTTCTCGACCATATGATCTCCCTCGCGTTTAAGCGCGAGCGGGAACAAAAGGCGCTGAGCTTTTCCTTCGAGACGAACCTCCTCGAGAGCGCGTCGCTCGGCGGGAGCAAGGGATCGAAGGGGAAGGCTTAGGTAAGGAAAGGGAGAATAAAATGAAAAAACCGTATATTGTCGGCTTAAAGCATGGGACATGGAGGAGCGAGGTCTGGTTCTCGGGCGAGGACGACCCGAGGACGGAGGAGGCTTGGAAAAAAGCGGTGGACGGCTTGACCGAGGTCGGGACGCGCTCGGCGAACTCAAACGAGTTTTTATCCGCCGCCGTCGCTCATTTTGAGAAAAACGGCTTTACGAGGATCCAGCGTTGAGGACGTTTCACGTCAACAAAAACGACGCGGGACAGCGGCTCGACCGATTTCTCTCCAAAGCCTGTCCCGCGCTCTCGTCGGGTCTTATCTTTAAGCTCCTCCGTAAAAAGGACATCAAGATCAACGGGAAACGCGCCGAGGGGAGCGCCCGCCTCGCCGAGGGGGACGTCGTGAGCGTTTACGTGAGCGACGCGCTTTTCGCCGAGAGAGAAAAAACGGCGCGTGATCTATCCTTCGCGCCGATTACGATCCTATATGAGGACGAGAATATCCTTCTCGTCGATAAGCCCGTCGGTCTCGTCGTCCACGAGGACGACGAGAGGTCGCCCGATACGCTCATCGATCGGATCAAGGGCTATCTCTATCAAAAGGGCGAATATCGCCCCGAGGAGGAAAACAGCTTCGCCCCGAGTTTATGTAATCGGATCGATCGGAATACGGGCGGGATCGTCATCGCGGCGAAAAACGCCGAGAGCCTACGCGTATTGAACCGTAAGCTCCGCGACCGCGAGCTGACGAAGCTCTATCTTTGCGCGGTACGGGGGACGCCCGAGCCGCGCGAGGCGACAAAGACCGCCTATCTCTTTAAAAACGAAAAGGAGAACCGCGTCGTCGTCTCGGAGCGTAAGACCCCAAAAAACCGAACGATCGTCACGAAATACCGCGTCCTCGAAACATACGGGGGAAACAGCCTCCTCGAGGTCGATCTTTTAACGGGGCGGACGCATCAAATTCGAGCGCATATGGCGTATCTCGGCTATCCCCTCCTCGGTGACGGGAAGTACGGCGACAACCGCCTCAATAAGAGCGCGGGCTATCGCGTCCAAGCGCTTTACAGCTATAAGCTCCGCTTCGCCTTTCGGACGGACGGCGGAATTTTAAGCTATCTCGACGGGCGGGAATTTACCGCCGAAAACATTTGGTTCTTGGAGAAATTCCGAAAGAGCGGAGGGAACGTTTAATTCGTCCCTTCCGCTCCTTCGGAAGGGACGGGCGGATTCGTTTCCTCGGGCGCTTCGTTCTCCTCCGTCGGGGTCGGGCGGTAATAGGAGTCGATCCCGAGATATTCCTCGAGCGAGAGACCGCTTTCGGTGACCTCCTCGGCGAGCTCGACCCCGAGATAGCGGATATGCCAAGGCTCGTACATATAGCCGGTGACCGCTTCCTTCTCGAGCGGATATCGGAGGATAAAGCCAAAACGGGCGCAGTTCTCGCGGAGCCAGACCGCCTCGGGCGTATCGGCGAATTCGAGAAGAAGCGAGTTTACGTCGATCGCGAGCCCGAGCTGATGCTCCGAATGACCCGCGCGGGCGGAGAGCCGATCCGCCGTCTCCTCGTCATAGCGCTCGATCCATTTCTCGTGAACGGACTGTTGATACCAATAAGAGCGATAGCCCGAGATAAAGGTGATCTCGATCCCGTCCTCGGCGGCGGCGGTCACGAGCTTAACGTAAGCGTCATAAGCCTCGGGGAGGAGGTCGCCGGGGTCATAGTCGGGCGGGAGCGGATAGGTCTTATTCGCGATCGGTATCCCGTTTACCTCGGGGACAAAATCGACGTCCGCCGCCGTATCGACGACGTGGATCGTGAGCGTATCGCTGATCCCGTGCGCGCGGTCGGTGACGGTCAGAGCCGCCGTCCCCTTTTTAAGCCCAAAAAATTCGCCGTCCGCCGTGATCTCGCCCGCGTCGCCGTCACATTCCCAGACGATCTCGCCCGGTTCGACCGGCTCGTCCGTTTCGGCGAGCCGATAGGTATAGATAAAGCTCTCGCCGGTGTAGACCATATTCGCGCCCAAAAGGGTGATCGTTCCCTTCGGGGCGGGCGTTGGCGTTTCCTTTTGGGAAGGCGCGGCTTCTTCGCCGCTTATCCCGGTCGCGGACGCGCTCGGCTCGGGTTCGGGCTTCTCCGTCTCGGCGGGGCGGGAGAGATAGACGGCGGCGGGTAGATCCGGCTCTTGGATCATGACCTCGTTCGCCGTACAGCCGCTAAGGAGTAGGAGCGCGACGAGCGGCGCAATCCGATTTTTTAAAAATGTCGTTATTGTCATGGGATGAGGATGATCTCTCCTTCCTCGCCGACCGTCACGCCGTAAGGCTCGGAGATCGTTCGGACGAGCGTTAAGATCTCCGTATACATCGGGTCGGCGGTCGACAATAAATTCGATTTACAATATTGGATAAAGACGGGGCGGATCGTCCCGCCGATAAAGCCGTTTCGGTCGATCTCGATCTCAAAGAGCGCGGTCTTCCCCGCTTCGTCGTCCATTTTATAAAAGAGGAAGTTCCCGAGGCTGTAAAAGATCACGCTTTCGCCATAGCGCTCGATCGGTTGGAGGACGTGAGGGTGAGAGCCGAGGATCACGTCCGCCCCGTTATCACAGAGGAGGCGGGCGAATGTCCGCTGTTCCTCCGTCATAAGGTTCACATACTCGATCCCCCAGTGTACCGAGACAAAGAGAACGTCACATTCGCGGTCATACTCGGCGATCCGCCCGAGATAATCCGCGCAGTCCGCGAGATCGACACAGCATAGCCCCGCTCGATCCTCCGCCGCGTACCACGTCGGGTTCATGTTGATCATGTTACAGGCGGTGAAGCCGACCCTGATCCCGTTCAGGTCATAGACCGCGAGCCGCGCCGCCTCGCCGAGGCTCGCGCCCGCGCCGACCTGATCGATCCCGCTCTCGCCGAGGTGAAGGATCGTATCGGCGAAAGCCTCGTTCCCGTAGTCGCGGGTGTGGTTATTCGCGAGGGAAACGAGGTCGATCCCCGCCTCGCGGTAGACCGCGAGATAGGCGGGGTCGGTACGAAAGCCGAAGCCCTCGGGCTTTTCGCTCTCGCCCCGCGTACTGACCGAGGTCTCGAGATTGACGAAGGCGAGATCCGCGGCGCGAAAGTACGGCGCGACGTCCTCGAAGGGATAGGACAAGTTCCGCGCGGCGGTCGCCTCGCCGAAAACGTCGGATTGGGTCGTATCGCCCGCGAAGGCGATCACGGCGGTCGCGCCGGGGTCGCTCGATCCCGTTGTTTCCGCCGCTTCCGCCGAAGAGGCGGTCGGCGCGGTCGCCGACGTTCCCGCCGAGCTTACCGGGGCTTCGGTCGGGAGGGGGGAAGGGGGCGTTCCTTCGGCAGTAGCAGAGGTCTCGAGCGCGGCGGGCTTTGGGAGCGGGGCGGCGGCGGTCGTCTCGGAGCGGATCGGCTCGGCGGTACAGCCGCCTGTCATAAAAGTAAAAAGAAGAAAAACGAGGGATAAAAGCCTTTTTTTCGCGTTTTTCACCGTGACATCCCCTTTCGTGTACCGTTCGGACGAGCCGACGAGCCGGATAAGCGGACAAGCCGCCGACCCGCCGACCCGTTCAGTATACCACAAAATCCCGGGGCTGTCAATCCAAAAAAGAAAGGAATACCCATGGATCGGATCAACGAGATTTCGTTTTTTTCCAAGTCGGCGCTCGAGCTCGCGCCGCTTCTTCTCGGTCAGTTTTTATGTACAAATCGCGGCGGAGAGGTTCGCCGCCTGAGGATCACCGAGACCGAATGTTATATGGGGACGGGGGATCTCGCCTGTCACGCGAGTAAGGGACGGACCCCGCGCACCGACGTGATGTTTGGGCGGGGCGGGGTTGCTTACGTCTATCTCGTTTACGGGATGCACAATATGATGAACGTCGTTTGCGGCGCGGAGGATAGCCCCGAGGCGGTCTTGATCCGATGCTGTGAGGGCTATCCGGGACCCGCGCGGCTCACGAAGGCTCTCGGGATCGACCGAAGCCTCAACCGCGCCGATCTTTTGACCTCAAAGGAGATCTGGCTCGAGGGGGACGGGCGGGCGTACCCCTATACGACGAAGCCGCGCGTGGGCGTGGATTACGCGGGGGAATATTGGAGCGCGATCGAGTGGCGGTTCGTCTTATCGTAAATTTTCTCGAAAATTCCGAACTTTTCCGCGAAAACGCTTGCAAAACGGCGGGATTTATTGTATAATAAAGATTGTATGTTTGTTGAGACGTTTTACGGGGCGTTTTCGCGCCTTTCGTTTTTGCTTTCGCGGAAGGGAGTTTGTCTATGCTGAGAGCCATCATGAGCGGAAACCCGATCACGATCGTGATCTCGCTCTTTTCTTACGCGATCATCCTGTTGATCGCGACGCCTGTCCATGAGTGCGCCCACGCGCTCGTCGCCTATTGGCTCGGCGACGATACCGCCGCGCGCCAAGGGCGGATCAGTCTAAACCCGCTCGCCCACTTTGACCCGGTCGGGACGATCTCGATCCTCTTATTCGGGATCGGCTGGGCGAAGCCCGTCCCCGTCCAGCCCTATCGCTGTCGTAAGGTCAAGACCCAAAAAGCGGCGATGGCGCTCACCGCCGCCGCCGGACCGGTCTCTAACGTCCTCATGGCGCTCGTCTTTATGGTGATCTCTAAGCTCGTTTTAAGGCTCGCGCCCGCGACGATGGTCACGTACTATGTATTCGAGGCGTTGTTTGAGATCGTCTCGATCAATCTCTCGCTCGGGGTATTTAACCTCCTCCCGATCCCGCCCTTTGACGGGTCGCGGCTTTTCCTCGCCTTCCTCCCGTCTAAATATTATTTCGGGATCATGAAATATGAGGAGATCATAAAGTTCGTGCTTTTGGGGCTTCTTTTTACGGGGGCGCTACAGATCCCCTTTGGGATACTCGCCGACTGGATCTATTCGGGGCTGGACTTTGTGTCGGGCTTCTTAGGCTCGATGGCGGGGCTCGAGTCGGAGCTTTTTACCCACCTCGTCGCGGGGTGAGCCGATATGGAGGAGCTTCAGTTTAAACTAAAAATTTACGAGGGGCCGCTCGATCTTATGCTCGATCTCATTCGTAAGCATAAGCTCAATATCCGCGACATAGAAATTTCCGTCCTTTTGGAGCAGTTCCTTCTCTATCTCGACAATATGCGCGAGGCGGATATGGAGATCGCGGGGGAATTCGTCGAGATGGCGGCGCATCTCATCTTAATGAAGACCGCCTCGCTCCTCCCGAAGCACGAGATCGAGGAAATGAAGCGGGAGCTTAGCGGGCGGCTCATCGAATACGCGCTCTGTAAAGAGGTCGCGCGGCGGCTCAAGCGGCGGTTTATCGGGGATCTCCAGTTCGTCCGCGATCCGCTCGAGATACCGATCGACCCGACCTATCATAACCTCCACGACGCTTATGAGCTGACCGACTGCTTCGCGGCGGTCAGTGGGCGGAGCGAAAAGCTAAAGAAGGAAGCGCGGCTCGCGCTCAAGCCGCTCGTCGCCCAAAGCTATGTCAGCGTTTTTACGAAGGTCGTTTATGTCCTAAAACGGATCAGGGGCGGCGAGCCGATCGGCGTTAAGTCGCTCTATCGGGGACAGACCCGCTCGGAACAGGTCGCGACCTTTTTAGCGCTCCTCGAGCTGTCGAAGCATTCGCGCGTCCTTTTTTCGGACGATGGAGAAACGCTCGTAATGGCGAGCGGAAAGGAGAAAGGGACGAATGAAACTGAATGAGGCGCTCGCCGTGATCGAGGCTGTGCTTTTTGCTCACGGCGACCCGATCTCGCTCGATAAGCTCGCCGAGGCGACCGCGATCGACGCGGACGAGCTCCCGAAGCTCATCGACCAGCTCGAGCGCGGCTATAACGTGAGAGAGAGCGGGCTACGTATCCTTCGCCTAAACGACGGCTTTCAGCTCGCGACAAGGCAGGAATACGGCGACTATATCAAAAAAGCGCTCGAAACAAAGCGCCAAGCGCCCCTTTCTCAGGCGGCGATGGAGTCGCTCTCGATCGTCGCGTATAACCAGCCCGTGACAAAAGCCTTCGTCGAACAGGTACGCGGAATAGACAGCAGCAGCGTTGTCAACACTTTAGTCGAGCGCGGATTACTCGAGGAGGCGGGTCGGCTCGACCTCCCGGGTCGTCCGATCGCTTATCGGACGACGGATAACTTCCTGCGCTGTTTCGGGCTTTCGTCGCTCGCGGAGCTTCCCCCGATCCCGAACCAAGAGGGTCAGCTCGACTTTGACGAGCTCGAGGAGCTCGGGGCGGAGCGGGTCGAGGGCGAGGTCGGCTTTGACCCGACGGAGGAAGAGGGGGAATAGCGTATGGGCTGGCTGATCTTCGGGGGGGTCATGCTCGCGCTGATCCTACTTTTGACCCGATCGATCACGGCGACGGTCGATTATGGGGAAAGGTTCGACGTAAAGATCAAATACCTCTTTTTTACGCTTTATCCGACGAAACCGAAGAAGGACGCCCGAAAAAGGCGAAAAAGACCCGCCGAAGCCGCCGAACGGGAAAAGGACGGGCGAAGCCCTTCCGAGGAAGCGGACGAGCGCGGGGGAGCGCCGGACGACGGAGAGAGCGGAACGCCCTCGGAAGGGGAGCGCACCCCGAAAGGGTCAAAAAAAACGCCGAAAAAGAAAAAAGGCGGCGGACTTTCGCTCGGGACGATCATGGAATATATAAAGAGCGCGTCGCCGCCGATCAAGCGCCTGTTTAAAAAGATCCGCGTTCGCGACCTCTCGCTTTTTTATACGGTCGGGACGGACGACGCGGCAAAAACGGCGATCAAATACGGCTCGGTCTGTGCGGCGGTATATCCGCTTGTCGAGTTTTTAACGACCTATTTTTTTGTGAAGGCGCGGGAGATCCGCGTGGAAGCCGACTTCTCGGCGAGAGAGGATCGGATCGTCGCCCACGCGAAGGTCAAGCTCAGGCTCTCGACGGCGCTCGGCTGTCTCCTCTGGCTCGGGGCGAGGATCATCAAAACGTATATAAACAATTTAAATAAAGAAGACACTTGATCTTTTTGGCGAAGCGGTCGGATCTCGATCCTTCCCAAAAAAGGGAACTGAAAGGACGGAAAAAATTTTATGGCACAACATCTCGAAGGCTTAATGAATACCTCAATGGAGAAGATCCGCGATCTCGTCGACGTCAATACGATCGTCGGCGAGCCGATCACCTCGCCCGACGGGACGATCATTATCCCGATCTCTAAGGTGAGCTTTGGCTTTGTATCGGGCGGCTCGGACGTCCCCGCGAAGGTAGACAAGGACGTATTCGCGGGCGGCGCGGGCGCGGGGATCACCATTAAGCCTCAGGCGTTTATCGTGATCCAAGCGGACGGCGAAGTAAAAATGCTCGAGCTCGGAGTAAAGGGAGGAACGATCGACGGGATCGTCGAGAACGCCCCCGAGCTTTTAAATAAGGTCAAAGAGATCTTCGCGAAGAAAAAGAAGGACGACGACGAGGAATAGAAATAGGAATAATATTTTGTCCCGTTCCCGCATAAAATACGAGTAGTATAGACAACGGACTTTATGAGGGACACGGTATGAAAAAGCTTCTTTCTTTTATGACGGGCGTACTTACGGCGGCGCTCCTCTCCCTTCCGACCTTCGCCGAGGCGGCGGAGGAGGCGGTCGAGGCGGCGGCGCTCTCCGGCTCGGCGGTGAGCGCGATCCTCGTGAACGCGGATACGGGCGAGGCGATCTATGAGAATAACGCCGACGAGGAACGCGCGATCGCGAGTACGACAAAGATCATGACCGCGCTTTTAACGCTCGAGGCGGGTCAGCTCGACCGACGCTTTACGGTCGACGCGATGGCGATCCGCGTCGAGGGGACGTCGATGGGGCTAAGCGAGGGGGACATCGTGACCCGCCGCGCGCTTTGTTACGGGATGCTCCTCCCCTCGGGGAACGACGCGGCGAACGCGGCGGCGGTCAGCGTCTCGGGGAGCCTCACCGCCTTTGCGGACAGAATGAACGAAAAAGCGGCTATGCTCGGGATGACGCATACACACTTCGTGAACCCCTCGGGCTTAGACGCGGACGGACATTACTCGACCGCGCGGGATATGGCGATCCTCACCCGCGCGGCGCTCAAAAACGAGGAATTTCGTAAGATCTGCGGCTTAAGCTCCGCCGCGCTCTCCTTTGGAAATCCCCCGAGCCGCCGCACGCTCTATAACTCGAATAAGCTCTTAGCGCGGTATGAGGGCTGTATCGGCGTAAAAACGGGTTTCACCGATAACGCGCGGCGCTGTCTCGTCTCGGCGGCTCAGCGCGAAGGCGTCACGCTCATCGCCGTTACGCTCAACGCGGCGGACGACTGGAACGATCACACGAGGATGCTCGATCACGGCTTTACGGCGGTGACCGCGCGAGAGATCACACCCGACTCCTTCGCCCTCGAGGTCGCGGGCGGGACGAGCGAGACCGTGACCGTTTCGCCCGAGCGGACGCTCACGCTCGGGCTGACCGACGAGAGCGCGGCGGCGCTCGACCTTCGCTATTACGTCCCCGCTTTTGTCTACGGCGGGATCGCGGCGGGGGAACAGCTCGGGACGGCGGAGATCTATTATAACGGCGAGCTGATCGAGCGGATCGCGTTAGTCGCCGAGGAGGCTTGTCCCCGCGCCGAGTCAAAAAAGACCGTATGGGAGCGTTTCGCGGAAGCGTTCAAAAAATAAAAGGATAAACGAAAGAGAATGGAAAAAGTAAGATTACAAAAGATCATCGCGGATAGCGGATACTGTTCGCGGCGAAAGGCGGAACAGCTCATCGACGAGGGCGTCGTCCGCGTCAACGGGCGACCCGTTAAGCTCGGCGATAAAGCCGACCCAAAAAACGACCTTATCACCGTCGACGGCGAAAAGCTCCGCCCGACGGCGGTCGCCCACCGCTACATAAAGCTCTATAAGCCGCGCGGCTATGTCACGACCATGAGCGACGAACAGGGGCGGCGGATCGTGACCGAGCTTTTGACCGACGTCCCCGAGCGGGTCTATCCCGTCGGGCGGCTCGACCGAAACTCGGAGGGGCTTTTACTCCTCACGAACGACGGCGCTTTCGCGAACGATATGACCCACCCGACTCGCCACGTCCCGAAGGTCTATCGCGTGACGGTCGCACAGCGCGTCACGGAGGAACAGGTCGAGCGGCTCGCGGGCGGGGTCGAGATCGGCGAGGGCGAGGTCACCCGCCCCTGTAAGATCGAGGTTCTCACCGAGGAGGAGGGGCGGACGGTTCTCGAATTTGTCATAAAAGAGGGGAAAAACCGCCAGCTCCGCCGAATGTGTGAGGCGGTCGGGCTGACGGTGAAGCGGCTTCGCCGCACCTCGGTCGGCGGGGTAAAGCTCGGGATGCTCCGCCCCGGCGAATACGCCGACCTCACGAAGGAGGAGCTGACGATCCTAAAGAACGCGGTAAAAGGGGAAGGGAGAAGTCGGAAATGATCACGATCCTACAAGACCCCTCGGCGACGGATCATATCCGTTTTGAGCTGAAAGAGGGCGGCGCGGTGCGCGGTCATATCTCCGCGCGGATCGCGGACGGCGAGCTGATCGTTTTTGAGCTCGAGAGCGAGGAGGAGATCTTTTACGACGGGTTAGTCCGCGCCGTCCTCGGCTACGCCCAAAACCGCTTCGTCGACCGTGCGCGCTTTGAGATCGACGACGAGCGGAAGAAAAGGCGGCTTCGCGGCTTTGGCTTTATCCCCGAGGACGGGAACGAGCTGGAGAGCATCGGCGCTTTCTTTTTCGCGGATCATTGCTCGTGAGACGAATCGGTCAATAAAAAACACCGTACGCGGATTTTACGTCGCATACGGTGTTTTTTGTATATGGGAAGGTTTCCCTTCGTCGTAGGCTTTTTATCCTTCCGTCGTGGACTTTTTATCCCTTTACGTCGAGGACGACGGTCGGCTCGGCGACCGCCCGCGCCGCGCCTGTATCGGTATAGACAAGCGGGACGACCTCCGGGGTCGGCTCGCTCGTGGGCGTACCCTCGCCGATCGCGCCTTCGCCGATCGGATCGACCTCGGTTTTTTCGGCGGCGTTCGTCTCCGCCGTTTCGAGGGCGCTTTCCCGTGCGGCTTTTGTTTCCGCGCGTTTTTCCTCGATCGCCTGTTCGCGCTCGATCTCGCGCTCGCGGCGCTCCTCTTTTTGCTCCTTGAGCGTTTCCTCGGCGGCTTTCTCGGTATCGCGGACCGCCTTTTGGGAAAATTCCGTAAAATAGCCCATCGAGCGCTCCATCGTCGCGGTATCGCCCTTTCGCTCCGCCTCTTTATAGACGCGGAGCGGAGTCCTCGCGATCCCGATGTTCGCGTTCGCGCCGATCAAGCCCTCCATGCTTCCCGCTTTCATAAAAACCCTTCTTTCTTTTAGGGAAGGTGTGCGTTCACCCGTAATTCGCGTGAAGTGCAGGGCTTACGCCCTTTCGTCCAGCTCGCGCTCCTTCTCCTCCGCCTGTTCGACGAGCGAGCCGTCCTTTTGATAGATCACGTCGGAGGTCTCGTCCTCTTTTTCCTTTTCCTCGGTCTCCTTCGCTTTTTCGGAAGCCTCGGTCTTTTCCGTCTTTAGGGCGTTCCCGAGCTTTTCGGCGCTTTCGTTTTTGATCTTCTCCGCGCGGCTCTCGAGTGAGGACGCCTCGGCGAGCTTCTTTTCGCCGCCGATCCCGCGACCCGCGTCGAGCTTCGCCTCGGTTCTTAGGACGCGAGCCTTCCCCTTGAGACGATCCGCCGAGGCGTTTTGCGCCTTCGCCTGTTTTACGGACTGATCCGCCGCGAGGAGCGCGTCGGTCTTTTCGGCTTCCTCGGCGAAGCCGTCTCTCTTACGCGCGGGCGATCCTTCCTCGGTTTTTTCGGGGTCTTTCCCCTGTAGGCGCTCGTTACGCATTTGTTGGAGGCGGTTATTGAGCTCGGCGATCTCCGCCTCGATCTCCTTGCGCTTTTCGAGCCGCTGTTTTGGGTCGAGGTCCTCGTTCTCCGAGAGCGCCTGAAGCTCCTTTTGTTTATTGGCGAGCTGGGCTTGGAGGGCGTTCTCCTCCGGGTGATCCTGTCGCTTTAGCGGCGTGATCTCGGGCTTTTGTCCGCCCGCGCCGACCCCGCCGATCCCACTGATCTGCATAATGTAATTCCTTCCTTTCTATGTGATAACGGTCGGGGAAGCCCCGCCCCGTCGTGTCCGAGATCGGACGGCGGCACTTCCGCCCGATAGAGTGCACTCTTTTAGGACTTTTTTGTCGGTCTCTCAGTTGAGCATATTCAAAAGCTCGCCGCTCGTGAGCGGGTCGCTCTTTTTTTTACCCGACTGGGTATAGGACGTGGTATTGGTCTTACTGATCGCCGCGTAGTTCGAGAGCTGCTTCGCCTGACTACCCATAAAGCTGGCGAAGGATTCATTCTTCCCGAAGATCTTGGCGAGGTCGTCGGCGGACGCGGAATTGAAGGTATTTTTATCAATTTCGAGCGTCCCGTCCGTTTTAACGGTGATCCCGACGTTGGCGAGGCGCTTGTTATACGCGTTCGTCATGTTGGCGATAAACTCCTGCTTCCCCGAAACGGTCTGATCCCCCGATTTTTTGATCGAGGAGACGAGCTCGTTATAGCTGTTTACAAAGCTGTTCGCCGCCGAGAACGCCTTATCATAATCGATATTTCCGTCCTTATCGGTCGCGAAGGCGGCTTCCAAGCCGTTCACCGAGCTTGACATATTCGAGGAGAGCGTACCGAGCTTATCCTCCACGCTGTTCTTATACTTGACCTCTTTTTTCTTGGTGGTGCTTTCGCTTTCGGAAGTGCTTTCGGACTTTTTCATATTGAAATAAGCCTTATACAGGTTCTTACTTACGCGAAAGTCGCTCCACTGGGTCAAAACATTGCTCATGGATGTATAGAAATTACTGTCCAGCATAAAGGTTCCCTCCTTTTTTGCATTTCGGCAGGGCAAGTGCCTACCCTACTATATATTCTATCGGCAAGAGGCGGTGAAAAATAAAGCCCCAAAGCCGAAAGAAGCGTAGAAAAATTTGAATTTTGTTAAAACCTACCAAAAGCGAACGCCTTCCACAAATAAAAATCAGTCATTTTTTCGCTTTTGGTAGGTTGACCCCAAAGACGATCGCGGCGGTATCAAGTAGGACTTGCTCGGTCGGTACGTCCGCGATCGTCTCGCCGAGGATCGCCGCGAGTCCCTCGTCCCCGAGCATCTCGGCGAGCTTCGCCTTCGCCGCGTTTTGGACGTTCAGCGCCCGAAAGCGGTCGGAGACCGCCGCCGCGTGATCGAGCTGTTTCTCCGTGATCAGCTCCATAAAATAGGCGTGGCGTTCGAGCCTAAGCTCCCAAAAGCTTTTTTCGTCATCCTCCTTCGCGCTCTTTGAGGAGGTCGTGATCTCGCCTTGGGAATGAGACTGGGCGTTGGCGATCTCGCCGTCCTCGCCGATCGCGATCGACCAACTCGACCGTGCCGTGATCCCGGGCATCATCGCCTCGTTTCGCGCGACGTCGAACGCCCACCACGCCTCAATCCGCGCCATGATCTCGAGCGCGTATTCCGGTTCCTCCTCCATACGCGCCTGTACCTTCGGGTGGATCACGACCGCGCGGCTCCCCGGGGGAACGCTCGCGAGGGCGCGGATCTCCTTCGGCGCGATAAACCGCCCGTCGACCGAGCCGTAAAAGGGGTTCGCCCCCGACGGCGTGAAATTCTCGATCGCCGCCGCCGCGCGTTCGCTGTCCTTTTGATAGAGAAGGTAGTGGGGGAAGTCGTTTCGTGTCCGCCAATAGCTCGAGCTCGCGTCAAAGACGTGATACATAAGGTTCGGGTACTTCGCGCGTAGCATCTCCTCCAAGCTTACCGTCTGCGTCGGCGCGGCGGCTTTCGCCTTGTCGCCGTTCTCCGCCGCGTAAGCGCCGAGTAAGCCGAAAAAGACGTCGTCCCCGACCCGCTCCCGCGTGCCGACGGCGGTATTCGCCGCGGCGGACGCGCCCGTGATCTCGTTTAGTTCCATAGTGTGACCCCCTACATCAATAGTGTCGTGTAAAAGCCCATATCCTTCTCTGCCTCGGCGCGGGCTTCGTCGCTCTGCGAGCCGATCTCGGCGGCGCGCGCTTGCGCCTGTCGCATAAGCGCCTCGACCTTGGCGATCTCCTCGTCGTCGCTCATACCCTGTGCCTTTCCGTCCCTGACCTGAGAGAGGTCGGTATCGAGCATGGACATCACGGTTTGGATCTGCGCGGGCGTTTTCGCGGCGGCGATCTGGCGGACGCGCTTCCCGACGTTTACGCTGACCCAGCCGCCCGAGGACGAGGTCGTCATATCGCCGTTTTCGTCGATCGAGACGCTCATCCCTTGAAATCCCTTGATCTCGTCGGGGGCGCGCTCGAGCGCCTCGTCGGCGGCGCGGAGGTTCTCAAAAAGCCTTTCGCGTTCGCTCTCGTCGGTGAGGCATTTATTCAGATAGCTCCCCGAAATTTGCGCCGAGCCGCTCGCGACGATCTTATAATTTTCCTTTAAATAGCTCATCAATTCGTCCTTGGTCTTAAAATTACTTTGGGGAAGGGTGCTTCCCGCCGCCGTTTCTTCGACCTCGGGCGATCCTTCGCCCCGCTCGGCGGGGTTCGTTTTTTGGTAATAAGAATAGGGATCAAAGCGTATCCCGAGCGGGCTTATGCTCATTTTTGCTCATTCCTTTCGTTGTGTGATCTTCAGTAATACGGTGAGGATAAATTTCCCGTCCTCGGCGGTGAAGTCGATCCCGCCCGCGTACTTCTCGGCACAGCTTTTGATGCTCCGAAGTCCGATCCCGTGGAGCGCCTCGTTCTCCTTCGACGTGAGGGGGAGACCGTCCACCCCGAGACGAAGCGCCCCCGAGAAGTCGTTCTCGACCTCGATGAGGAGCATATTCCTTCGCCGAAGCGAGCGGACGGCGATCGCGAGCGGCTTCGTCGGCTCGGCTTCTCTTACCCTTCGCGAAGCCTCGATCGCGTTGTCGAGCGCGTTATTTAAGATGATCCCGACGTCATAGGGCTCGATCCCCTCCGTCTCATTCAGGAGGAAGCCGTCCGCGTCGAGCGCGACTCCGGGAAGCTCGCGCTCGGCGCGGGCGAATTTCGCCGAGACGACCGCGTCGCTGACGGCGTTCCCCGTCCTGATCCGCCGCTCGGCGCGTTCGGCTGAGAGGCGAAGCCCCTCGAAGTAGCGGAGGATCTCTTCGTCGTCGGGACACTTTCGCCGTATAAGCTCGCTTAGTACGCTCAGGTGATTTCTCAGGTCGTGGCGAAACGCACGGTCGCCCTCCGAGCGGCGCTCCGTTTCGTCGATCGACTCGCGGAGCCGCGCGATCTGAGTCCCGAGGAGCTGTCGCTCCGCCGCCTCCCGCCGCTGTTCGACCATGCTCTGATAAAACCGAAAGCCGTAAACGATCGAGGCGAGGAGCGCGAGCGAGATGATCGGGACGACCGCGTAAAGCGCGGGATAGCGCACATAGAGGAGGACGGGTATCCCGTCCTCGATCATCAGCATCAGGATACGGAGGAGGATCGAGACCATGATCCCGACCAGCGCGGGGAGGAGGTAGATCAGCGCCTCCTTTTCATACTGGAGCTTATGGCGATAGCTTTTCGCGAGCGTTTTCCCGACCCGATAGACGAGGAACGCGCGAACCGCGCCGATCAGGAGATTATCGAGGAAGGAGATCGCCTTACACCAAAAGAGGAAGTTATCGAGCGCGATCCGCCCGTCGAGCGCGGGGGCGGAGATCCATTCGACGGTGAGCGTGGAGACGAAGGTCAGACAGTTCGTCGCCTGGAGCGCCAGCTCGCGCACCGCGAGCAGGAGGACGGCGGGGAAGATCCGCTGTAAAAAGCTCCCCTCAAAGAAAAGGAGGGCGGCGGCAAGGATCGCGACGGAAAGGAGCGCGAACTTCAACAAAAGGATCGTCCCGTCGGTCGCGTCAAAGATCAGATAGAGCGCGAGATTTGACGCCGTCCAAAACACCGCCCAAAAGACCGCCGCCGCGCGGGGGCGAAGGCGGAAAAACCGTGAGCGGGGAACGGCGAGCGCCCCGAACAGGACGGAGGCACCCAGTCCCTCGGCGAGGTAGATCACGATCATCATCGCGAGGTCGGAGAGATCAGTCATAAGCCCTCTCTTTCCCGCGTAAAAAGCGAAGGTATCTTTGGACGAAATCGCGGTACTTCTCCTTTGACATCATGATCCGCTCGCCGTTCTCGAGGACGATCTGCGCCGAGTCATACTCGGCGATATGCGCGAGATTGACGAGATAGCCCCGGTGACAGCGAAAAAAGCCGTCGCCGAGCTGTTCCTCCGCCTTTGACATCGCGCCGTAAAAGGAGAGCGTTTCGTTTTTGGTGTGGACGGCGAGCTTTCTCATCTCGTTCTCGAGATAATAGATCTCGTCCGCGCCGACCGAGACGGTTCGGTCGCGGGTACGGATCAAGAGGCGACGTTTTTCTCCTTCTTTTTTGTGAAGGATCTCTCTCGACGCGCGATCGAGGACCTCCTTTAATTTTTCTTCCCCGACGGGCTTTAGGAGGTAGTGGAACGCGCCCACGTCAAAGGCGTCAAAGACCGCCTCTTTTACGCCTGTAATAAAAACGATCACGGCGGACGACCCCCTCTCGCGAAGGCGGCGGGCGGTCTCGATCCCGTCCGTCTCCCCCATACTGACGTCTAAGAGTAGGAGGTCGGGCGCGTCGCGGTCGGCGAGGAGCGCCTCGCCGGAGGGGTGGCTTTTTATCTCCCACCCGGGGAGGAGCCGCCTCACCGCCGCGCAAAGCGGCTCGCGGATCGCGGGGTCGTCGTCGACGACGAAGGCTCGGGGCATATCGGCGCACGCTCCTTTCACGATTGATCTATTCTTTATATCGGCAGGAAAAGAAAAATATAAAGTAAAATGTAATGAAACGGGGATAAAATGTAACGAAAAAACGTCGCCGGGGTCGCTTTGACAAGATTTTTTGAATTTTTATGAAAAAACACTTGACAAGCGCATTTTTTTTTGCTATAATATAACAGTCATAAGGCATGACGTGGGGCGGCTTCGCCTTGCGGAGGTGGTGGAATGGCAGACACGCTACTTTGAGGGGGTAGTGGGCATTTGCTCGTGTGGGTTCAAGTCCCATTCTCCGCACCAAACGAAAAATATGAACAAACCCGCATTATTAAGCAAATCGCTTTATAATGCGGGTTTGTTCATACTCCTTTAATATTAAAATTATGCTCATATAACCCTAAAAATGGTTAAATAAACCGCATTTTGTGAAAAAGTATGCCACGAAATATGACACGAGATCGCAAAAAAAGAGGCGGATCGCTCCGCCCCTTTTTCAAAGATTATTTTTCAACGATATAATCATAATACCGTTCGAGCTTGTCGGGAACAGCGTCCTTGTCCTTTAGGAAGCTTTTCGCCAAACAAGCGTAAAATTCCGGCGTTTCAATGCCGAATTTTTTCG
>JAMPCH010000003.1 GCA_023666265.1 Roseburia sp.
GCGAGACGACCGCCGCCGCGATCGCGGACGAGACCGAGCCGCCCCGCGCGGCGGAGAAACAGCCGCTTCGCGTCGCGCTCGACAGCTATAGCTATACATATAGCCCCTTTTATTCCGAGGGTGATTTTGACGCGTTTATTACAAAGCTTACGGGCGTTCGGCTCTTAGAGCGCGATCGGAGCGGATATGTCGTCTCCGACGGGATCGGCGGCGAACGGCGGCTCTATAACGGGAGCTATTATTCCTATGAGGGGATCGCCTCGGTCGAGGCGGACTACGACGAGGAGGCGGACGAGACGGTCTTTTCGATCCGGCTACGCGACGATGTCGTTTTTTCGGACGGCGAGCCTCTGACCGCCGACGACCTGATCTTTACGCTCTATGTCCTTTTAGACCCCTCTTTTTCTTGGGAAACGTCGCTTCGCGGCGCGGGGATCAAGGGGGAGATCAACTATCGCCTAAACAGTACGATCGCCGACGCGCTCACCGAGGACGAGATCGCCGAGGCGCTCGCCTCGGAGGAGGTCGCGGAGCGGATCCGCGCGACGATCGTCGAGCCGCTTTTAAAACAAGAGCTGGAATGGGTAAGATCGCTCTACGGTGAGACGAGCTATTCGGTCTATACCGAGGCTTATCCCGAGCCGAAGGACTTAATGGCTTTCTTTTACGCGGTCGACAGTACTTATCGCTCCGAGGAAGCGGACGAGGCTCGGGTATTGAGCGATCTCGCGGATATGTACGGTGGGAATTACGCTCTCCTCGGGAGTATGTATCGCGGCGATCCCGATTACTTCCTGACCGAGGCACAGATCTGCGCGATCGGCTATCTCTCGGAGCAAAGCGAGACGGCGGAGACGGTCGATCGGATCGAGGGGATCGATAAAAAGGGCGAATATGAGATCGCCCTTACCGTATCGGGACAAGCCTCGGCGGATACCCTTTTCGCGGGGCTTACGATCGCGCCGCTCCATTATTACGGTGATAAGCGGCTTTATTCCTATGACGATGATCGTTTTGGCTTTGTGAAGGGCGAGGGAAGGGCGATCGCCGAGGAAAAGGCGGGTTCTCCGCTTGGCGCGGGCGCTTATGTCTATGAGCGGAGCGAGAGCGGGGTCGTCTATCTGAACGCGAACGAGCGATATTATAAGGGAACGCCCAAGACCGATAAGCTCGAGGTCTTACAGACCTCCGACCCGGTCGCCGCCGTTTCGGATGGGGCGGCGGAGCTGTCTTATCCCGAGAGCTCGGCTCTGACCTCGGCGGCGGTCGAGAGCGCGAACGAGGCGCTCGAGAAGCTCTCGGCGTATACGATCGGCTCGGACGGCTACGGCTTTATCGGGATCAACGCCAAGCGCGTCAATATCGGCGGCGACCCGCGCTCCGACGAGAGCATCGCGCTTCGGAAGGCACTCGCGACCGCGATCTTTTTAAACCGCGACGAGTCGGTCTACCGCTACTTCGGCGAGGGCGGCGTTACGGCGAATTATCCCGCGGCGGCTTCTGAATATTTAAGCGGCTCGGCGTATTCCGCCGCCGCGCCCTATGAGGTCGACCGCGACGGCGAAGCGATCTATACGGCGCATATGACTGAGGAGGAGCGGTTCGACGCGGCGAAGGCGGCTTGTCTCGGCTTTTTTGAGGCGGCGGGCTATACGGTGAAGGATCGGCTCGTCACCGAAGCGCCCGAGGGCGGTTCGATGACCTTCCGCGCGATCATCGCGGCGGAGGGGAAGGGAAATCACCCCTCCTACTACGCGCTGACGGGGGCGAAGCGGCTCTTGGGCGAGATCGGGATCACGCTCTCGATCACGGATACCGCCGACGCGTCCCAGCTTTGGTCGGCGATCAACAGCGGGACACAGGAGATCTGGGCGTCGGTGTGGGAGACGGGGATCCGCCCGCGTTTAAGCGAGATGTACGGCGACGACAATCTCTTTGGGCTCGAGAGTGAGACGCTGGCGGAATGTGTTTTGGCGGCGGAGACCTCGACCGACCCCGAGACGCTTCGCGAGGCGTTCGCCGGCGCGTATGAAATGTTATTCGATTATTACGCGGTCGAGATCCCGATCTATCGGCGGTCGAGCTGTATTTTACTGAGTACGCTCCGCGTCGACTCCTCGACCCTCCCTCAGAATATGACGAGCTGTTACGACTGGACGGACGAAGCGGAAAAGATCGCGTTAAAATAAAGGATCGCGGGTGTGTACGCCTGCACAAAAAGAAAGGACAAAAAATGGAAATTTCCGAGGCAATTGAAAACTATCTCGAGACGATCTTGATCTTATCAAAGAAAAAACCGGAGCTTCACGCGATCGACATCTGCGACGAGCTGGGCTATTCGCGCCCGACCCTCTCGGTCGTCTTAAAGCGTATGAAAAAGGGCGGGCTGATCCTCGTCGACGAGAATAACCACATCACGCTCACCGACGAGGGGCGCGCGATCGCCGATAAGATCTATGAGCGCCATACCGTGATCTCAAAATTTTTTATGGACATCGGCGTCGAGGAGAGCGTCGCGCTCCACGACGCCTGTAAGATCGAGCATGACCTGAGCGACGAGACCTTTCGCTGTATCAAAAATTATATTATGAAAAATATGTCCGACTAAAGGGGAGCGGAAAATGTCAAAGGAAACAAAAACGAACGCTATGCGCTTCCTCGATCGGGCGGGGATCCCCTATGAGGTCGCGGTCTATGAATGTGAGGAGTTTATCGACGGTCTGACCGTCGCCCGCGCGCTCGGTCAGCCGCCCGAGGAGACCTTTAAAACGCTTGTCGCGCGGGGAAAGAGCGGCGCGTATTACTGCTTTCTCCTCCCGGTGGCGGAGGAGCTCGATCTTAAAAAGGCGGCGAAAAGCGCGGGCGAAAAATCGGTCGAGCTTTTACCCGTGAAGGAGATCAATGCCGTGACCGGCTATGTACGCGGCGGGTGTACGCCGATCGGTATGAAAAAACAGTTCCCGACCGTCGTCCACGCCTCGGCGCTCTCGCTCGACGAATTTTATATCAGCGGCGGGCGGCTCGGGGCTCAGATAAAGCTTTCGCCGCGTTCGCTCGTTGAGGCGATCTGCGGCAAGTTTGAGGATATAATTTTATAGCTTATCTTTTTTGACCGCTCTTTGAGCGGTTTTTTATTTTGGGAAGGTGTTGGAGGGGCAGGCTTCGGTTTCCTTTTAAAGGTGAATTTGAAATTCCCCGAAATCGTAAAGCCCGCTCCCCCGGAAGAGCTTGTCCTTAGCCGAAAGCGCGGCGAACGCCGCCTCAATCCGATCGACGATCCCCGCCGATAGGGAAAGCGCGTGATGCCCGGGAAGGATACGGTCGACCGCGAGGGCTTGGATCTTTTGGATCGACCGCCAAAATAAGAGCGGGTCGGTCGTCGGATAAAACGCGTCGAGACAGCCTCCATAGATCAGGTCGCCGCTGTAAAGCGTTTTTCGCTCCGCCTCATAAAAACAGCAATGTCCCGGCGAGTGTCCGGGCGTATGGATCGCAGTAAGCGTTCTCCCGCCGAGATCAAACCGATCGCCGTCGCGATAAACGCTTTTCGCCTCGCCCTGATAGACCCGATATTCCGAAGGGCGAAAGCCCTCGGGGAAGTCGCAAGGCGGGCGCGTCAGATTGCTCCTTACGACCGCTAACGGGATCGGGAAGCTTTTGAGCCATTCCCGCCCGGCTTCATGCACCGCGACGTCCTCAAATAAGCCGTGTCCGCCGATATGATCCCAGTGAACGTGTGTGGTGAGGACGCTTATGGGGAGGTCGGTAAGGCTTTTAACGACCCGATCGATCCGCCCGACCCCGAGTCCCGTATCGATGAGGACGGCGCGTCTCCTTCCCGTTAAAAGATAGGCGTGCGCCTCCTCCCAGTGCTTATATTCGCCGATCGCGAAAGTATCGCCGTCGATCTCCTCGACGGTGAACCAGCCACCTTCTTCTTTTTTCAAGTCTTAATCCTCCCCGAGCTTTAGCGCCTTATTGATATTGATCTTTTTAATGAGCCGCCCGAGAATGGCGAAGCCGCCGCCCAGCATGAGAACGATCAGGATATAAATTTTAATATAGTCGCTTTGCGCCGCCGCCACGCGGAAGGGTGGAACTTGGTCGGCGGGGCGGTACATCGAGCGAAAGAGCGGGACGAAAAGATCGCTCACGACCCCGCCGATGAGGAAGGACATCGCGATCGACACGCCCGAGACGAGGATCTGTTCATACCCGATGATCCCGACGATCTCCTTAAACGTCACGCCCATCGCGCATAAGATCCCGAACTGGAGCGTTCGGCTGCGGATCGAGAGGATCCAGTAGATGAGGAAGCCGATCACCGTCATCACCATA
This sequence comes from Roseburia sp., assembly GCA_023666265.1. Classification (GTDB taxonomy): domain Bacteria; phylum Bacillota; class Clostridia; order Oscillospirales; family Ruminococcaceae; genus Ruminiclostridium_E. The sequence continues at coordinate 4,339 of JAMPCH010000003.1, forward strand.
ATGATGATAAAGCTCATGGTGAGCGCGCCGTTCATGCCTTGGAGCTGTGGCTCGTTTTTTTCGCGAATGAGGAGCTGAGACGCGTCGGTGATCGATTCGATCGGGATGCGCTTTTCGGAAATGTCCCGATAAAGCGCCTCGCTCGTCGCCCCGTCCGCGAGCTTTAGCCATACCTCATAAGGCTCTATATCCGTCAGGTTATAGATATAGTTATAATTCATGACGATAAACGACTTGACCGCGTAGGTGTCGACCGGCTCGTCCGATTCCTCCGCCTCTCTCGCGCGGCGCTCGTCCCCGGGTGAAACGGCGCGGTTCGCCTCGTTTGGGTTGATCCCCGGCCAATAGTCGACGATCGCGACGATCGTCGCGGTGATCGTGTCGTTCCCCGACCATTTCGCCCCGATCGCGTCCCCGAGCTCGAGCTCATATTTCTCGGCGAGCGCCCGCGAGACGATCACGCCGGCGGGATACTCCTGTAACGCGTTGCAGTAATTCCACCAGTGAACGGGGAGGAGGTCGTTTCTGAACCACGCGGTATGGGCGAATCGATACGGCTCGATCGCCATGAGCGTGACGTTATTCTCGGTCGTTTTATCGACCGTGACCCGCGCGGAATTGTTGATAAGGACGCGCGTCGCCGTCTCGACCCCCGCTAAATTCTCAAAACGGTCAAAATCCCGCTCGACATATCCCGTTACCGTCATGCTCTCGTCGGTCGTCGTCGTTTCGAGCCAATATTCCTTTAACCGAATATCCGCGCCCGTCGCGTAGTTGATCCGATCCTCCTTTTGGTCGTTGATCGTTCGGGCTGTATTCGCCGAAAAGATCCCGAGGGAAAACGTCACGATGAGGAAGAGCATCAAAAAGCGGATCTTCCCGCCCTGTGCGCGGCTCACCGACGTGATCGCCATATATTGGGCGGGCGACCAGAGCGGGCGGAATACGGTATAGATCCCCCGAAGGAAATACGGATAGATACGGATAAATAAAAGCCCGAGACCCATCACGAGACAGGTCGAAAAGATAAAGAACAGGGGATTGATCTCCCCGGTCGACTCCGTGGGGATCGTCTCGTTCGCGGTATAGATCCCGTAAAAAACGACGCCCGCCGCGATCAGGAGGAGGTCGACGCAGCATTTTTCCCAAAGGGCGGCTTTAACGACCTTCGTTTGGCTTTGTTTATACTCGACGATCGAGAGCTTTGACGCGGGGATGATCGGGATCATCGTCGTGAGGAAAAAGACGATGACCGCGACGAGCGCGTAAAGAACCGCCGTTCCCGTGATCTTCGCGGCGATCCCGGTACGGTTCACAAATTCGAGGAAGCCGTTCGACACGCCGAGGAAGCGGCAGAATAAAAGCCCGAGGAGCGGCGCGGTCACGAGCGTGACCAGCCCGAGAATCCCGGACTCCGCCGCGTAGAGGAAGAAGATCTGCTTTGAGCTCGCGCCCCGGCTTTTAAAGACCGCAATCTCGTTTTTCTCCTGCTCGACGTTGAGCTGAGAGACCATAAAGAGATAAAAGGCGATCATCACCATCGTCGGGATCTGGAGCGTCCAGAGGATACCCGTGAGCTTCTCCGCCTCGACGGCGTATTCCTCTAAAATGTCAAAGATCCCCATTCGGAAGGTATAGCCGAGCGACGCGTAACGCTCAAAATCCTCCCCGATCGCCGCCGTCACGGAGGGAAGGTCGTTCATATCCATCGACTGATAGGCGAGGGCATAGCTGACCGAAATATCGGTCAGCTGGGCGTGACCGCCGCCGAGAAGGTGTTCGGAGAAACAGTCGTAATCCGTCACGAGCGCGTTCACGTATCGATCCATCGTCTCCGACCAATAGATGTCGTTCGGGTCGGACTGTTCATAGATCCCGACGATACGGACGCGGATCGCCTCCCGCCCCGTGTCAACCGAGTGAACCTCATATTCGTTCCCGAGAACCGCTTCGAGGGTCTTTAGCGCCGTTTCCGAGGCGACGACCTCATAAACGCCGTCCTCCGCGATCCCGCCCGCGCAGTACATTCTCCCGCTTTTGAGGACGGTATGCTCCGCGAAGCCGGTCATCGCCGCGAGCTTAACGCGGGTCGAGGCGGCTGTTCCCTTATTCGTCCCGTTGATGAGGTATTGAAGGTTGTCGTAAACGACCGTTTTTGATGACCCGACCGGGATACGGATCGCGCCGACCTCATTTTTTACGAGCGCGGGAAGCTCGTCGATCATGGCGCTTTGTTCCGCCGCGCTCGTTCCCGCGCTGAGCGTTTTGGAAACGGAATAAACGCCGGGAAATTCCCCCGTCGCGAGCTGATACGCCTCCATATCCTTGATGAGCATACGCTGTAAGGACGCGTCCATATAGATCGGTACGGCGCTCATCATCCCCGCCGCCATCAAAAAACCGATGAACAGACATAAGACCATCCATTTGGTTTTGACCATTTTTCTGAAAAGTAATGTAAACAAAGGTGCGCTCCTTCTCCCGTCGTTATTTTACGATGACCTGTTCGCCCGCGCCGAGCCCGCTTACGATCTCGATCTCGGTCGCGTTATAGATCCCCGTCGTTACGTCGCGCTCGGTCTTTTCGCCGTTCTCAAAAAGCTGGACATATTCCCGCTCTCCGTCTGTCTTGACGAGATGCTTTGGGATCACGACCGCGTTCTCCGCCGTCGCGTTGACCTTTACGATGTCCGCGAGCGCCCCGAGATAGGAGAAGGGAGGCTTTTCGTCCTTAAATTCGACATAAAGCGCGTTGACGTTCTCCGCGCCCTCCTCGCGAGCCTCCTTCGGACTGTACGAAACGACGCCCGTGTAGGATTCGCCGTCGATATTGACCGTTACCTCGTCGCCGACGGAGAAGGTACGACCGTCGCTGTAGCTCGCTTCAATAAAAAGCGCCTCGGGGTCGGCGATCCGCGCGATGACCTTATAGGGGTCAAATTCCGTCCCGGGGTTAAGCTTAAAGACATAAGAGACTTGTCCCGCGATCGGCGCATAGACCCGCGCCCCGTCGTATTCCGCCTGATACATGGCGAGGGTATTCTGTTCGATCTCGAGCTGTAAAAGATCCGCGCGCGAGCCGGTGGAGTTGTATTGTAGCTGAGCCGCCTCGCTCTTTAGCCGCTGGATCTCGAGCTCGTATTCGAGCGCGCCGGTATTCATTTCGGCGACGAGATCGCCCTCCTCGACGAGATCCCCCGCCCGGACATAAACATTTTTCACCTTCCCGGTATAGTCGGTGAAATAACACTCCCGCTCGGTATGCGATTTTACATAGCCGGTGACGGTGACGGTATTTTGGATGGTCTTGAGCCGCGCGGTGAAGGTCGAATAAGCGACCTCGTCGGGCGCGATCACGGGCGGATCTAAAAGCTCCTCCTCGGCGGGGAAGAAGTAACAGCCCGACAGGCTCATGATCCCGAGCGCCGCGACACAGGCGAATAATTTTCTTTGAAATAAAGCGGACATAGCTGATCCTTTCCGATATATGAAAATTTTACCGTACATTTTTATACCATTTTAACATACTTTTCGTTTTTTTTCAATGCTTTTGGTAAAATTTACGAAAAACTTTCGGAAAGAAAAACTTTTTCGGTATTTTTTAAGGTTTTTTTAAAAATCACTTGAAATTTTCCTCGGAAAGTAGTATAATAAATTCGATTGCGGTACTGCTTTTTTTGGAAAAAAGCGGTAACCCGCTTCCGTAAAAAACGGACTCGTTCCACGCTGATCCATGGGGTCGAGTCCGATCCGTGAATAAAAAATTTTTGAAGGAGATGAACGGTATGTCAGAATGGTTCGCGCCGCGCTTACTCAGCGCCGCGCCCGCGACGGACTACTGGGGGACGGTCGGCTCGACCGTCGTTACGGGTATCGTTGTTGTATTCCTGATCCTCGCGATCTTGGTCGGGTTTTTGTCGCTGATGGGCGTTCTTTTAAGGAAGAAGAAAAAAGACCCCGCCCCCGCCGCGCCCGCGCCGTCCGTTTCCGCGCCCGTGATCCGCGAGGCGGCGGAGGAGACGGAGGAAGAGGACGACGGAGAACTGATCGCGGTGATCTCCGCCGCCGTCGCCGCATACGGCGAAGCGGAGGGGAAACAGTATCGCGTTGTCGGCGTAAGGCAGCGCGAAAAAACGCTCCGCTCGGGCTGGAGCGCGGCGGGGATCGCCGAAAATACGCGCGGGCTTTAAGTCTAACGATACGATGAAATTCAAAATAAAGAGGGTTCAGACATGATTGATGTATTTCTTAATACGATCTCTGATCTATGGCAGGGGTCGGCGTTTTGCAACATCACCTGGCAGCAGGGGCTGATGCTTTTGATCTCGTTTGTGCTGATGTATCTCGCGATCGTGAAACAGTATGAGCCGATGCTCCTTCTCCCGATTGCGTTCGGTATGGCGCTTACGAATATCCCGGGCGCGGAGCTTTACCACCCCGAGTTTTTCCTTACGACCGATATTGATTTCGGGCAGGTGTTGCACGACGGCGGTCTGCTCGATATTCTCTATCTCGGCGTTAAGCTACAGCTTTTCCCGCCGCTGATCTTCCTCGGGATCGGCTGTATGACCGACTTCGGTCCGCTGATCGCGAATCCAAAGAGTTTTTTCCTCGGCGCGGCGGCGCAAGGCGGGATCTTTTTGACCTTCCTCGGCGCGTGCGCGCTGTCGGCGACGGGGATCGTCGATTTCTCGCTTCGTCAGGCGGCGTCGATCGGGATCATCGGCGGCGCGGACGGACCGACCGCGATCTATCTTACGTCTAAGCTCGCGCCGGAAATGCTCGGCTCGATCGCGGTCGCGGCGTATTCGTATATGGCGCTCGTCCCCGTGATCCAGCCCCCGATCATGAAGCTTTTAACGACCAAGAAGGAACGCTCGATCCGTATGGAACAGCTCCGCCAGGTCTCAAAGCGCGAAAAGATCATTTTCCCGATCGCGGTAACGGTGATCGTCGCGTTTATCGTTCCTTCGGCGACGCCGCTCGTCGGGATGCTCATGCTCGGGAACTTATTTAAGGAGAGCGGCGTTGTCGAGCGTCTCGTTAAGACCGCCTCAAACGAACTGATGAATATCATTACGATCATGCTCGGCGTTACGGTCGGCGCGACGGCGACCGCCTCAAACTTCTTAAAGATCGAAACGCTCCTCATCATCGGTCTCGGTCTGATCGCCTTCTGTGTGGGGACAGCCTGCGGCGTTCTTCTCGGGAAGCTGATGTGCGTTCTCTCAAAGGGGAAGCTCAATCCGCTGATCGGTTCGGCGGGCGTATCGGCGGTGCCGATGGCGGCGCGTGTTTCCCAAAAGGTCGGTCAGGAGGAGAATCCCTCCAACTTCCTCTTAATGCACGCGATGGGACCGAACGTCGCCGGGGTCATCGGCTCGGCGGTCGCGGCGGGCGTACTCCTCGCGATCTTCGGCTAATACAATTTCCCGAGCTCGGAATCAAAATCGTCGAGCAGTAGCCGAAGCGCGGTAAAACGCATCAACGTATCATGATCCAGCCCCTCCTTTAAAACAGGAAGCTCGAGGGGCTGGATCTCTTTTCCCGAAAGGGCTGTGATCGCACGATTGAGCGTCACGACGATCGTTTCGTCCGTCTCGCTCGAAAAAGAGACCGTCGCCGTAGCGCTCACCCCACAGGCGATCGTCCTTAGCCGCCGCTCCCTTACGGCGGCTCGCTGGGCTTCGCTGTCCGCGCTGACGATCGCGGTACAGTCGTCGGGGAGACGCGCGGGGAGCGCCGCGCCCTCCTTTAAAATGAGGACAGCGCCCGCCGCGCCCTCGACCTCGCGCGGATTCCCGTCGTAAAAGAGAAGGTCGTAGCCCTTCCCGAGACGGAGAAATCGCCCCTCGGCGATATAGGTGATCCGATAGGTCTTTGAGAGCCGCCGTCGGATCATTCCGCCCAAGCGGTCGTCGCCCGGGTCGCCGAAAAGAAAAATATCGGTCATTTTTGCGCCTTCCTCTCCCGAAAAAATTTCCCGTTACGGTTATTATAACCGCAACGGGAATTTCCATACTTTTTAAGGCTACACCGCATAATTATTGTCGTTCGAGTGGCAGTCAGAGGTTTTTCTGACATTCGCTTTGTTTTGCGCCGCGTCCGTGCGGCGCTTGGGGCGAATGTCACGCAACATCCTGTTGCGGTCAGATTGTACCGATTTTATGCAGGAAGGCTGACCTGTCGGTCAGCCCCTCTGTCACTGCGTGACACCTCCCCCGCCCGGGGGAGACCACCTTTCAAAAAAATTCTGTGCGATATGGCGGAAAATATGGCTGTCAATCGGACGGCAAAGGCGTAGCCGGTAATTGTGCGGTGTTGCCTTAAGGTTATTTCAGGAATGCTCGATCCTTCTCTGGGACGCCGTTTTCGTCGGATAAATAGCGCTCCGCCTTAGTGTGAAGCCCGTATTTCTCCCGAAGCGCCGCGATCCGACCCATCATCGGGGAGGCGTGGTGCGCGTCGATCGCCGCCTGATCCCGCCAGCTGTCGATCAAGAGGACGGTCTCCCGATCATCGAGCGGGAGGTAGTATTCATAGCGGAGGTTTCCTTCCTCGGCGCGGATCAGCTCCACGATCCCGCTTTTGGTCATTTCCTCCGCGAACCGCGCCGCGCTCCCGTTTTCGCCGGTGTAATAAAGATGTACCGTGATCGCCATACAGTCGCTCCTCCTTTTGTAATAGATAGCTTTACTGAAACAATTATACAATGAAACGCTCAAAATGTCAATCCGAAGAATAAAATTCTTATTTTACGGAGTTTTTTCCGTTTTGGAATAGAATTTTGCCGCTTGTCCAATACTTGTTACGGAACTGACAGCGGGGTCACCCCGTATTTATATATCCCAATTTCCGCAATCTCGTTACTACGAGGCAGAAACCCGCCACTTACTCAAAAGTCGTTACGGAACTGACAGCGGAGGTACTCCGCCCACCCCATTCGACGAGAGTAAAGCCCTTTCGCTCGGTCGGCGTCAGTACCTGTTCGGGAAGCTCGACCGCCGTTTCGCTCGGATAGTAGGCCATAAATACGCGAAGGATCGTATCGGGCGCGGGCGTGACCGTGAGCGCCGCGCGGTCGGTATAGGCTTCTCCTTGGAAGTAGATCACGTTATACGGGTTATTTTGCATTTTCGGGAGCCAGTAGACGATGAATTCGTTATATTCGCGCGGGGTAAGCCCGAGAAGGGCGAGTTTTTCGCGAAGGAACGCCGCCGTATCCTCGCCCTTTATACAAAATCCCTCGCTGAGATCATAGGCTTCGTTTGAATCGCCTTCCCAAAAGAGATAGGAGTATTCGTTCCCGTCCTCGTCGGTGAGTGTCCCGTCGGGTCGGGCGACCACGCGCCAGCCGTCCTTGTACTCGGGATAGGTCACGGTGAGCCGCCCGCGATAGTCGAGCTTTACCTCGACCTTGGTCTCCTCCTCGGGATAAAGATAGATGACGGGCTTCGCGTCCAAGTTCGGATCGAGGGCGTAGTCGCTCGGATAGACCGCCTCGGCGGCGATACGGTATTCCCAGTCCCCGCGCTTATAGAGCGCCGCGAACTCGACCTCGATGTTGTCCCCGACGCAAAAGTCGGGGTAGTCCGACGGGTCACAGAGGACCGTAAAGCGGGCGGGGTACGGCCACGGGAATTGACAGAGATAGCCATCGGCGTAAATTTCCAGAATTTGGAGCGTGTACGACCCCTCCTCGGCTTCGATCGTCCAGTCCGCATCGTCGAGCGGAAGGCGACAAAGCGCTTGGATCTCAAACTTGGCGGTCAACGTAATTTCCCCGATCGGCTTTACCACGCGGTACGTCCCCCCGATCAGCGGTTCGTCGTAAAACCCGTCGCGAAGCGAGACCTCCGTGTACTGGTTCGGACTCTCCGTCCCGATGAGATAGCCGAGCTCGTCAAAGGCGGCGATCTCCGAGAAGGGAACGACCTGCCATTCGCCGTCCGTAAGCCTTTCGAGCGTGTATTCCGCGCCGAAGCAGTACTCCGCGTTGACCGCGTCGCCGACATAGCGATAGCGGAGCGTGAGCCGCTCGGTCTCGTCGGTGATCGTCTCCTCCGTGATCGTCATTTCGATGTCGCCTTCACGGAGCGGCGGGGTCTCGTCGAGTTTGTCGATCGTGTCCGATTCGGCGGGCGCGGGATCGGTCTCGTTCTCGCTCGGTTCGGTGGGCGGAGAGACCGTCGTGTTCGCGGACGGCTTGCTTGATGTCGCAACCTCCCGTTCGTCCGTATCGCGGACGACGATCTCGTTTTCTTTTTGATTTAGGGCAGGCGCGGACGTCGGCGCGTCCGCCGGGGCGGCGGGTTCGTCGTTTTTATTCATAGCGGTCGGGGCGGGCGTATCCGCGATCGGCTCGCTTTCTTCGGCGTTACAGCCGCAAAGGCTTAACGAAAGCGTCAAAGCACACAGGAACGAGAGAATTTTTCGTTTCATAATAGAGGACTTCCTTTCCGTTTTGTTTGTATTTCCGAAGGATAGGAACGAGGTCAATGATCGTTCCCGTCCGTAAAAACGTAAAAAGTGGAAAAAGTTGCGGATTGACAAATTTTTTTTGAAATGGTATAATGATAGGGATCTCGGGTGGAGAAAAAGGGAGGTTCGGGCTTGCGAAGGTTCACAAAAAAGCAAAAAAAGATGTTGCGCGGAATGATCACCGGGCTTTCCTGTTGTACGTTCCTTTCGATCACGCTCGCGGCGGCGGCGGTCGTGAACCGTCCAAACCCCGTTCCCGTTCGCTTTTCCGATATTCTCGAGGGCGCGTCGGTGACCGCCGCCGACCTCGGCGAGGACGCGCCCGCGTCCGAATATACCCTCGACCCCGAATATCTATACGAGACGCTTTATCCGACCGAGCTTTTGATCGAGGAGACGACCGAGCCGACCCATACGACCGAGCCGGACGACCTCGCGGTCGGGGCGGGCGGGACGCTCTTGATCTATACGACCGAGCTTACGACGACCCCGCCCGAGACCGAGCCGACGACCCGGGAAACAACGACCGAGCGGACGACCGCTCCAACGACCGCCGAGCGGTCGTCGCGAACGACGATGATACGGACAACGACGGCGGCGCGGACGACGACGACCGCCGCGACCGCCGCCCCCGTCACGACGACGACGCGAACGGCGGAGGAGACGACCACCGCTAAGACCGCCTTTACGAATATCGGCGGCGGCGTGATCTCGAACGACGATACGGTCTATCTGACGATGCTCAGTCTCGTCAATCAGGCGCGGCGTGAGAACGGCTTGGACGAGCTTTGGTACTCCGCGCGTGTCCACGAGGTCTCGACGCTCCGCGCCGTCGAGCTTTCCTCCTATTATTCCCATACCCGTCCGAACGGAGAAGGGTTTTATACCGCCTTCGCCGAGGTCGGTGTGAGCTACCGCTTCGCGGGGGAGAATATCGCCTACGGGCGGAATATGTTCGAGACGCCGGGCGAGGTCTTTGAGGCTTGGATGAATTCCGAGTCGCACCGCGAGAATATCCTAAATCCCGATTTTGAGTGCGTCGCGTTTGGGCTTACGACCCTAAAGGTCGGCGCGAATACCTACTATTACTGGTCACAGGAGTTCGCGAAGTTCTGACTCTTCATAAAATAAGAACGAAGAAAAAGCGGGGCAGGGGACAAAGACCCGCCGCTTTTTTCTCCTTCCGTAAAATAAAAACGACTAAAAAAGCGAAAAGAGCGAGAGGGACGCGTTAAACGTCCCCTTCGCCCTTATTTTTTCAGTCCAGCTCCTCCGCGAGCTTTTCCATTTCGTCGAGAAGCTCGCCGAAAAGCTTCAGCGCGTCGTCCACGACCCTCGGGTCGGTCATATCCACGCCCGCGCCCTTTAAAAGCTCGACGGGGGTCTTTGAGTTCCCGCCCTTTAAAAAGCCGAGATACGCTTCCGCCTCCGCCGCCCCGCCGTTTAAGACGCGGCGCGAGAGCGCGATCGCCGCCGCGAAGCCCGTCGCGTATTGATACACGTAATAGTTGTAGTAAAAATGCGGGATCCGCGCCCATTCATAGCGGATCTCCTCGTCCGCGACGATTCCGTCTCCAAAATAGAGAAGGTTCAGCTCGCCGTACAGGTCACAGAGGAAATCCGACGTGATCGCCTCGCCCCGCGCCTGTGCCTCGTTGATCTTGAGCTCAAATTCCGCGAACATCGTCTGGCGATAGAGGGTGGTGCGGAACTGTTCGAGAAAGTAGTTGATGAGATAGGCTCGGCGGCGCTTGTCGGTCGTCGTCTTTAAAAGATGCTGCATTAAAAGCGACTCGTTAAAGGTCGAGGCGACCTCGGCGACGAAGATCTCGTATTCGGCGTAGACGGTCGGTTGATTTTTGTTGGAGAGATAAGAGTGGAGCGCGTGACCCATTTCGTGGGCGATCGTGAATTCCGACTGGAGGTCGTCGGTATGGTTTAAGAGGACATAGGGGTGGACGGAAGCGCCCGCAGAATACGCGCCGCTGCATTTCCCCTCATTTTCATACACGTCGATCCAGCCGCTCTCAAAGCCGTTTTGCATGATCGCGCGATAGTCCTCGCCGAGCGGACGGATCGCCTCGAGTACCGTTTCCTTCGCCTCCTCATAGGAGATCTCCCGCTCCGCCTTCTTTACCATCGGGGCGTAAAGATCGTAATAATGAAGCTCGTCGACCCCGAGGATCTTTTTACGGAGCGCGACATAGCGATACATACGATCCATATTGCGGTGGACGGCGTCGATGAGGCTGTGATAAACGCTCTGAGGGACCTCGGTCGAGTCGAGCGCCGCCGCGAGCGTATTTTCATAGCGGCGGATATTCGCGTTGAAGGAGAGCGTTTTTAAATGCCCCGAGAGGATCGCGGAGTAAGTGTTCTCAAAGCCGCGATAGGTCTTATAGAGGTTTTCAAAGGCGGATCTTCTTAGGACGCGATCCTCGCTCTGCATGAGCGGGATATAGCTCCCGTGGGTGAGCTGGCGGGCGTTCCCGTCGGAGTCGATCGCGTCGGGGAATTTCATATCCGCGTTATCGAGCATGGAAAAAACGGCGGAGGGGGTATTTCTCATTTCTCCCGTCATCGCGGCGATCCGCTCCTCCTCGGGGGAGAGGATATGCGCGCGGCGGTTCAGGATACGGCGTAAGGACAGCTCATAGAGCTTTAGCCCTTCCTCCTCCGCTAAGAATTTTTTCAGCGTTTCGTCCGAGATCGTTAAGATCTCGGGGACGGCGAAAGCCGCCGCGCTCCCGATCGCGGTCAAAAGCGCCTCGGTACGCTCACAGTAGCCCGAATAAAGGCTCACGCGGGTATCCTCGTCGCTTTTTCGATTTGCGTAATGGAGGAGGTCGCGTACCTTCTCGGTGATCTCGTCGTCGAGGCGAAGATAGGCGAGGAGCGCCTTCGCGTCGGCGGAAATTTTTCCTCGGTAAGCGGCGATCTTTTCGGGATACTCTCCCGCCTCGGCGAGCGCCGTTTCAAAAGCGCCGTCGCTCGGGAAGAGATCCTCGAGCCGCCATTTATACTTGTCCTCGATCTCGCTTCTTTGGGGGATCTTTTTTTCTGCCATTTCTATATATTTCCTTTCTTTATCGTATGTAGTTAAAGATCACCTTTTCGCCCGGTTCGGGGATCGGGAGCGTGCTTCCCTCGCGGAGCTTTAAGAGATACGCCATATTCCGCCCGATCCCGCGCGCGACGGAGATCCCCTCGAGGTCTTGCTCCGCCTCGCCGGGTAAGCGCCCGTGAATGCCCGGCCAATAGCTCGTCGGCGTGATGAGCATTTCCGCGATCGTAAAATAATTATAGATCGTCTGATACGCGTGAGTCACGCCGCTTCGGCGGAGGACGACGAGCGCCGCGCAGGGCTTAAAGCGCATTTTTGCGCTGTTGACGTAAAAAAATCGGTCGAGGAAGCACTTGAGCGTCCCGTTGATGTCCGCGTAATAAACGGGCGAGCCGACGATGAGCCCGTCCGCCGAGGCGGTCTTTTCCGCGAGCTCGTTCAGTCCGTCGTCGATCACGCACTTCCCGAGCTTCGCGCAACCGCCGCAGGCGCGACAGCCGGTGAGCTTCAGCGAGCCGATGCTTAGGATCTCGGTCTCGATCCCCTCGGCGTTTAGGACGTCACAGGCGGCTTTGAGCGAGAGATAGGTGTTCCCGTTCTTACGGGGGCTTCCGTTAAGGGCAACGACTTTCATTGGCGATGACCTTCCTTTCGATGGTTTTGATTATTTTATGAGTGATCCGATTTTTTTATTCTTTTTGGGAAGGCGTGCTTACTCGCCGTCTTCTTCGTCTTCGCCGATCTCTACGTTCGGGTCGTCGAGACGGAGCGTTTCATATTCGACCATATACGGGAACCGCGCGAGCCATTCCTCATATGCCCGCTCCTGAACGGCGGTGGTCTCCTGACTGATGAGAAATTCCTTCATACTCTGTTTGATCTCGACGATATCCTCGTCCGAGACAAAAGCGTCCCCCTCATAGCGGATAATGTGAACGCCGTAATCGCTCACCGACGGTTCGGAGATCCCGCCGATCTCCTCGATCGAAAAGACCGCTTCGGTAAATTCGGGGACATAGCGTTGCGCCCCGACGATGACCGCGTAGGGGTCGTCTCCGCTGTCGTCGTTATACTCGGCTTGGAGCGTGTTAAAATCCTCCCCGTTGTTTAGCCTCGTTATAAGCTCCTCCGCCCGCTCCTTTAGTCCGCTCTCATACGCCTCGTCCCTGATCCGATCCGCCTCCTCGTCGTTCCCGGCGGTTCGCGCCTCCGAGATCGCGTCCATCGTTTCGTCGTCAAAAATAAGGAGGATCTGATCGGCGAGCCGCGTCCCCTCGGGGATATAGATCCATGTATAGGTCGAGTTCGCCTCATAGCTGAGCGGATCCTCGGTGAGCGCGTCCTTCGCCATTTGGACGTATTCGTCGAACATTTCGTCTACCTGTGTTTCGGTGATCTCGATGTTCTCGGTGAGCTTCGTAAGGAGCTTCTCCTGTACAAAAGCGTTCTTTTCCCAAGTTAAAAAAATATCGGTCGTTAGCTCCGCGCGGCTCAGATCCGCCGTTAAAAGCTCCTCCTCGCGGTTCGCGATCGCCTCCGCCGAGGCGTCGTCGCCGAGCTCCTCGACGGCGGCGGAATAGTACTTATAGCGGAAGTTCTCGTGCGCCTGTTCGGCGGACTCCTCGATCTCGTTCAGCTCCTCCGCCGTCAGGGAAGAAAGCCCGACCCCCATCTCCTCCGCGACCTTTAAAAAGATCCGCTCAAACTGGAGATAAGAGATAATATCCTCGCGAAAGCTGTCGCAGGTGCTTTTATACGTCGCGCTCGTATCGTCGTCGATCCCGTAGGAGAGGAGGTAATAAAGATATTCGCTGTAAAATTCGCCGAAGGTGATGTTAAACGCCTCGGGGTCTTCCGCGCCGTCGACATAGGCGACGACAAGGTCGCGGTCGATCTTGTCCCATTCCCCGAGTGATCCCGAGACGGGGCTATCGTCCGCGTCCCCGGCGGGGTCGACCGTCCCCGCGCTCTTGCTGTTACAGGCGGTGAGCGATAAGATCATCGTCGCCGCCAAAAATAAAGCCTGTATTTTTTTCTTCATCTTTCTTGTTGTTCCTTTCTTTTGTGAATGTGAACAGAATGTTTTTTCACGATCCGCGACCGTTTGAATACAACTTATTATATCATGTACATATGAAAAAATCAAATAAATCCGAAAAAATTTTTGTGTTTTTTTGAAAAAAGTAATGATTTTTTTCAAAAAGTGTGCTATAATGAATATGCTTCTTATTTTGATCCCGATATTCCAAGGAAAGGAACGGTTATAAAATGAAAAAGTTAAAAAGAACAGCGGCGCTTTTTCTGTGCGCCTGTCTTACCTTGAGCGCGGGTGGGTGCGCCCCGGAGGAAGAACCGGTCGAGACCGATGAAAACGATCCCGCCCTTACCGCCGTGACCGACGAAAACGGTACGCCCGTCACCGACGAGGCGGGGAATATGATCGCCGACGTCCCCGAGGAAAAAACCGTCTATAAGGTCGGCTTTTTATATAACCTCGGCGTAGAGGAGGGCTCGACCGCGAAGATCTTTGAGAGTGCGCGGAAACAGCTCGAAAAATCGCTGGCGGTCGAGACCTGTTACATAGATAACGTCCTCGTGTCCGAGATCCCTGCGGCGGTCTACGAGCTTCAGGAATACGGCTGTAACATCATCGTCTCATGTAGCCCGCGCTTCAGCAACTCGATCGACAAGGAGGCGAAGGCGGCGTCGGATACTTATTTTATCAATTTCGGCGGTTCGAGCTCCGCGCGGAATCTTTCCGCCTTCGGCGGCGAGCTGTATCAGACGGCGAACGTCTGCGGGATCGCGGCGGCGTATAATACCGAGACGAACGTCCTCGGGGTCGTCGCCGACCCGAGCTCTTATAACGCCTACGGCGTGATCGACGGCTATGTCCTCGGGGCGAAGGAGATCTGGGGCGTCCAGACGGATGTTCGGCTAAACTGGGTCTGGTCAAATGACCACGTACAGATCGAGGCGGCGGTCGACGACCTGATCGATCAGGGCGCGGACGTCATTATGTGTTATACCGAAACGGACTATACGGCGGAATACGCCGCCTCGCGCGGGGTAAAAGTCGTCGCGAATTCCTGCGATCTTCCCGAGCTCGCGCCCGACAGTTATCTGACCGGCTTTTTCTTGAATGCCTCTACCTTTTTAGTGGATACGATCCGTTCGATCTGCGCCGAGGTCTTTAGCTCCTCGGTCCACGAGGGCGGGATCGCGGCGGGGACGGCGCGGCTCGTCGAGCTTTCCGACTCCTGTAAAGAGGGAACGGAGGAGATCACGACGAAGCTTTACGACTATCTCAAAAACGGTCAAGCTTATCCCTTCACCGGCGAGATCAAAAACCGCTCAAACGAGGTCATGGTCGATAAGGGTCAGCGTATGTCCTTCTCGGGGATCCGCGCGATCAACTGGCTCGTCCAAGGGGTAACGGCGGTCGGCGACTTTACGACGGTCACCTATGAGTTGACGCCGAACGAGCTTGTGATAAAAAAGTAAATTATACCCACAGCATAAGAGCGGCGCGCGTGAAATTAAGGCAACACCGCACAATTAACGCCTGCGGCTTTGTCGTCCCGTCGACAGCCATATTTTCCGTCATATTGCACCGATTTTCTTTGAAAGGCGTCAGCCTTCCTGCATCAAATCGGCACAATCTGACAAAAAATCTGACTGCCGCCGGAACGACAATAATTATGCGGTGTAGCCTTAAAAAACGTGCACCGATCCTATTGAGACACGTTTTAAAGCCCGGACGGGCGACGCCGCCGCGCCGTAGGTCATACCCGCGAGCCGGGGGCGGGGCGCAGTACTGCCTTAAAAAATAAACCACAAATTTACAGACTTTTAAGAAAGGATCGATCGAGACATGAAAAAGCCGACGGTTTTATGGATCGGGACGAACCGTAGCCGCTGTACGGTTTTGGCGGAGCTTTATCGCGATGTGATCGACTCCGTCCACGCCGATACCTCGGACGGGGACGTGCTTCGCGAGCGGACGTTGAGAGCCGACGCGATGATCCTTGTGCTTGACTGCGACGAGCGGGCGGATACGCCGCCCTGTCGCGCGGTTTATACCTATTCGGCGAAGCAACGCGTCCCCGTCTATCTGATGGGTCAGCCTCACCACCTTCGTGCCGCGCTTATGATCAGCCCGAACGCGGTTCTCTACCCGATCGCGGACGAGGAGATCGCCGAGGTTTTTTCCGAGGGCGTTCCGCGCCGATCACCGCTACCGCCCGTCGCGGTCGCCTTTTTGGAACACCCGCTTTATTTCACGTTCCTCGAGGAAAATCTCGACCCCGGTCTCACGTCGTGGCTTCGGCTCATATACGCCGAGCCGAACCCAAACTATATCGACCGAATGGCGCGAAAAGAGATCGAGCCTAAGCTGTTTCTTTTTGACAAGGCGGTTTTGGGCGGAGCGTGCGATTTTTTCACCGATCGCCTTTTTGAGAAGGGTTCTTTCCGACAAGTCCCGTATTTGATCCTCGGGGATAGTGATAAGTTCCCCGATACGGCGGCGGGAGATCGCGAACCGCTCCTTAAGCTCAACATCCGAAAGGAATGCGGCTCTCGTCTGAGCGATGCGATCCGCGAGGTACTCGGGATAAAGTGATCACGGAGAATGAGCGTTATACCGCGCGATCGACCGACGGATAATCAAGATGAGGCGAAAAGGAGGGAGCGCTGATGAGCGAGCGGATCGGCGGACGGATCGGGTTCGTGTACCTGCTCGGGTTTTTTTGCGCTTCTTTTTTCGAGACGCTTCCATGCCTTCTCGCGGGCGCATTCCTTTTATCGATCGGGGCGATCCTTTTCCTTTTTAAAAGGCGGGGATCGCTCTTTTTCGTCGCCGCGCTCGGGGCGGCGGCGCTGATGTTCGGGCTTTATCGGTCGACGGTGATCGATCCCCAGCGTGCCTTGATCGGCGGCTCCGCGCTCGTGACGGGGACGGTTCGCGACTGTTCTTATCCCGATAACGATACCGTTCTCTTAACGGTCGAGGGCGAGGCGGAGGGCGTATCGGTGCGTCTCTCGCTATATACGCCCGATTTTGGGGCAAAGGTGGGCGATACCGTCTCGTTTCGCGCGGTCTTTACGGATTTCCGCGAGAGCGCGGATTTTTCCGAGTCCGATTATTCCTTCTCAAAAGGGATCTTTTTAAAGGCGCGGGCGGCGGACGAGCCGACGATCCTTTCGCGGGGCGGCTTTTCGCTCCTTCGGCTTCCGGGTGAATTTTCCGCCTATCTTCGCGAGCGGATCGCTACGCTCATTCGGGGCGACGCGGGCGGACTGATCCGCGCGATGTTTTTCGGCGACCGTTCGGGGCTTTCGCCGTCGCTCTCGGTCAGCCTTAAAAGGGCGGGACTTTCTCATATGACCGCCGTCTCGGGTATGCACCTCTCGCTCATGATCCATACGGCGGCGATCGCGATCGGGCTTATCTCAAAGCGGCGGATATACCTTCGGTTCGCGCTTACGGCGGCGCTGATCGTCGCGCTTATGCTCTTTTTCGGCTTTTCCGCCTCGGTCTTGCGTTCCGGCGGGATGCTCCTCTTATATTACGGCGCGGAGCCGCTTCGGAGGAGGACGAGCGTGACCCATACCCTCGGCGCGGCGGTGTTCGCGATCCTACTGGTCTCTCCCTACGCATGCCGCGATCTTGGGCTTTGGCTCTCCGTCCTCGGGACGTTCGGTACGGGCGCGGTCGCGCCGAGAATGTGCCGCGTCCTGATCCGGACGGAGCGCTTTCGTAAGCTGAAGGAATCCCTAATCGCCTCGGTCTGTGCGGTGGTCTGTACCCTCCCCGTGAGCGCACTTTGCTTCGGTGGGGTCTCGCTCCTTTCGCCGATCGCGACCCTCGCGGTCTATCCGCTCTTTTCGCTGATCCTTTTCCTGATGCTCCCCTTGCTGTTGACGGGAGGACTGCTCGCCGAGGCGCTTTTACTTCCCGCAGGGCTGGCGGCGCGGGGAATGGCGGCGATGATCCGATTTTTCGGCGGACTGTGGTTCGGCTACGCGGAGCTTAGCGACGGGTCATATCCGTTTTTGATCGCCCTAACCGCGCTCGGCGCGATCGTCCTCTATCTCTTGACAAAAAGCTATCGGCGGCTGGCGGGGTTTCTCCTCCTCTCGCTATGTGTGTTGACGACCGCTTCCGTTTCGGAGACGCTCGCGAACTGGGACAGTATCCGTCTGACGGTGTATTCCGACGGGTCGGACGCGCTCCTTCTCGCGGAGAGCAGGGCGGGGGTCTCGGCTTTCGCCACCTCGGACGGGAGGCGGATCAGCCGCGCCGTTCTCGAGGCGGCGGCGGGGAAGAACCTTCTCTTGATCTGTATCACCGAGGGGGAGGAGAATAACCTTCACGAAACGGCGTCGCTCGCCCCGATCCTTTTTCACGCGCCCGACAGCCCCGATCGCGTCTATGACGTGAGCGGGGAATATACCGCGCGGGTCGGGGAAGGTCGGATCACGCTCGAGATCCGAGGGGTCGCGGTCGAGCTTCTCTCGGCGGACGATCGGTCGAGCGCCGACTTCGCCGTCATAAGCGGGTATCGGAAGAACCGCGACCCCTCGGGCGCTTTAAACGAGATATTTTGTGACAAACGCTATCTCCCCGAGACCGAGGCGAGCGCCTATTATGAGAGCGTTTCGCTCACGATCCGCTCGGACGGGGCTGTCTTATACCGACATACATAATACAAATCACCGCAGGAGCAAGCTCTTGCGGTGATCTGTATAAGCGCGGAGCGAATGTCAGTGCGGGAGTCGAACTTCGTTCGTAAGGCGGTGATCGCGGAAGAAGGAGACGATATTTTCGACCGTTGTTTCCGCGATGTTTCCGAGCGCTTCCTCCGTCAGGAACGCCTGATGAGAGGTAATGAGGACGTTCGGGAGGGTGATGAGCCGCGCGAGGGTATCGTCTTGGACGATATGCCCCGAATAATCCTCAAAAAAGATGTCGGACTCCTCCTCGTATACGTCGAGACAGGCGGCGCCGATCTTTTTTGACTTGATCCCCGCGATGAGCGCGTCGGTATTGATGAGCGCCCCGCGCGAAGTATTGATGAGGACGACCCCTTTTTTCATCATCTCGATCGACTCGGCGTTGACGATATGGCGGTTTTGTTGCGTGAGCGGACAATGGAGCGAGATGATATTGCTTCGGCGAAAGAGCTCGTTCAGCTCGACATACTCGATCCCGCTGTCTTTCGCGGGGTAGGGGTCATAGGCGATGACGTTCATACCGAAGCCGCGACAGATATTGATAAAACAGCGCCCGATCTTTCCCGTCCCGATGATCCCGGCGGTCTTACCGTGGAGGTCAAAGCCCGTAAAGCCGTTGAGGCTGAAATTAAAATCCCGCGTTCGGATATACGCCTTATGGATACGGCGGATACTCGTGAGGAGCATCGCCATCGCGTGTTCGGCGACCGCGTAGGGGGAATATTCGGGGACGCGGACGATCGGGAGCTTTCCCTCCGCGTATTTCACGTCGACATTATTAAAGCCGGCGCATCGCATGGCGATCAGCTTTACGCCGTTTTGTACGAGCGTATCGATCACGGCGGAGGAGATCGTATCGTTTACAAAGGCGATCACAGCGTCATAATTTCTCGCGAGCTCGGCAGTGTCCTCGTTTAGCTTCGCCTCAAAGCATTTCAGACGGATCTCGGTATTTTCCGTGCTTTTTTCAAAAATTTCACGGTCATAATTTTTTGTGTCAAACATAGCCGCGTGGATCATAAAAGTCATTGCTTCCTTTCTGAAGATAGATTGCTTTTTATGGTTATTGTAACCTTTATTCCGCCGTACATTCGTAGTCGGAGGAAAGTTTTTTATACGGTGTCGCCCAGTATACCGCATTTCGGATAATTTTACGGATCGCGGGGTCGTAATAGATCGGGTATTCCTCGTGACCGGGCTGAAAGTAAAAGATCCTCCCGCGCCCTCGGGTAAAGGTCACCCCGCTCCTAAAAACGTTCCCGTCCGAAAACCAGCCCAAAAAGACCGTTTCGTCGGGCTTGGGAATGTCAAAAAACTCACCATACATCTCCTCTTGCGCCAGCTCGATCGGCTCATCGATCCCCGCCGCGATCGGGTGAGCGGGGTCGATACAGACGAGCCGCTCCCGCTCGCCGTGCTTCCAGCGAAGGTTCAGCGTCGTCCCGAGCAGGGCTTTCATGATCTTACTGTGGTGCGTCGAATGGAGTGCGATCAGACCCATTCCGCGAAGGACCTCCCGCTTTACGCGGCGGACGATCTCGTCCTCGACCGCCTCATGGGCGCGATGTCCCCACCAGATCAGGACGTCGGTCTTCGCCAAAACCTCCTCGGTCAGCCCATGCTCGGGTTGATCAAGCATCGCGTAGCGAACGGCGATCTTCTCGTCCTCGGCGAGGAATTTCCCGATACAGCCGTGTATCCCCTCGGGATAGACGGCGCGGATCGCCTCGCTCTCCCGCTCCTGAATAAATTCGTTCCATATCGTTACGTTGATCATTTTTATGACCATTCCCTTCCTCTGGAGGCAGTTTGTGCCGAGAAGTGTAGCTTTGCTACGCCGAGGCACAAACAACGGGTTTGAAAAATCTTCGATTTTTCAAACTTCCCACCTCGTTAGATTTTCCGCCGATCGCCGAATGTCCGCAAGCTGATCCGCCGAGCCGAAATGCTCGATCGCGAGCCAGCCCCGATACCCGTCCGCGAGAAGCGCGCGGACGATCGGCTCGATCTTTACCGTTCCCTCGCCGACGGCGGCGGGGTACATTTTTTCGCCCGTGACCGCTTCCTTTTCCTCCTCGCCCGGGCGAAGGGGAGCGCGTCGGCGATCCTTACAATGGAGGTGGACGATCCGAGGCTTTAGCCGCCCAAAAGCGCTAAGCTCGTCCTCGCCCGAATAGCGAAAATTCCCCGTGTCGAACGCACAGCCGAGCCGAGGGAGCTTATCCAAAAAATACAAAAGCCCGTCGGCGGTCGAAAAGGGCGCGTTCTCGTCGTCAAAGTCCTCGAGACAGACCGCGATCCCCCGCGTCTTGGCGCTTTCGATCAGTCGCTCCATACCCTCGATCATGCGATTGAGGACGGCGCGGCGGTCGTCGCCCGGGGCGAAAAAGCCCGGGATCGCCATCAAAAGGCGGATCGCGTTTTTGTCAAGCGCATCTAACACCGCCTCGATCCGCGCCGTGTCGTCGGAATGTCCGAAGTCAAAAAACGCGTAAACACACGCGATCTCCAGCCCGCTTTCGCGCAGTAGCCGAGGGAGACGCGGGTTGTCGTTTAGGCGCTCGTGATCGAGCTCAACGCCGCCGATCCCGAGGGCGCGGACGGTTCGTAGGATCTCGCCGAGCGGCTTCCCGCTCTGACGCGCCGCCTCGTATAAATGCTCTGTAAATACGGATAGTTTCAAAATTCACTCTCTTTTTGTTATGGTGAAGGCGTACTGTCGGGCGGCTTTTTTCGCCTGTCCCCGATCTTGTTAAAAATAAAGAGCCAGCCAAGCCCGATCCCGACCCCGAGGATCGCGCCGACCGCGACGTCGCTCGGGAAGTGGACGTATAAGTAAAGCCGTGAAAAAGCGACGAGCGCCGCGAAGCCCAAGCCGACGATCCCCCAAAGCCGCCTTCCTTTAAAGAGCGGAATCGCCCCCGCGAAGGACATCCCCGTATGGGAGGAGGGAAAGGACGTTCCGAGCGGGACGGAGACCGCGAGCGCGACGTCGGGGTTCGCGAGATAGGGGCGCTCGCGAAGGACGATAAGTTTAATGATAAATTCCGTCAGGACGAGGGCGGTCAGCGACGAGGCCAATACCGCGATCCCACAGGAGCGGTACTTCCAAAAAAACAGGAGGATGATCCCGACCGCGATCCAAAGCACCCCGCCCCCGAGGAAGGAGACGCCCGCCATGAGCACGTCCGCGAGGTCGGAGCGAAGCGCCCTTTGGATCGCGTCGAGGATCGCGAAGTCCATTCTTTCGATCGCTTCCATTACGATCCTTGATTGACCTCGTCCAAAAGCTTTTTCAGCTTCGGGATCGTGAACTTCGCGCCGAACATAGACGTCATATTCCGTAAAATACACCAGTCGAAGGAGAGGAGCGCGTCCTTCTCGTCGTCGGAGGCGACCTCTTTTTCCTCCTTCCCGACGAGCTTTAAGAGGCTCGCCGCCGCCTTCGCGCCGTTCGGGTGGAGGCGAAGGTCGCGGAAGGTGCTGTAGATCGTGAGCTTTTTCGGCGGATTATCCGCCTCGATCTCGACCTCCTCCGTTAAGCGGATGTCCGCCGACGAAGCGCCGATCATGACGGTGAATTTCCCGCTGTCCACGCGCCAGCGATGCTCCGTTTCGTCCCAGTAGGCGAAGGCGCGGCGATCGAGGCGAAATTCCGCCGTCTTTTTTTCGCCCGCCTTCAACTCGAGCTTCTCGAAGCCCTTCAGTTCCTTCGCGGGTCGCGCGACCCGGGGCGAATTTTCCGAGACGTAAAGCTGGACGATCTCTTTCCCGGCGCGCTTCCCCGTATTTTTTACATCGACGCGGACGATGAGCGTGTCCTTTTCGCCGAGCTTCTTTTCCGAGACGACGAGGTCGGCGTATTCAAAGGTCGTATACGATAGCCCATAGCCGAACGGGAAGAGGACGGGCGTTTTCTTTTTCTCATAATAGCGATAGCCGACGAAGATCCCTTCGCCGTAGTCGACGGTCTCGCCGTTCCCGCGAAAGTTAAGGTATGAGGGATTGTCCTCGAGCGCGAGGGGGAAGGATTCCGCGAGCTTCCCCGAGGGATTCGCCTTCCCGAATAAGATCTCCGCGACCGCCGCCGCGCCCGCCTGACCGCCGAGATACGCCTCTAACACCGCGCCCGTTTCATTGAGGAAGGGCATAACGATCGGCGCGCCGTTACAGAGGACGACGACGAGCTTTTGATTGACCTCATAGACCCGTCGGATCAGCTCGATCTGACCTTCCGGGATATTTAGGTGGGTGCGGTCAAAGCCCTCGGACTCATAGCTGTCGGGAAGCCCCGCGAATAGGACGACCGCGTCCTTTCCCTCGGCGGCGCTCACCGCCTCGTCGATCCGCGAGCGGTCGTCGTCGCGTTCGAGCGAATACCCCTTCGCATAGGTGACCTTCGCGAATTTTTTGAGCTCGTCAAGCGGCTTTATGACCTTATGGGAATTGACGCGGGAGCTTCCGCTCCCCTGATAGCGGGGATCCTCCGCCATTTCGCCGATGACCGCGAGCTTGATCCCCTTCGCGAGAGGGAGAAGCCCGCCGTCGTTTTTGAGGAGAACCATACATTCCCGCGCGATCTCGGCGGCGAGGTCGCTATGCGCCTCATAGTCGCATTTTTTCCCGCCCTCCTTTTTATCGAGCGATAATACGAGGTCGAGCATACGCCCCGCGCAAGCGTCGATCTGTTTTTCCGAGAGCTTACCGCTAAAGCCCTTATCGGTCGGCTTTAGCGCCGTTTTTTCGCCCTTATGCGCCTTTACGATCTCCTTATCGTTTATGCCGCCGGAGGAGGGCATCTCGAGATCGAGACCCGCGTATACGCCCTGCGGGCGATTATCGACCGCGCCCCAGTCGGATATGACCACGCCGCGAAAGCCCCACTCCTTCCGAAGAATATCGGTCAGAAGCCATTTGCTTTGGGAGCAGTATTCGCCGTTGATCCGATTATACGCGCACATAACGGTGGTCGGCTTCGCCTCCTTGATCGGGATCTCATAAGAGGCGAGATAGATCTCGCGGAGCGCGCGTTCGGAGATACGCTCATTGATGACGAGGCGGTCGGTCTCCTGAGAGTTGGCGGCGAAATGCTTGAGCGACGTCCCGACGCCCTTACTCTGGATCCCCTCGATCAGCCCCGCCGCCATATGCCCCGAGAGGAAGGGATCCTCCGAGAAGTACTCAAAGTTTCGACCGCAAAGCGGCGAGCGCTTGATATTGTTCCCGGGTCCGAGGACGATCTTAACGTTTTGGTCGAGCGCCTCCTCGCCGATCGCCCGACCCTGTTTCTCGGCGAGCGCTTTGTCCCAAGAACAGGCGAGCAGGGAGGCGGTCGGGAAACAGGTCGCGGGGACGCTGTTCCCGATCCCGAGGTCGTTCCCCTCCCGCTGTTTACGTAGCCCATGCGGTCCGTCGGTCATCATGATCGACGGTATCCCGAGCCGCTTCACGGGCTTTGTGTTCCAGCCGTCCAGCCCCGAGAGCAACCCCGCCTTTTCCTTGATCGTCATTTTTTCGAGGATCTTTTCGATCTCCTTCTTTCTCATGCTGATACCCAGCCTTTCCTCTTTAAATAAGATTTTATGCTGATTGTTTTTAGGGCAGGAGTGCGTGTCCGCGCACCCGCTAAAAGATCGGATCGGATCGCCCGGTTCGTTAAGCGTGCCGACGCGCACTCCTGCCCTAAAAAATAAATTAAATCATATTGCCTCGATCAAAAGCTTATACGTTTTAGTTTCTCCCGGGGCGGCGGTCTGTATACCGCGTTTTTTGGCGAAGTCGCCGCCGTCGGTGTCATAGTCGTCACAGCCGCACCACGGCTCGATACAAAGAAACGGCGCGTTTTTATGATCGGGCGTCCAGACCCCGAGCGTCTCAAAGCCCGCCCAGCTTACCGAAACGCCCCTTCCCGACTCAAAGATCAGGGAACAGCGCTTAGAGCGTAGCGTATCAAAGTAAACACAGTCGCGGTCAAACAGGGGATAACTCAGCGGGAAGACCCGCTCGTTCTCGAGCCGCTTAACGCGGTCGCGGTCGCCCCATAGGCGGGTCTCGAGGTTCATAATCGGACTAAAGACCGTCTCGTTCTCCGCGAATTCGAGGCGGGCGCGGTCAAACTCGCCTTCGACCGCGAAGGCGGGGTGCGCCCCGATACAATAGTGCATATTCGTTTCCCCGCGATTTTTGACGTCGTATAAAATTTCGAGCGCGTCGGGCGCGAGCCGATAAGAGAGCGTCACCGTAAAGTCGAAGGGGAAACACTTTTTCGTCTCCTCGTTCGCCGAAAAGCTAAAGACCGCCTCCGTCTCGCCGCTCGAGAGGAGCGCGAATTCGTTGTCCCGCGCGAAGCCGTGCTTCCCGATCGCGTATTCCTTCCCGTCGATCCGCGTTTTCCCCTCGCGAAGGTTCCCGATCATCGGGAAGAGGAAGGGCGAGGTCTTTCCCCAGTATTTTTCATCCCCGCTCCACATCAGCTCGCGCTCGCCGACGCGGTAGGACTTTAGCTCCGCGCCCTTTGTGTCGATCGCGGCGAAGGCGTTTTTATTTTTCAGTTCGATCCTCATACGCGCGGTCTATTCTCCTTCCTCGGCTCGGGTCTGATTGATAAAGAAAAGATTTCCCTCGATCGACTCGGGTAGGTTTCGCTCCGTCCCGCCCCAGTCGGGAAGCTCGGACCATGTGATCACTTTCTCGTGAGTCATGACTTTTTTCAGAAATTCCGCGTCCATTTTTTCAGTATTGATCTTCGGGATTCCGTAAACGTTCGTCTCCTTATAGATAAATTCGCCGTTCCACGGCATAAAGAAGAGCCAGTTCGTCGTCGCCGCCTCGTCGGGGTCGGGGATATAGCCGACCTCCGAGAGAGCGAGCATTTTCCCGTCGTCGGTGATCGCCTGTAGCTCGCTGTATTTCTTTTCCTGCGCGGAGTGATCGACGGAACTCGGATAAACGTCGATCCCCGAGATGTCATAGGTGTTCGGGTGGACTTGGGTATGCTTATTCTGTCCGTTCCATACCCAGATAAGGTTCGTGAGCTTGTGATAGTTCTCGAGGCGGTCATAGATCATATACCAAAGCTTTTGATAATATTCGCCCTCGGCGATCTCGCGATTCGCCACGCCCCACCAAAACCACGCGCCGCTCGCCTCGTGGAGCGGACGCCAAAGGACGGGTACGCCCGCCGCCTCGAGCTTTTGAAGCTCGATCGCGATCAGGTCGATGTCGTGGACGACGACCTCATATTCCGCCGTCCCGGGCGTGACCGCGTTTTTTAGGCTGAAATTTTTGATGTTCTCGGAATAAAAGGCCTTCGCGGTCGATTCCTTATCCTGATTTACGTCGATGGGTACGTTCCAATGCCAACAAAAGGCGACGATCCCGTTGGACTTGGTGTGCCACTCGATCGCCATATCCGTCCATTCGCTCGGGTTTTCCGTATTCGTCGTCGTAAAGATAAAGTCAAATCCCTTGATCGCGGGGAGGTCTTCGCTCTCGAGATAATAGACGAGATCCTCGGTCTGCTTCTTCCCGCTGACCTGTTGGGCGGAGATGATGTTCTTTCCGTAATTCTCGCGAAGCCAGTCATAAAGCGCCTGTGTTTTTTCGTTCGTCTGATTTGAGACGGTCTCGCCCTCGGCGACCGTCTTTTTGTCGAGCGATTTTAAGAGCGCGTCAAAGTCGGTCTCATAGGCGAGCGCGACCTCCATATCCACGTCGCCGTTTTCGTCGACCGCGACGGGATTTGAGAGCGTCGTCACGGCGGTGTTCGTCTCCGACCCGGCGGACGCGTCGTCCGACGTGGGGCTGTCCGTTTCGGCGGGGGTCGTTTGATCGGCGCTGTCCGCCGCCTCGTTCCCACAGGAGGCGAGGAGGGATAGGGCTAAGAGCAGTGCGGTGATTTTTTTGAGGTGTTTCATTGGGCTTTTTCCTTTCTGATTTGATTTTTTATTTTAATCGTATTCGGGATATTCGTTTAAAATATCGTCATGGTTAAAGATCGGGGTCGCCCCCTCGCGGAGGAATTTCACCACGCCGGAATAGCGCGGGTCAAAAATATCGGGCGGGGGAACGCAGAAAACGTCTCGCCCCTCGTCGACCGCGTAAGAGGCGGTAATGAGCGCGCCGCTCTCCGCGCCCGCTTGAAAGACCGCCGTCCCGCGCGAAAGTCCCGCGAGGATACGGTTTCGCGCGTGGAAATAATCGGGCGAGGGCGGCGTACCGGGGATCAGCTCGGAGAAGATCGCTCCGCCGCTTTGTACGATCCTTTGGCGAAGCTCGGCGCTCCCCCTCGGGTAATCGTAGTTGATCCCACAGGCGAGAACGCCGACAGTCGGGCGACCCGCATTGATACAAGCTTGATGAACGGCGGTATCGACCCCGCGCGCTAAGCCGCTCACGAGGATCGCGCCGCGCTCCGCGAGATCGGTACAGACCCGCCCGCAAAGCTTTTTGATATACGGCGTGATCTCGCGCGAGCCGACGGCGGTGATCGCGAGTCCCTCGTCGAGACATTCGGGCTTCCCGCGATAAAAGAGGAGGAGCGGCGGGTTATAGATCTCCTTTAAAAGAGAGGGATAGCGCTCGTTCGTGAGCGAGAGGAGACCGTATTCGCGCTTTTCGCAATACGCGGCGATCTCCCGCGCCTTATCGAGCGTGATCCGGGGGAGGGCGGCTTTTTGCGTCTCGTCGAGTAGGGCGAGGTCGCCGCCCGTGATCGCGCGGTACGCCTCCTCGGCGTTCCCATAGCGGTCGAGGACGGCTCGGAGAACAGGGTTCGCGGCATGAAACAAAAGAACCAGCCAAAGGCAGTAAATTTCCATAACGTTCGCTCCTTTTTTATCAAGTATAGCATAGAATCCCGAAATTTTCAACAAAAAAATCAAAAAAACGGGAAGAAATTTTGGAAAATTTTTATTTTTCTTTTTATTTAGGGGCAGGCGTGCTTACGGGGAGCGACGCTTTCCTTTTGAGGGGATCAGTTCTTTTTCTTTTCCGCGAGCGTTTTAACCCGCTCAAAGACTTGACCCTTCCCAAAATCGTCCAAGCGCCGAAAGTTCTCTAAAAGCTCGCGCTTCTCGGCGGATTCGGGCGAAGCCGTTTTTCCGTTCGAGAGCTCGGCGAGGTAATCGAGCGAAACGCAATATGACTATTGCTTCCGTTACTTTATATTATATCATATTGTTGTGAAAATGTAAATGCCGTTGCCGGAAAAAATCCATGGGGTGTTGACAAAATCATTTCGGGGTGCTATAATTAAGGTAAAATAAGCATGAACGGTGATGTGGAATGTACGCACCTTGCTTCGAGTGAACGCGTTCGCGATCTTATGCCGAATCAAGTGACGCAACTACGGAATGAAAAAGAAAAAATGACGCTTACTTTTGGAGGGAAGTCGGATTCTCCGTTTTTGTACGCTCCATGCGGAGGATTCGCTGAAAAAGCGGTCAGTCGGTGGCTACACTCCGCATAGGGACGGGGATAAGTTCAAGAAGAATATGGCGTAGCAAATGTTATTTAACAATTCGTAATTTTTTCATTACAGCAAAAACGATACCTTTGCTTTAAAAATATACAAAGTCATATGTATATAAATAATGAGAAAGGCGGTTTTTAAGTATGGAGAGAATTTATTCATTGTGCGTGATGACTGCTTTGATTTCTTTTTTGGGCTTTATTGTGGAAAATATTTGGATCGGCTTGAGAAAAGGCTATATGGATAACCGTAATATGGTTTTTCCTTTTTTGTTTGGTTATGGGATTGCGGTCGTGGGAATATATCTTGTGTTTAACACACCGAGACATCTTTCTTTATTGGATAACAATATTCCCCTCTCTGATGAGCGAGTGAGTATTTTGTTGTATTTTGCTATTGTAATGCTTTGTATATCGCTTGGAGAAATCATTCTCGGGAAAACCGTTGAACGATTTTGTCATATAAAATGGTGGGACTATTCAACGCTCCCTTTACATATCACACAGTACTCATCCTTTTTTACCAGCTTTGGCTTTACATTGATGATCGTGTTTTTTATGGATAAGATCTTTGTACCATTATATGATTGGTTTTTAAGTTGGGATTCTACCGTGCTTGCCATTACCTCGACCGTACTGATCGTAATTATGACGGTGGATTTCGTTTACAGCGGCTATTTGATGTATACCAAAAGAGCAACAACACAAAGGTGGATGCTTGATCTTTCGGATTCACGATTGTATAAAAAGATGTGCAATTGGAGAGAATGTCATAAAATGTAAGCAAATGACGAATAAATGTACTTTAATCGGTTAAGGGGGATCGTGAAGGACGGTACGTCCTATCTCATGACCTATAAAAAGTAAAGCACAAAAACCGAAAAGGACGGCGAACCCGCCGTCCTTTTCTCCTTCCCTAAATAAAAAAGAAAAAATAAAACCCGAATATTGCCCAAGCGGTCGGTCATAAGCTATTATCGTGAAAAACCGATGAAAAGGGGAGATCTTTATGCTCGATGTGATCGAGACCGCGATCCGAAGCCTTTTGTTCTTCGCGCTTCGGCTCGACGGCGGGAGCTATCCGCGCCGCTTAACGAAGAAGGAGGAGCGCGAGCTTCTTTTACGGATCGCGGAGGGGGACGAGGGGGCGCGAAACAGCCTCATCGAGCATAACCTTCGCCTCGTCGCCTATATCGTCAATAAGCATTACGGCGACTCGCGCGAACAGGAGGATCTCGTCTCGATCGGGACGATCGGCTTAATTAAGGCGGCGGAGACCTTTAACCCCGAGAAGGCGATCAGCTTCTCGACCTACGCGAGTACCTGTATCCAGAATCAGATCAAAATGTACTTCCGTAAAACGAAGCACAAAAGCGCCGAGGTCTATATGAACGAGCCGATCGACACCGATAAAAACGGGAACGAGATCACGATCGCGGACATTTTTAAGGACGATACCTGCGTCGACGACGAGGTCGACCTAAAGATCAATATGGAGAAGCTTTATCGCTATGTCAACAGCGTTCTCGACGACCGCGAGCGGCTCATCGTCTCGCGGCGTTACGGCTTGACCGGGGCGGACGGGACGGTCTCGCGACCTCTCGCCCAGCGCGAGGTCGCCCGTCTCCTCGGGATCTCGCGCTCCTACGTCTCGCGGATCGAGAAAAGGGCGCTCGAAAAGCTCAAAGCCGAATTTGAAAAAAGCGAAAAGCCGGGGACTTCGTAAAAACAAAGTCCCCGGCTTTTCCTTCATATAAGATCACATCGCGCTCTCCGCGTATTCCATAGTCTCCGAATACTCCGCGCTCTCCGCGTACTCCGCCGTATCGACGGGATCGTCGAAATCGTAGGGTCGATCTACCGTGACATAGCCGAGTTGTATCAACTCGGAATACATCGCGTCCGCCTCCTTTCGCGAGATCGTGAGATCCTGACGAAAGTCGAGGTGATAGCCGTCCTTCTCCTGCGTGAATTGTCCCCGGATCGGCGGGTAGTCAAAGGCGGTCGTCCCGTCGGCTCGGATATTGATCAACACGGCGTCCTTATCGTTATAGGCGTATCCGCCGAAAAGGAGCGTAAACGCGCTTAACTCCGAGCGCCCTTGGATCAAGTGTTTTTTTACGATCTCCATGACCCGATCCGCGTCCTCGGCGGGGAGCGCGTCCGTTCGGAGATCCTTTAAGCCGTCGCCGTAATAGCGAACCGCGCCGTCAAAAAATTCGATCGAATACGTCGCCCCCTCGAGATATTCGGCGGCGGGGCGGAGCGCGATCGCACCGAAGCCGCCCGTTTTGAGCGCCGCGATGAGGACGACCGCCGAGACCGCCGTCGTCGCGAGGTACTTCCCGATCCATTTTAGGAAGGTGAAAAGTCCGAGCTTCGCGCGGGAGACGACGACGTTGATGATGAGATAGGCGACCCCCGCGATGAGAACGCCCCAAAGGGTCGCGGTACTCATCGAGAAGCAGGAAAAGAGCGTAACGCACCCGAGGATCAGCATGATCTCAAAAAAGACGCGGCTCACGATCGGTTCGCCGACCGAGCGCCCGTCGCGGCGCACGAAGATCAGCCCCGAGAGGAGTAAGACGATGACCGAGACGAGACAGCCGATCGCGCAATGGAGGATCAGATTATCCGTCCCGAAGAAGAGGTATAAAAAGCCCCAGTAGCCGACGTCGACGAAGCCGTTCCAGTACAGTCCCAGTCCCGAGCAATTCTCGATCACGTTATAGATAAAGCTCACCGGGAGGGCGTTTATGATAAACATCAGGATCAGGGAGAAGTACGCGCTCTCGGCGACCGCGCCGCAGCAGCAGGCGCAAAGCACCGTGATCGCCATGACGAAAAGACAGGCGGCGAGATAGACGAAAAGGAGCGAATACACCGTTTCGGTCGTGTCGCCCCGCCCGAGCGCGCCGCGAAAGAGGAGCGCGAGCGTATTCCCGCCGAGGATCGAGACGATAAGCGGCGCGACCTGGATATAAAACAGGCATAAAAGCTTGGAAAAAAATCGCTCGCCCGCCCCGATCGGGAGCGTGAGCGCGACGTCCGAGAGCGGACGGCTACTCAGGTCGCGAAAGACGTTCAGGTCGGCGAAATAGCCCGACCCCACCCCGAGGAAGGCGAAGAACAAGCCCCACATCGACGGCGTGAAATAAAAGGAACGGTCGCTGTATTCGATGTAGTTGACATACGAGTCAAAGATAAAGAGGAGCGCCGCCACGCCGTAAAGGACGAAGGAGATCACCGCGAGCTTTTTATGAACGCGTACCTCCGCCGCCGCGGCGCGGGCGATCTTTTCAAAGGATAACCGCGCGGGTCTAGAGAATGTCTGAGCCATAGCCTCTCGCCTCCAATTCATAAATAAAGATCTCCTCGAGGGTAAGAGGGATCAGCTCGCGGATCTCGCACCCAAAAGCCGCCGAACGCGCGTTGATCTCCTCCTCCGACCCTCTGATGACCGCCCGCGCGACCGACCCGTCGGCGGAATATTGTACCACGTCGAGCCCCGCGTCTTTGAGCTCCTCGGGCGTGACCGCGCCGCCGCTTCGACCGAGCTGGAGCTTCCCAAAGCCGCTCTTGATCTTATCGATCTCGTCGGCGAAGATCATCTGTCCCCGGTGGATCAGTATCGCGCGGTCACAAAGCTCGTTGATCTCGGTGATGTTATGCGACGAGACGACGAGCGTCGCCTCGCGGTCGACGAGCTCGCCGACGATGATCTGTTTAATGAACCGCCGCATGGCGGGGTCGAGCCCGTCAAAAGCCTCGTCGAGGAGAAGGTACTTCGTATAACAGGACAGCCCGATCACGACCACTGCCTGACGCTTCATGCCCTTCGAGAAATCGCTCATACGCTTATTTCGCGGAAGCCCGATCTTAGCGACGAGCCGCTCATAGGTCTCGCGCGAAAAGGTATCGTAATAGCTCGCGTAATACCGCGCGAGACCGTCGAGGGTAAAGCCCGCGTACTGGATCGTTTCGTCGTTGACAAAAAAGACCTTCGCTTTGGCGGCGGGGTTGTTAAAAACGTCCTCGCCGTCGATCCTAACGCTCCCGCGCTCGGTCTTATAAATGCCGCAGATCATACGGAGGAGGGTCGATTTCCCCGCGCCGTTTGAGCCTAAAAAGCCGTAGATACAGCCGTCCGGGATCGTGAGCGTGATATTGTCGAGCGCCTTAAAGTCCTCGCGCTCGTCCGCCTTACCGATCCCTTTTTTGTGAAAGATCATGCTTGTTTCGCTGATCTCGATCATGGTGTTTCCCCCTTTATGTTGTCGATGATTTTTTTGAGCGCTTCCGCCGAAACGCCCGCCCTCAGCGCCTCACGCGTCCTTTCCTCGAAATCCTTCGTGAGCGCCGAGCTCGCCTTTCCGTTTTGGGCGGCGATAAAGCTGCCTTTCCCCGCGAGGGTATAGATGATCCCGTCTCGTTCGAGGTTCGAGTACGCCTTCGCGACGGTGTTCGGGTTTAAGCCGAGCTGCTGCGCGAGCGTCCTCGACGGGGGGATCTGATCATTCTCCTTTAAAAGCCCCCGCGTGATCTCGCCGCAGATCGCGCGATAGATCTGTTCATAGATCGGCGTTCGCCCGGTTACGTCTATACTGATCAAAAGCCCGCCTCCTTTTTTGAGTTATTTGTAATATTTGATTTAATTGAACTATTTCGACTAGTACATATTATACACGATGATCCGGGCTTTGTCAAGCCCTTTTTTATATTTTTTTGGGAAGGCGCGGAGGCGCTCGCCTCCACATCTCCTTGTCCTCTTTGTGCTATTGTATGGCGAAAAAGTAATGGTAAATTTTGAGAAGAAATGGTATAATAAAAAAGGAACGATGGGCGCGAAGTCTCCGCGCCTTCCCAAAAATAAACACGAAAGGGAAGGGTCTCTCTATGGCGAACCCCTATCTCCCCGGCTGGGAATATATCCCCGACGGCGAGCCGCGCGTATTCGGCGATCGGCTCTATATCTACGGCTCTCACGACCGAGCCGGCTCCGACCGCTTCTGCGATCATATCCTAAAAGTCTGGTCCGCGCCGCTCTCCGACCTCACGCGCTGGACGTCCCACGGGATCGTTTTTTCGACCGTCGACTATCCGGGTCACCCCGCCGACGTGAACTGGACGGATCACGAGCTTTACGCGCCCGACGTCGTCGAGAAGGACGGGAAATATTATCTTTACGCCTATATCGTCGGCGCGAAGGGCTGTGTCGCGGTAAGCGACCGCCCCGAGGGACCGTTTCGTCTCCTTTCGCGTTATCGCTATTCGCTCGAGAAGCACTACGACGACGGGACGTTTATCGACCCGGGCGTTCTCGTGGACGACGACGGGCGGGTCTATATCTATTGCGGCTATCTCGGCTCATATATGGCGGAGCTGAGCGTCGCGAATATGTTTGAGGTCGTCGAGGGAAGCTATCGCGAAAATATCCTCCCGACCGACGAGCCGCACGAATTTTTTGAGGCTTGTTCGCCGCGAAAGGTCGGCGACACCTATTATCTGATCTATTCGCCGAAGCGCGGGAGCAGGCTCGATTACGCGGTCGCGAAATCGCCGACCGGTCCTTTTGAGCATAAGGGGACGATCGTCGATAACGGCGTGGATTTCCCCGGCGGGAATAATCACGGCTCAATCTGTAACGTCAACGGACAATGGTATATTTTTTATCACCGTATGACGAACGGGACGATCATGTCGCGGCGCGGGTGTGTCGAGCGGATCGAGATCCTCCCCGATGGGACGATCCCCGAGGTCGAGATGACCTCGCTCGGCTTTGAGCGCTCGCTCGACCCCTACCGCGAAACGGCGGCGGATACCGCCTGCGTCCTCCTCGGCGGGGGAACGATCACCGAGCTGAACCCCTTTGAGCGGGTCGTGACGAATATCACGGACGGCTGTATCATGGGCTGGAGGTACTTTGACTTCGGGAGCGGCGGCGACGGCGAAATGAAGCTCCTCTTAAAGCTCGGCGGACGCGGCTGTCGCGGGAAGATCCGTATCCTTTTGGATCGCGCCGACGGCGCGGAGATCGGCGCGGCGGAGTTTCGCGAGGGCGGCGGGATCGCCGAGGCGGCGGTCGAGCCCGTGACGGGTCGCCACGCGCTCTTTCTCCGCGCGGAACAGGGCTATGAGGGCTGGGCGGCGGAGATGTTTAAAACGAGAGATTTGTTTGATCTGTACGGATTTTTATTTGTGCGTTAGATCGGTATCCGACGGAGGTATATGATGATGAATGACTTTATGACGCCCCCAAATCACATCAATTTTCGGGCAAAAAAATTATTTGACGACTGCGGGCGGATCGTTGACGGTTCAATTGCGTACATTTCCTTAAACGGCGGAGGACCGACCGAACAGCATACCCATGATCACGACCACCTGTTTATTGTTGTACAGGGCGAGGCAAAAATCCTTTTAGATAAAGAAACGGTTATCGTTAAGAGGAACGAGAGCTTTCTCGTGAAAGGATCGATCCTTCATTCCGTATGGAATAACGCGGAGGAAGAAACGATCATGATAGGGATAACCGTCGTATAGATCCCGGTCAACCGAATAAAAAGGAGAGAAACAATGAAGTACACCAACCCGATCCTGCCCGGCTTTCGCCCCGATCCCTCGATCTGTCGCGTGGGGGAGGACTTTTATCTCGTAAACAGTAGCTTTGAGTATTTCCCCGCGATCCCGCTTTATCACAGCACCGATCTCGTACACTGGGAACAGCTCGGACATGTCCTCACCCGGACGGAACAGCTTTCGCTCAAAAAGGGCGCGCCGAACTGTCTCGGGATCTACGCGCCGACCATTCGCCACGCGAACGGGCGCTTTTATTGTATCGTCACGAACGTCGGCGGGAACGACAACTTTTTCGTCTATACGGACGATATTCGCGGCGAATGGTCGAACCCCGTCCAGCTCCCTTTTAAGGGGATCGACCCGTCGCTTTTCTTCGACGACGACGGGCGGGTCTATTACAGCGGGACGGACGATGGGATCTTTCTCAGCGAGATCGACATTACGACGGGGGCGGCGCTCGGTGAGCGAAAATGCGTCTGGAACGGGAGCGGCGCGAATAACCCCGAGGGACCGCATCTCTATAAGATCGGCGGGAAGTATTATCTTATGATCGCCGAGGGAGGGACGGAGCAAGGGCATATGGTCACGATCGCGCGGAGCGACAGCGTTTTCGGCGAATATGAGGCTTGCCCGCGAAATCCGATCCTGACAAATCGGGGGACGGAGCTTCCCATTAAGGCGGTCGGTCACGCCGATCTCGTCGACGACGCGAAGGGGAACTGGTGGGCGGTCTGTCTCGGGAATCGTCCGCTCGGCTATCCCTTTACCCATAACCTCGGGCGAGAAACGATGCTCGTCCCGTTCGTCTGGGAGGGCGGCTGGCCTCGCTTTGGCGCGGGCGGTCACGTTTTAGAGGAGACAGAAGCGCCCTCGGCGGGCGAGCCGACCGTTACGGGGCGTTACGTCCCCGGGAGCGATACCCGCGACGATTTTACGGCGGGCGATTTCCCGCCGTATTGGAACACGATCTACTGCCCGATCGGCGAGATCGCCGATCGGACGGAGGAGGGGCTTCTTTTACGCGGGAACGCGTTCACGATCTCGGACGATGAGCCGAAGGCGATCCTCCTTCGACGCCAAGAGCATTTTGACTTCATGGCGGAGGTCAAGCTTTCGCCGCTCGCCGAGGACGGCGAGGCGGGGCTGACGGTCTATATGAATAACCGTCATCACTACGAGGCGGCGGTCGTTCGGCGCGGCGGCTGTTCGGTGATACGGCTTCGGCGACAGCTCGGGACGCTCAAAGCCGAGGAGGGCGAGCTTCCCATTGATGAGGAGGCGGGCGAGATCACGCTTCGTCTCGAGGGTAGCCGCGACCGATACGGCTTCTCCGTCCGTATCGGCGAGCGGGCGTTCTCACCGCTCGGCGGTGGGGAAACGCGCTATCTGACGACCGAGGTCGGCGGCTGTTTTACGGGGAATTACGTCGGGATCTACGCCTCCGGGGCGACCGCCCGCTTCCGCGATTTTATGTATGAAAAGCGTGGGTAAGGCGGTTTTTGGGGGTTCTAAAAAAATTACCATTATTTTTTGGGGAAGGTGCGGAGATTTCCGCGTTTAGTTGTCCTTTCGGGGGCTGTCTTGGGCGGCTCGGGAAGCGTCGCGGGATCGTCCCGATCGGGGGGCTGTTTCGGAAATAAAAAAATTTGGCGCGGTTTTGGCGAACCACGCCGAATTTATCATTTACTTTATCGTATATTTTAAGGTCAATACCTTCGCCCGAACGCCGTTTACGAATACCGCCGCGCTGACCGTCGCGCTTTTGTTTAGGGAGATCGGCGCGGTATACTCCGGCGAGAGGGCGCGTTAAGCTTGATCTTTAGCGAGATCGAGCGAATGAGTAGGTGATCTAATCTTGTCTGCTTAGTTTTATTCTCCTCTGATATTCCCCGGGCGTGATCCCCGTCCGATCGTGGAAGCACTTACAAAAGTGGCTTTGTGTCGAGTAACAAAGCATATGCGAGATCTCGACGAGCGGCGTCCCTCCCTCGATAAGACTTTTCGCCACCTCGATCCGTTTTTGATGAATATATTCGTTAATCGGACAGCCCATCTCCTCGCGGAATTGTCTCGAGAGCGTCCTTCGATCGTACCCGATCCGCTTGGCGATTTCCAAGGTTGAGAGCTTTGTGTAAATATTGTTGTTGACATATTCGATCACCTCTCGGACGCGGGGCGAGACCGGGTGGTTGATGATTTGTTTCATCCGGGAGGCAAATTCAAGCGCCATTTCGTCGTTGATCGCGCGAACCTCGCGGACGCTCGTACACTGATCCGCGCGGCGGATCAAAAGGTCGCTCAAGGTATACGCTTCCTCTTGCGGCATTCCCGCCACGATACATCGGCGCGTCATGATCGTACAGTTTACCACGAAATGATAGATCGCGTTCCTGATCGGGTCGTCGGAGAGGACGCCTTTTTCCGTTTCCTCCGGCTCCGCCGCGTATTGATCGCGGAGATTTAAGATCCCCTCGGTATCGCCTGCGGCGACGAGGTCATAAAAAGCGTGTTCCTCATTATAAGGCGGGTGGGGCGAGCGATAGCTTTTTGATAAATTGAGCCGATATTCGAGTTCGAGCCGATCCATACGGTTTCCTCCTTTTTCGGGACAGGAACGAAAAGCGGGCGCTTTGTACGCCTTCTATAAAAAATATTATAATACATTTTTGATAAAATTGCAACATTTTTGATAGAAATATCACCGGGCGGGTGGTATTCTTTTTTTATGAAAAGGGCAGACGTCATTACGAAAGGAGCTTTTATGATGAAAAAGAAACTGACGGCGTTTTTGTTATCCTGCGCGATGATCTTGACCGCCTGCGCGGGCGAAGCGCCCTCCGCCACGGCGGAGACCGCGAAAATGACGGAGACGGAGACGCCGCAAGCCGAAACGACCGCCGCGCCGACCGAGGAAATGACCGAGCTGTCCTCCATGGAGCTAGTGAGTCGGATCAAGATCGGATGGAATCTCGGCGATACGCTCGACGTATGTCAGGCGGATCGCGACGGCGACGGGCGGGTAAACGAACACGTCGAGGAGGGCGAGGAGGTCGACGAGACCCTTTGGGGAAATCCCCCCGCGACGAAGGAGCTGTTTGAGGCGCTTTGGGAGAGCGGCGTGAACGCCGTAAGGATACCCGTAACGTGGCGCGATCATATCGACGAGGCGGGGAACGTGAACGAGGCGTGGCTGGAGCGCGTGCGCGAGGTCGTCGATTACGCCTATGACCTCGGTATGATCGTCATTATCAATATCCACCACGACGGCGGCGGCGACCCCGATTTCGGCGCGTGGATCTGTCACGCCGCGACGGACTTTGACGGTACGCTCGCGCGGTACGAAACGCTCTGGGGTCAGATCGCGGAGCGCTTTCGCGATTACGGCGAACGCCTGATATTTGAGAGCATGAACGAGGTCGGCTTTGACGCGCTCCCCCTCGCGGAGGCTTACGAGACGCTGAACGCGCTCAATCGGGCGTTCGTGGAGCTGATCCGCGCGTCGGGCGGGAATAACGCGCGGCGGCATTTATTGATCGCGGGCTATTGGACGGACATCGCGATGACCTGCGACAGCCGTTTCGTCCTCCCGGACGACCCGGCGGGGCGGCTGATCGTTTCGGTGCATTACTACACGCCGTGGGATTTTTGTACGACGAACATAAAAAAAGAGTGGGGGACGGCGGCGGAACAGCGCCAAATGGAGGAGCTGATCGGGCGGATGAAAACGACCTTCGTCGATCAAGGCGTTCCCGTGATCGTCGGGGAATACGCCGCGAGCGGCGACGACTTTAACAGCTGTGTTTTCTTTTGTGAAAAGCTGGTAAAGCTCTGTCACGATTACGGGATCGGGACCTTCCTCTGGGACAACGGGAACGGACAAGTCGACCGAAAAACGGGGAAGTGGCGGAGCGAGCAGATGCTGAACGCTCTTACCCGCGCCGTCAGCGGCGAGGAATATACGCCCGAAAAGGCGGAATAACTCTCGATAACAACACCGCGTGTAAGGAAGACGAAAATTCCTTACGCGCGGCGTTTTATTTTTGTTTTTATTTTTTAGGGAAGGCGTGCGTAGCGTCCGTTTTCGTTCACCCTGTCGATCCTAATATCGGTCGGCAATTAAAACCGTAGACAACAATCGGCACAAAATCGTGTTTATTCTACCGAAACGACCTCTCTCGTCCACTCGCCGTCCGTCCTTTGGAGAACGACCCGAATATCTATGGCGTCGGAAAAATCGCCGCCTACCTGCGTTGCGATCTCGATCCGATCGTCCGTCTCGGAAACCAAATACATGGGATAAAAATAATATCGGTCGTCGTGATATTATATCAAAATCGTCTGAATGTCAACACAAAAGCGGTAAACGATCAAAAAACGTGGCTTCGGAAAAAAACAATACCGCACACACGATGCGGTATTGTCCGAAATGTGTTCAACCCTTCATCTCCGCGAGCCGTTTCAGCTTTTCGCGGATCGCTTCATACGCTTCCTTTGGGGAGGTACAGTCCGCGACCGCCGTCTCCATCGGGCATTGTCCCGTTTGATCGCGGTTGATGATCTCCTCCGTCAGTACGCCGTAAGAGTAGGGAATCTCGTTTTCCTCCAAAAGGCGCGCGGCGGGGCGGCTCAATACCTCGGCGTAAAGCTCGCCGATCCCGAGAAGGAGATAAAGCCACGCCGCCGCCTTCCCGACGATCCGATCTGCGGCGGAGTAGCCGCGAAGCTCCTCGCCCGATCCGACGATGCGGACGAGCGGTTTGATCCCGCGCTCGTCGCTCTCGATGATCCGTTCGCCGTAACAGAGAACACAGGAAAGTCCCTTTTCCTCTAAGACCGCTTTCGCCCGCGCGGTATCGCTCCTCATTGCTTCGCGTGCTCGACGCGGAAGAGAATGAGCGGGAGAAGCACCCATTGAAGCACCAACCCGAAAAGACCCGTCGCGATTGAGTTCCAGATCGTCGCGACTTTGATCGATTCATTCCCAAAAGCATAAACCGCGAGTAAGATCGCGCCCGCGCGGATCAGCCGCCCCGCGACCTGAACGATCAGTACCTTCACCACGGCGGGAAGCTTCACGTTCCTTAAAAGCCCGGCGGTAAGCCCATAGACAAAAAGCTCGATCATCATAAACGGGAGCATGGTCGCGCCGGGCATTCCCGTCAGGAGGAAGCTTAACGCGGAACCTAAAAGCCCCGAGATCGCGCCGACGTAAGGACCCGCCAAAAGCCCAACGAGAATGATCGGGAGGTGCATCGGGAGAAACGTTTCGCCGAGCGAAGTCCCCATACCCGAGATCGACCCGATGACGTGAAAGATCTGCGGTACGGCGACCGCCGCGACGATCGCGGCGAGCGTTGCGAGCGTCTGTGCCTTTACGGAGAGGCGCGGCTTTTGAAGTGCGTTTGATTGTGTCATAATTAGGACTCCTTTTCTGATTATTCGGTGAATTGCTATCCTTATTATAACAGCTTTCCGCGCTTTTGTCAAGGATCTGAGCCGAGAAAAGGACGCCGTACCTCCCGCGACCTCCGATCGGGCTGTTTGAGACTATATTTCGATCGCGTCGACGGCGAATTCTCTGCCCTTTACCACGATCCGAACGTCGTGAGACCCGTCGTCGACGTTCGCTGTGTAATAGCATTGTCGCTCTCTCGCGCCCGAAACGCTCACCGCCTCAAGCAACTCGCCGTCCACATAAACGTCAAATTCTGCGGCGCTCGTCTGACCGATCAGCGCGAAGCGCCTTCCCACAAAGGAAAAATCAAAGCTCTTTTCGTCCGTGCTTTCCTCGTTTACCGCCGCCTTGGAGCGGGTGCGGTTAAAATGAACGTACCCGTCGGGTACAGTCCTGTCCCAGTCGCCCGTATAGGTGATCCGCGCGTCGTGGTCGTCGATCCTCGTGATCGTATGATCGTCGCCGACGGGCGACACCTTTAGGTTGTCGAACATATTATTGTATAGCCCGCTCCCGAGAGAGACACGCCCCGAATTGTTGTGTGCCTTTTCGTCGGTGTATTCGGCGATCTTCGCTCCGTCGATCGCGGCGGTGAGGAGATTCCCGTCCGCCGTGAGCCTTACCGTGTGCCAAGCGCCCGCGTCAAAGCCCTCGATATTCCCGTTTAAGACGGAGGAGCTGTTGGCTTTGATCTCCCATTTCCCCGACGGATAAATTTTAAGCTCATATCCGTTCTCGGCGGTGTTGGTGTTGATCTCGGCACAAAGATAGCGGCATCCGAGGAAAATATAGTTGTCGTCGCCGCTCCCGCTCTCGTCAAAGCGAAAGTCGATCTCGGCGGAATAATTGCTCCAGCGGTCGTCGCCGAGCGAGGTGATCGGGTTCGGCGTACCCCTAAACCGCCAGTCGGTCGGCTTATTATCGGCGTTGATCTTTTGTGTGAGGACCTTATTCCCGTCGACCTCCGCGACCTCAAAAGCTCCGCCGTAATCGGTGGTATAGAGCGGCGCGCCGCCCCTCTCGGCGAGAAACTCGTCGCTGTACTCAAAGTTGTCCGTATAGTTGATGTCGAGCGGCGCGTCCTCGTATTTACAGTCCGAGACGGCGATCTCGCCGTCCTTATCGAGCGTGGTGACGGTCACGATCGAGTAAGGTTTTACTTCGATCGAGAAGGCGTACTTTCCGTCCGTCTCGGCGGGGCGATACGTCCCGAGCTTCTTTAAATAATTTTCGTTATAGTCCTGCCCCTCGTCCGGACCTCTCGTTTCCCAGACCGTAACGGGCGCGTCGGCTTTTTCCATATTTTCGAGCGTAAAGGTATAATTGCGCTGTTCCTCGCTGTCGTTACAGATGACTAGGGTATAGTTGCCGGTCTCGGTATCCGTGACCGTCATATAGTTATTCGTCGTCTCGGTGATGGAGTGGCTCTCCTTCCCGTCGCCGTAACAGGCGCTGTCAACGTATCGCCAGCCGTTTTTGATGAAGTGGGTAAAGTGGGCGGAGGTCCATATGCCGCTGTCGGCTTCGTAATAGCCGCTCCAAGGGTTTTGGGCGTTTAAAAGGGATTTTGGGAAGTACTTCGCGCCCGAGTAATACGCCGCGACGGCGGGCTGATACTCATACATCGTCATTTTCCCGTTATAATAGCCGTTGATGATCCGATTACATACGTCGAGTGAGCCGTTCGCGCCGTTGAGACCGCTCCCGTTGCTTGTTACGGCGAGCCGCGCGATATTCGTCGAGGCGACCCCTTCGGTGTACCAGACCTCTTTTCCATAGTTTATGTTGAGATCCTTTACGCTTTCGTTTGCCCATGTGTTATAATGCTCCGCGAGAATATCGACCGCATCGCGTAAAGCCTCATTCTCCGTCATTTCCTTGGCGATCTTCCACGACCCGACCTCGTCGGAGGCGATGATCTTTATCTCGCCGTAGTTATAGCGCTGATCGTTCTCGTTTTTTAGCCGATCGGCAAAATAGATGATCCATTCGGTATCGATCTTATCCGCCTCGTTCATATCCGCGCTGATATGGGTGAATTTCATCCCGTACTTGTCATACGCCCCGTCGAGCGCCGCCTTATACCATTTATACCGCGCCTCAAAGCCGTTTTCCTGCGATACGTCAAAGGCGTCCGTGACCCATTTCGGCTCGCCCCAACGGAGTAGGTCGACGGTTATGTCGGGGTTGATCGTTAGCGCGTCTGCAGCGAATATAAAGCCCGCCCCTCTCGTTACGTCCGCTTCTTCGTCGGCGGAGCGCATGATCGACGGTTCTGTACCCGAGGAGGAGTTTACGTCCGAGCCGAATTCGATCTTGATATGGCTGAGTCCCGCGCCATAGTCCGGCTTAAAGAGGAGATTCATGATCTCCCAATACGCGTCGGGGTTTTGAGCCTTATAGTCTAAGAGGAGGCGCGAGGAATTATTCCCCGTCACCGCGCCGAGCCCCCGATAGACCGTCCCCTCGTCCATGTTTACGGTGTCCCCGTCGATCGATACAGCTTTATAAGAGAGGTCGACCTTCGCTGTCGGGATCTCCTTTTCGGGTTCGGCGGTCGTTACGAGGGTCGTTTCGACCGAGGTCTGTTCGCTCTGCATAAAAGTTTCCTCCGTTTCGGTGGTGCTTACGTTTCCCGAACAGCCGGTCAGACAGCACGGGAGCATGACCGCGCACACGGACGCGGATATAAATTTTCTGATATTCATTGAGAAATCTCCTTAATAATGATCTTTTCCGTCATTATAATATATTTTCCCGATCATATCATTATAAAATCCGATGATTTCTATAAAAAATCCGCTGTTTTTATTGCTTTTTGAGAATGGATATGCTATACTGATAAAGGGTGATCATGATGGCGATTATCGAACACGCGGGGTATTACGAGGATCCCATGTACGGGGTGAGCCATGTTCACACGTCCTGCGAGATCATCTATGTCGCGGGCGGACGGCTCAACGTCACGATCGGCGGGCGGGAGATCCGTTTAGCGGGAGGTCAAAGCCTATTGATCAAGAGCCGTTGTCATCACGCGGCATACGCGGCGGACGACGGTTATCGGCGCTTTATTTCCATGATCAATCCTTGGGAGCTGAGGAAACAGCTCGTCCGTCCCGATCTTTTCGCCATGCTGACCGATACGGGGAAAAGCGGCTTTATCCGGATCGAAAACGCGAAAGGGCTATACCCCGATTTTGAAAAAATGACGGATATTTTTAAAAACGGCGGGAATATATACGAGGAATTGAGCGCGGCGCTGAAGGTTCTTTCCGCTTTTTACGAGGAGGTAAGACCGCAGGAGGAACGCTCCGCCGAGCGCTCCGCGAAGCGGATCGCCGACCGTGTCCGCTTTTATATCGAACAAAATTACGCCGATAATATCAAGGTGTCGCGCTTAGCGGAGGAAAGCTTTATAAGCGAAGGATATCTTTCCCATGCGTTCAAATCCGAGACAGGAATGTCTCCCCGCGAATATCTTACGCACATACGCTGTACGAGAGCCTATGAGCTGATCTGTCACACGGCGATGAAATTCTCGGACGTCGCCGAAAATACGGGCTTTCCCTGCGCGAACGATATGAGCAGGAAAATACGGGAGTATTACGGGAAGTCTCCTACGGAGATCCGTTTCGGGAAATAAGGAGAGAAATATGCGCCGTTTTTTGAATGTTATTTTGATTTTGGGCTTGATTTTGTCGCTGACTGTATTCGTCTCTTGTATCGCGACCCGTATCGGGCGAAGCGACTGGGTCGTTACGACGGCGGAAATTACGTTCGTGGCTTTGCCGGACGGTCTCGTTTTCGGT
Source organism: Roseburia sp. (assembly GCA_023666265.1). GTDB lineage: Bacteria > Bacillota > Clostridia > Oscillospirales > Ruminococcaceae > Ruminiclostridium_E. The sequence continues at coordinate 47,936 of JAMPCH010000003.1, forward strand.
ACGTTCGAGGATCGCGAAGGGATCATACGGGAAGATCAAGCCTTATACCGCGACCTTCGTTTTATGCCAAAGCTGATCATATCGGGAGGACCGATCGTGAACCCCGAGCCCTATTACGGTAAAACGGTTCGGATCATGTACGACCCCGAGCGGCTGTCGACGGGAGAACCGGGCGAGGACGGTATTGACAGCTATGATAACCGGCTGATCCTGTTGATCGGTTCGGGCGGCTGCTTCGGGTTATTTCTCCTCGTTCTTGCGCTCTTATTCCGTAAATGGCGACAACGGAGACGGTCGGCGATGGACTTCGTAAAAAATCATCGCCTGTTTCAATGAAAAAACCGCTCCCGTTCGATCGGGAGCGGTTTTTTCGGAACTGTCGATGGAGGTGCTTCGACTTCTTGATAACTCGTTTTTCGCGATCTTGTTACTGCGAGGCAGAGACCAACGCTTTAAACAAATGTTGCCACGGAATTTCCGGCGGAGGTACTCCGCTACTTCTTTTGATCGCGGAAAAAGAACAGGTAGATCAATATCTGTCCCACCGAGAGCGCCGCGACCAACAGCAACACAAAGACCGTCGCGACGTTCCACATGGAATGAAGCGTAAAATAAACGATCAAGAGGACGGCGACGGCGGCGAGGATCAGCCCGTTGACGAGCGGCGAATTTCCTTTTTTCATCTGCTTTGAAGGCGCTTCGCCATCAGCGTGTTCTTCATCAGCATTGCGATCGTCATCGGTCCGACCCCGCCGGGAACGGGCGTAATGAACGAAGCCTTTTTCGCCGCCTCCTCAAATTTCACGTCGCCGCAAAGCTTTCCCTCGGCGTTACGGTTCATACCGACGTCGATCACGACCGCGCCCTCTTTGATCATGTCGGCGGTCACGAAATCCGCCTTTCCGACCGCGCTCACCAAGAGATCGGCGCGGCGGCAGACCTCCGCTAAATTTTTCGTCCGCGAGTGACAGATCGTGACCGTCGCGTTCTCGTGGAGGAGGAGCATCGCCATCGGCTTCCCGACGATATTCGAGCGCCCGATCACGACACATTCCTTCCCGCCGATCTGTGTTCCCGTGCTGTGGATCAGCTCCATAACCCCTGCGGGTGTACAGGGGAGGAAGGCGTAATTCCCGATCATGATCCTCCCGACGTTCTCCGCGTGAAAAGCGTCCACGTCCTTGAGCGGCGAGATCCGCTCGATCACCTTCTTTTCGTCCAGCCCTTTCGGGAGCGGGAGCTGGACTAAGATCCCGTTGATCTTTTCGTCCGCGTTGAGCGTATCGATCAGCTCTAAAAGCTGCTCCTGCGTCGTCTCCTCGGGGAGCGCGTACTCAAAGGAGCGGATCCCGCAGACCTCGCACGCCTTCTTTTTATTGTTTACATAAACGCGGCTCGCGGGGTCGTTCCCGACGATCACGACCGCCAGCCCGACCGAGAGCCGATCCCGCTCGATTTCCGCGCGGATCGCCTCTTTTATTTTTTGTGAAACCGCTTTTCCGTCAATGATCTCTGCCATATAGATCTTCTTCCTTTCTTTATTAGACCAACTCGGAAACTTCCGAAATGCTGTCTGATTAGTCCTTTTTGTTCCGCTCCTCGTCGCCGAAAATGCTCGGGGCGATCTCCTCTGCTTTTCCCGCCTTTTTGAGCGCCTTATAGGCTTTTTGGGTCTCTTTTTCGAGCTTTATATTGAGTTCATATTCCGCGATCCTTCGTTTTCGCTCCTCGGTATCCCTTTGGAGCTGATAGCCCGCGTCTTTTTTCACCTTCCCTTTAAAATAAAACAAAAGGATCAGACAAAAAGCCGCCGAGGCGAAGCCGAGGAGCTGGGACACCCGAAGCGGACCGATATAGAGGCTGTCCGTCCTTAGCCCTTCGATCAAGCCGCGCCCCGCCCCGTACCAGATCACGTAGTAGAGGAAAAGCTCTCCGTCAAAGGTCTGGATCCGCGAAAGGACGAAATGGATCAAGATGATCCCAAGCCCGCACCATAAGCTCTCGTATAAAAAACAGGGGTGGACGAGCGCGTATCCGCTCGTACCGAGCTCCTCCTGCGCGGCGATCACCTCGGGATAACGCGCGATGACCGACCCCGTCATTCCCCAAGGGAGGTCGCCCGCCGTCGGCGCGCCGAACGCCTCTTGGTTGACGAAGTTCCCCCAGCGACCGATCGCCTGACCGATGAGAAAGCCCGTCCCACCCACGTCCATCATGGGGAGGATCGGCGCTTTTTTGACCTTACATACGAGTACCCCGACGATCACACCCGCGATGATCCCGCCGTAAATGGCGAGACCCCCTTTATGGATCTCGGTGAGCGCCGACCAAAAGGTGAATTTTTCCTCGTTCGCGGGGTTTAAGTTCCAAAAAATACAGTAATACGCCCTCGCGCCGACAAAGCCCGCGATCCCGCCGTAAAGCGCCACGTCGAATACCTCGTCGCCCGTTACGCCGTATTTTTTTCCTCTTTTTGAACAGTATAGGACGGCGAGGAAGATCCCCGCCGCGATAATGATCGCGTACCAGTAGATGTTAAAGCCGAAAACGGAGAAGGCGGCTCGGTCGATCTGTATCTCTCCCGAGAAAAGATTCGGAAATTCAATGGTTTCCACGCGGCTTATCCCTCCTTTTCCTTCGGCGGCTCGATCACGGAAAGACTGTGATTGTCGAGATCGAGCGCTTTCAGCGCCTCGTTTACGTCCTCATAGCTCGCCGCCGCCGTATATTCGATATTCGCGTAAGCGTTCGAGCCGAATAGGTGCGCGTTCAGCACCCTCCGCGCGATCCCGCCGACGCTCCGAAACGACTTCAGCGTGTCGCCGTAGGTCATCTTTTTCACGATCTCAAAGTCCTCGCGGGGAAGTCCCTCTCGCTGACAGCGCGTAAGCTCCTTTACGACCTCGTCGCATAGACGGCGCGGGTCGCGCGATTCGCCGCTCACGAAGGGGAGGAAGAAGCCTCGCCCCTCGAATAAGCCCGTACAGAAATTGTCGTCGATCAGCCCCTCGTCGTACAGGCGGCAGTAGAAATCGGAATTTCGTCCGAGCGCCGTGTTGAGCGCGAGGGTCAGGAGGATAAAGCGCCGCTTCTGCTCGCTCTTCTCGGGGAGCGGTACTTTAAAGCCGATCTGAAAGAGCGGGATCGCACAGGGAAATTCACGTACCGTGTATTTTTCCCGAACCTCGGGCGGCTCCTCCGGGACGAGGACGGAGAGACGGGGGTCGTCCCCCGGCTTTAGCAGCTCGTCACAGATCGCGAGCGCCTCGTCGGGGTCAAAGCTCCCCACGATGGAGAGTACCATATTGTTTAAGTTGTAGAAGGTGTTGTAACAGCGATAAAGAAGCTCTTTATCGATCTTTTGGATACTCTCGACCGTACCGGCGATGTCGATACGGACGGGGTTATGATGATAGACTGCGTCGAGACAGTTATAGAATACGCGCGTCCCGGGGTCGTCGAGATACATCTTGATCTCCTGCTCGATGATCCCGCGCTCCTTCTCGACGTTTTCGTCGGTGAAATACGGCTTTTGTACGAAATCGAGGAGGAGGCGGAGATTTTTGGCGAAATCCTTTGTACTCATAAAAAGATACGCCGTCGAATCAAAGCTCGTATAAGCGTTGACGTCCGCGCCCGTCTCGGCGAATCGGTCAAAGGCGTTACACTCCTCGCTCTCAAAAAGCTTATGCTCGAGGTAATGGGCGATCCCCTCGGGGACGGTCACATAATCGTCGTCCGAGGCGGTCTTAAAGGTCGTATCGACCGAGCCGTAACGGGTCGAAAAGAGCGCGACCGCCGTCCGATCCTTCGTCGGATAAAGACAGATCGTACAGCCGCTCGGGTGATGAACGACCGTATACTGTTCGCCGAGCCGTTCGGAGGAAATGATCTCTTTTTTCATGCGTTCTCCTTTCCCGGGGCGAGGATATAGGTCGTATCGAGGCGAAACGATCGCGCCGCCTCGACGATCTCCTCTCTTGTGACGGCGAGGAGCTTTTTAAGCCTCTCCTCCGGGGTCTCGATGTCGTTCTCGAGTATCCGCGCCATATACCAGTTCGACGCGTTGTTTACCGTGTCGTACCACGCGCCGTAGTTGTTTTCGAGCGCGGTCTTGATCTTTATAAGCTCCTCGTCGCTAAAGCTCCCGTTTTGGATCTCGCCGAGCTGGCGTAAGATCTCCTCCTTCGCTTTTTCGGCGTTCTCCGCCTCGATCCCGCTCTGGACGGTCATCGTCCCCTTTTCGGCTTCGAGGCTCGCGGCGCAGTAGTAGCAAAGCGAGAGCTTTTCTCTCACGACGGTAAAAAGCTTTGAGGTAATGCCCCCGCCGAAAAGATCGCACATCATAAGCGCGGCGTGACGATCCTTTATATCGGCTTTTAACGAGAGGACGAGCTTACTTTGAGCGACCTCCATCGGCTGAACGACCGAGATCGGCTCGGTTTTAAGAAGGCTCGGTCGGTTCTCGGGGCGGGGAAGGGGATCGCGCCCGATCTCGCCGAACGCCGCGCGAAAGCGCTCCTTCACCTCGGCGAAATCGCTTCGCCCGACGCAGAGGATCTCGATGTTCTTCGTCCGAAGCGCCTCGGTATATGTCCGATAAGCCGATCGAGGCGTAAGCGCGCGAATATCCTCGTTCTTCCCGTAGACACAGACGGCGGCGGGTTCGCCGCGATAGGTCTCCTCCGTGCCGCGCCGATAGGCATAGGTCGCCTTATCGTTGATCTCCGCGTCGTTCATATCGATCAAAAGCTGTTGATAGACCTCAAAATTCTTCTCGGGGAAGATCCCGTCCTCGAGGACGGGGCGAAAAAGACAGCCGCAAAGAAGCTCCGCCAGCTCGGAGAGGATCTTTTCGCCCTCGAGCGCGTAAACGTCGTCGAGCGCCGTCCCGCAAAGCCCGAATTGCTGAATGTCTCCCGATTTCCCGACATGATCCCATATCCCCGCCGAATACAGCGCCGAAAGACGTCGGTTCAGGGCGCGCATCGTCGGGTGATCGACGCTCGACCGCGAAAGAATGAGCGGAAAAAACGCGTTCGCGGAGGCGCTTTCTTCGCTTAGTCGGTCGATAAAGCTCACGTCGATCTGATTGCTTTTAAATCGGCTGTTACGAAATGACGAGAAAAAAACGCCCTTCGCGATCTCCTCCCGTGAAAATTGTTGATCCAAAATTTTTTCATTCCTTTCTTTTTCGTAGGTATGAAGATCCATACCTTATTACTATATCACAAAATCCTCGGATTTTCCATACTTTTCATAAAAAATTCAAAGAGATTTCAGTCGGCTGTGTATTTTTCGTGGCGGAGGTCGATCGTTCCGTCCTTTTCGATCGTGATGACCCCATAGGAGGGGTCGCTTCGCCCGCGCGGGAGCGTCGGACTTCCCGGGTTAAAGAGGCGAACGCCGCCGACCGTCTCGTTAAAGGGGACGTGCGTATGTCCAAAAAGCGCGAGCATACAGTCGTTCGCCGTCGCGGAGGCGGCGAGGGAGTTATACAGATAGCCGCGCATATATTGACTTCCGTGGGTGAGGAAAAAGCGATAGCCCCCGAGCGAAAAAACGTGGGTGATCGGATAGTCGCCCCAATCGTTATTCCCGCGCAACATTAAAAACGCGCGGTCGGGATAAAGCGCTCGAACGTCCTCATATTCCCGTTCGCCGTCGCCGAGGTGGATAAAAAGATCGGCGGAGCGGTTGTCGCTTACGATCCTCTCCATCGCCTCAAAATTATCGTGCGTGTCCGAAATGACGATGATCTTCATAATTATAATCATTCCTTTCCTCTGGAGGCAGTTTGTGCCGAGAGGATTTGCCGAGGCACAAACAACGGGTTTGAAAAATCTTCGATTTTTCAAACTTTTTTCTCCTTCTTTTATGGCAGAACTGCCGCTTCTCGGCTTTTGAGCGCCTCGATAAACGCGTCCGCCTCTTCGCGGGAATGAAACACAACGATCCGCCTTCCTTCCCGATATTTTTCGAGGAGCGCGTCAATTTTCGGAAACTGTTCCGCGCGAAAGCCGACGATCCATTGACGAAGCTCCTCGCTAAGCTCCGTATCGAACCAAGGCATATCCTCGCGCTTTTTCCCGAGTCGCGCCGTCGCCCCCGCGAGACAAACCTCGGTCGGGAGGTCGAACAGAAAAACGGTATCGGCGGCTTTCATCCGCGTTTCGAGCGTTCGGTTATAATTCCCGTCGATGATCCAGCGCTCCTCCCGAAGCCATTCGCCGAGCCGACGGTCGAATTCCTCGCGGCTGATATTCGTTCGATCCGGCTTATGCCAGAGCAGGTCGAGATGATAGAGCGGAAATCCCGTCGCGTCGCGGAGCTTTCGCGAAAAGGTGCTTTTCCCCGCGCCGGGGCTACCGATGACGATGATCTTTTTCATGGCGTTTCCTCACAATGAATACTTGGGTTTAAGGCTTGACTTTTCGGTGTAAGAAGTGTAAAATAGACAGCGTAGAGAAAGGAGGGATCGTATGCTCCCAATTAAAACGCTTTCCGCGCTCGGCGATCTCCCCGCGGGGGAGGGCTTCAGCGCGATTCTCGGGGCGGCGCTTAACGGACTGCTCGCGCTCGCGCTTATTTTCGCGGTACTGATCGTGATGGATCGGGTAAGGAAAAAGAAGGAGACGGAGAAACCGCCGAACGAGCCGAACGGCACGCCTTCACAAAAAGAAAAGGACGAAACGGGAAAAAAAGAAGAAACGAGGGATAAGGAAGAATGAAAAAGGTCATGGTCGCGATGAGCGGCGGGGTAGATAGCTCGGCGGCGCTCATCTTATTAAAAGAAGGATATGAGATCCTCGGCGTGACGCTAAAGCTCCACGACGGGGAGTATGAGACGGAGGGTGGTAAGACCTGCTGTTCCCTGAGCGACGTCGAGGACGCGCGTCAGGTCGCCTCCCGCTTCGGCGTCCCGCATTACGTGTATAATTTTAAAGAGCTTTTTCGCGAACAGGTGATTGAGCGCTTTGTCCGAGGCTATGAGCGGGGCGAAACGCCGAACCCCTGTATCGACTGTAACCGCTTTATTAAATTTGAGGGGCTACTCGACCGCGCCCGCTCGCTCGGCTGCGACCATATCGCGACGGGGCATTACGCGCGGATCGAGCGGGACGGGGAAAGCGGGCGGTATCTCTTAAAAAAAGCGATCTCGATCGACGGAAAAAACGAAAAGGATCAGTCCTACGTCCTTTATGACCTAACCCAAGAACAGCTCGCGCACACTTTATTCCCGCTCGGCGAGCTGGAAAAATCGGAGGTTCGCGCCCTCGCGGCGAAAAACGGTCTCGTCAACGCCGAGAAGCCCGACAGTCAGGATATTTGCTTCGTCCCGAACGGGGATTACGCCGCGTTTATCGAGGGCTATACGGGGAAGTCCTACGCCCCGGGCGACGTACTCGACACGGGCGGCGCGGTCGTCGGGCGGCATGGCGGGCTGATCCATTATACCGTCGGACAGCGGCGCGGTCTCGGGATCGCGTTCGGGAAGCCCGCCTATGTGATCGGGAAGAACGCCGACGAAAATACGCTCGTCGTCGGGTCGGAGAGGGAGCTGTACGCCGATACCTTCCGCGCGCGGGAGCTGAACTGGATCTCGATCGAGGCGCTAAACGAGCCGATCCTTTGTAAGGCGAAGATCCGCTATCGTATGGAGGAGCAGTCCTGCGCCGTTTATCCCAAGGCGGACGGCTCGGTCACGGTCGTTTTTCGCGAGCCTCAAAGAGCGGTCACGCCGGGACAGCGGGCGGTCTTTTACGACGGCGATACCGTGATCGGCGGGGGCGTGATCTGTTAAAACTCTAATCGCCCAGCCTTTCCGTATAATGCCCCGCGCCCTCGTCGATCTGTACGACCCTGTTTTGGATCAGATAGGTGCGGTAATAGGGAAGGGGATAGACCGCTCCCTCTCCGTCCTCCGTCTCGGCGGGGAGGGTAAAGTTTACGTGTAGGAGGTACTCTCCGCCGCGAAGATACATCCCGACGATCTCCGCGCCCTCGGGGTAAAGCGAAAGTTCGGCTTTCAGCTCGTCGAGCGCCGTGAGAACGTCCGCGCGGTCGGCGAAATCCTCCTCCGTCACGGGGACGGCGGTCAGCTCCGTACAAGGGTACACAAAAAAGTACGGCTTATGGGTATGGGAAGGCTCAAAGGTCGAGTCATAAAGGACAAATTCGTCGTTGAAGTTACATTCAAACGGGTAATATTCGCTCGGTCGGATCAACATTCCTCGACAGGAATTTTCATGTTCATAAAATTCTCCATCATGAACGCCGTAGATCGAACAGGGCAACCCGTTCCTGAACGGCTGAACAAAAAGAAGGTCGCCGATCCGCGTGAAATCGTATGCTCCGCCCGTTTCCGAGCCGGGGATCTCGCTGAACCCCGCCCCGTCCCAAAACTGGATCGCGTCGCTCGGCGAAGCCTGTACAAAAGCCTCATACTTCCCGTCTTGATCGAAGTCGTCAAAGGCGAAAAGGCTCGGCACTTCGCCGAACTTTTCCTCCGCCGCGTTTTTCGCCGCGATATATTGATGATAGAGCGAAACGATCGCGTCGGCGCGTTCGCCGTCGTCGGGAAGTTCGGTGAGATCACAGACGCAAAGTGAAAGCTCGTTCGCCTCGCGGGTCATACGCTCGCCCTCAAAAAGCCGGGTGTTATACGCGTCGTTATAGCTGTCCCGATCCGTCTCCTCCCCGTCGAGGAAGTAGGCGGGTTCTTTGAGCGGGAAGTTGTCCCCGACCGCGGCGGGTCGCCAAAAAAGATCTTCGGTCATGAGGACGCCGTCCTCGATCGCCGCGCGGGTCACAAGGTCACAGGAGGAGTGCGCCGAATGTTCATATTTGTTATGAATGTAAACACAGTCCTCGCCGTAGCTGAAGCGGCAAAAGCCTTCGCGGGAGTAGCCGTCGAACGACCCGAGCTCCTCTCCGTCGAGGGTATAAACGACGGTCGGCATCAGCCCCTGTCCGCCGCTATGATAGACGAGATAAAGCTCGGGAACGCCGTCAAGGGTGAAGTCAAACAGTCCCGGATAAACGCCGAAGCCGATCGACGGGTGATCGGCTAAGATCGCGGCGATCCGCTCCTTCGCCGCCTCGGTGAGGTGTCCGCTTTCGTCGATATACGCCCGTTCGCGGGGCGTTTCACGCTCCGTCTCGGCGGACGGAGCGCTACCTTCCGTATCTTCGGGTTCGGGCTTCGCTTCGGCGGGGTCTGTTTCTTTTTCCGCTTCCTCGTCCGGGGCGGCGGTCGTCGCGGTCGTTTCGGGCGTTTCCGCGTCTCGCGCGGAGCAAGCGCCACTTAGGAATATCACGCCAAGGAGTAGGGCGGACAGCCGCCGCCTTTTGTTCGTCTTCATTTTTCCTTCCTTTCTCGCTGTTCTCCTCGCCGCTTACGCGGTAGCATAAGACGAGGAGACTATCGCCGAGATGTACGTTTTCGACGATGATGTCGCTGTATTCGAGATTGATGTCATAGTGAGAGAAGTTCCAAAACGCCTTTACGCCGAAGCCGATCAGGGTCTCACAAAGCGCGGGCGCGGCGGATCGCGGGACACAAAGGATCGCGATCCTCGGCTTTTCTTCCCGACAAAAGTCGACCAGCCCGCGAACGTCCATGATCCGGTTTTCGCCGATCTTCGTCCCGATGATCGCCGGGTCGGTATCAAAGACACCGCAAAGCTTACAGCCGTATTTTTCAAAATTCAAGTGAAGCGCGACCGCCCGTCCGAGATTTCCCGCGCCGATTAGGACGGTCTTATGCTGTCTGTCCACGCCGAGGATCAGACCGATCTCGCCGCGAAGCTCGGAGACGTTATAGCCGTATCCCTGTTGACCGAATCCGCCGAAGCAATTCAGATCCTGTCGGATTTGAGAGGCGGTCAGCCGCATACGCTCGGCCAGCTCACGGGAAGAGATCTTTTCCGTGCCTTCTTTTAAAAGCTCTCCGAGGAAGCGGTAATAGCGGGGGAGCCGCTGGATCACCGAGTTGGATATTTTTTCACTTTTTCTCATAAGCCTCTCCTAAAGACCCTGCCGCGCGGCAGAGCCTTTTATCGGAGCATTTCCTTAAGGCGGTCGTTGATCTCAAAAAGGAATTGCTCCGTGTTGACCTTTTTCTTATTTTTTAAGGAAGAAAGTACATAGAGATCGCCCGTCATCACGCCGTCCTCGATCGTCTGAACGGTCGCTTTTTCGAGCTTTACGGCGAAGTCGGAGAGCGCCTTGTTCCCGTCGAGCTCGCCGCGCTTTTTAAGCGCGCCTGTCCAGGCGAAGATCGTCGCGACGGAATTCGTCGAGGTCTCCTCGCCCTTGAGGTGTTTATAGTAGTGGCGGGTGACCGTCCCGTGCGCCGCCTCGTATTCATAGATCCCGTCGGGGGAAACGAGAACGCTCGTCATCATACCGAGACTGCCAAAGGCGGTCGCGACCATATCGGACATCACGTCGCCGTCATAGTTTTTACAAGCCCAGATATACCCGCCCTCGGAGCGGATCACGCGGGCGACCGCGTCGTCGATTAGGGTATAAAAATACTCGATCCCCGCCTCGGCGAATTTTGACTTATACTCGGTCTCAAAAATTTCGGCGAAAATATCTTTAAAGGTATGGTCGTATTTCTTAGAGATCGTGTCTTTTGTCGCGAACCAAAGATCCTGTTTTGTATCGACCGCGAAGTTAAAACAGGAGCGCGCGAAGGAGGCGATGCTCTTATTCACGTTATGAAGCCCCTGAATGATCCCGTCCGAGCCCTCGAAGGTAAAGATCGGCTCGCGCGTCTCCGTCCCGTCCGCCGCCGTGACCACCAGCTCGCATTTTGAGCCGTCCTTTACCTTCATTTCGGTATTTTTATATACGTCGCCGTAGGCGTGACGCGCGATCGTGATCGGCTTTGTCCAAGTCGGGATCAGCGAGTTGATCCCCTTTACAAGGATCGGGGCGCGAAAGACCGTCCCGTCGAGGATCGCGCGGATCGTCCCGTTCGGCGACTTCCACATTTCCTTTAGGCTGTATTCGGTCATGCGTTGGGCGTTCGGCGTGATCGTCGCGCATTTTACCGCGACGCCGTACTTTTTCGCGGCGTTCGCGCTGTCGATCGTGACTTGGTCGCCGGTCTCGTTGCGGTGAACTAAGCCGAGGTCATAATACTCGGTCTTTAGGTCGATATACGGCGTTAAAAGGGTATCCTTGATCATCTTCCAGATGATCCGCGTCATTTCGTCCCCGTCCATTTCGACGAGGGGGGTCGTCATTTGTATTTTGCTCATTTTTCGTTGTCCTTTCCTTAATGAGAGAGCTTGTTAAAAAGCGTAATCCTCGTCGTCTTCGTCATCTTCGTCCTCGTCATACTCGTCGAGGTCGTCCTTATGTCCGATCTGATTATGGCTTCCGATCGTGATCCCGTTTTTCGCGGGCGAGAGGATAAGACCGAGCGTTACGCCGCAAAAGAATGCGGCGAGCGCCAAAAAAGTCGCGGTGCTTTTTTCCATGGTGATTTTTCCCTTCTTGATTTTTTATTTTTTATGGCAGGAGCAAAAGCGGGCGGTCTCAGCGCCGACCGATTTACTTTTTTAAAGACTCGCGCGTATAGTCGAGTAGCCCGCCCGCGAGTACGATATCCTTCGTCCTCCCCGTCAGCTCACAGAGTATCGGGATCTCCGCGCCGTTCGTGCGGTCGAGGACGATAAGGCGCGTCTTTCCCTCGGCGACCGCCGCGCGGACGTTCTCGATCACGAGGCGGTCGCCCTCGGCGATCTTTTCATAATCCGCCTCATTCTCAAAGGTGAGCGGGAGGATACCGGCGTTGATGAGGTTCGCCCGATGGATCCGCGCAAAGCTCTTGACGAGGACCGCCTTGACCCCGAGATAGAGCGGGGCGAGCGCCGCGTGTTCGCGGGAAGAACCCTGTCCGTAATTCGCGCCGCCGACGATGACGCTTTCGCCCATTTCCTTCGCGCGCGCGGGGAATTTCTCGTCATAGACGGTGAAGCAGTAGTTCGAGATCGCGGGGATATTCGAGCGGAGGGGGAGGATCTTTGCCCCGGCGGGCATAATATGATCGGTCGTGATATTGTCCCCGACCTTTAACGAACAGTCGCAGTCGATCGTTTCCGCGAGGGGCGCGGTCTTGGGGAAGGGCTTGATATTCGGTCCGCGAAGGATCTCGACTGCGTCCGCCTCCTCGGCGGGGGCGGGCGAGACGACCATATTGTCGTTGATCAGGAATTCCTCGGGGAGCGTAAATTCGGGCATTTCGCCGAGCATCCTCGGGTCGGTGAATACGCCCGCGATCGCCGAAGCGGCGGCGGTCTCGGGGGAGACGAGATAGATCTGACCGTCCTTGGTGCCGCTCCTTCCCTCAAAATTACGATTAAAGGTACGAAGCGAGATCCCCTTTGAGTTCGGCGACTGTCCCATACCGATACAAGGACCGCAGGCGCTCTCGAGGATCCGCGCGCCCGCGTCGATAAGGACGGAGAGCGTACCGTTCTGCGCGAGCATATTCAATACCTGCTTTGAGCCGGGCGCGATCGCGAGCGAAACGTCGGGGTGAACGGTCTTACCTTTTAATATATAGGCGACCTTCATCAGGTCGAGGAGCGAGCTGTTGGTACAAGAACCGATACACACCTGATCGATCTTCATTTCGCCGATCTCGGCGGCGGTCTTAACGTTATCGGGGGAATGAGGACAGGCAGCGAGCGGGACGAGCGACGACAGGTCGATCGTTAGCGCCTCGTCATATACCGCATCGGGGTCGGCGGAGAGCTCTGTCCAATCCTCCTCGCGCTTTTGTGCCTTTAAGAATTTTTTCGTCACCTCGTCCGAGGGAAAGATCGAGGTCGTCGCGCCGAGCTCCGCGCCCATATTGGTGATCGTCGCGCGCTCGGGGACGGATAGGGTCTTAACGCCCTCGCCGGTGTATTCGATGACCTTCCCGACGCCGCCCTTGACGGACATCCGACGTAATACCTCGAGGATAATGTCCTTCGCCGCGACCCAAGGAGAGAGCCTCCCGACGAGCTCGACCTTTACGACCTTTGGATAAGTTATGTAATAAGCGCCGCCGCCCATCGCGACCGCGACGTCTAAGCCGCCCGCGCCCATCGCGAGCATACCGATCCCGCCGCCCGTGGGGGTATGGCTGTCCGAGCCGATAAGGGTCTTCCCGGGGATCCCGAAGCGCTCGAGGTGGACTTGGTGACAGATCCCGTTCCCGGGTCTGCTGAAATAAATCCCGTGCTTTTTCGCGACCGAGCCGATAAAGCGGTGATCGTCGGCGTTCTCAAAGCCCGACTGGAGCGTGTTATGGTCGATATAGGCGACGCTCCGCTCGGTCTTTACGCGCGGTACGCCCATCGCCTCAAATTCGAGATACGCCATCGTTCCCGTCGCGTCTTGGGTCAAGGTCTGGTCGATCCTTAGCCCGATCTCCGTCCCCTTTACGGGTTCGCCGTCGACGATATGCGCCCGAATGATCTTTTCCGTTAATGTCAGTCCCATTGTTTTTACCGTTCCTTTCTTTTCGCGGGGAGAATTTTTGTCCGTTTCCCGTCGATCGTTCTGTTCTCATTTTACTATGTTTCGGGTGGTTTGTCAAGAAAAAAACGAATGTTTCGGGGGAATCCTATCCTTTAGCGGGCGTTTCGTTTTGTTTTTTTGGACAAAATCGTCCTCGGGAAGGGTAAAATCCGCGAAAACGGATTGACAAACCGAGTAAAATAGGATATAATAATTTCTATATGTTATATTATCACAGTAAAACGAAAGGACAAAAGAAAAATGGGACTTTTCAGCAAGCTGTTCGGCAGTTATTCCGAAAAGGAAGTCAAGAGGATCGAGGGCACGAAGCAGGCTGTACTGGATCTTGAGCCGATGTACCAGGCGATGACCGATAAAGAGCTTCAGAGCCAGACGGGCGTTTTAAAGGAAAGACTCAAGAACGGTGAAACGCTGGACGATATATTGACCGACGCCTTCGCGGTCTGCCGCGAGGCGATGTGGCGCGTGATCGGGATCAAGCCTTATCCCGTCCAGATCATCGGCGGGATCGTTCTCCACCAAGGGCGGATCGCCGAAATGAAGACCGGCGAGGGGAAGACCTATGTCGCGGCGCTCCCTTCCTATCTGAACGCCCTCACGGGGAAGGGCGTTCACGTCGTGACGGTGAACGATTACCTCGCGAAGCGCGACAGCGAGCTGATCGGGCGGGTACATCGCTTCCTCGGACTTACGGTCGGGCTGATCGTTCACGATCTCCCGAATGATGTACGGCGGGAGTCTTACGCCTGTGACGTGACCTATGGGACGAATAACGAATACGGCTTTGACTACCTTCGTGACAATATGTGTAACTGGAAGAAGGAAAAGGTCCAACGCGAGATGAATTTCGCGATCGTCGACGAGGTCGACTCGATCCTGATCGACGAGGCGCGGACGCCGCTCATCATCTCGGGGCGGGGCGATAAGCCGACCGATCTTTATGAGAAGGCGGACAAGTTCGCGAAAACACTTCACCCGATCAAGGTCGTCGAGGCGGACTCAAAGGAGGAACAGGACGATTACGACGGCGATTATCTCATCGACGAAAAAGCGAAGACCGCGACCCTCCTCCCCTCCGGCGTTAAAAAGGCGGAGAAATACTTCGGGATCGAGAACCTGATGGACGCGGACAACCTTACGATCCTTCACCACGTCAATCAGGCGATCAAGGCGAACGGCTGTATGCACCTCGACATCGAATATGTTGTAAAGGACGGCGAGATCGTGATCGTCGACGAGTTCACGGGTCGTCTGATGTTCGGGCGGCGCTTTAACGAGGGGCTTCACCAAGCGATCGAGGCGAAGGAGGGCGTAAAGGTCAAGCACGAGAGTAAAACGCTCGCGACGATCACCTTCCAAAACTTCTTCCGCCTTTACGATAAGCTTTCGGGTATGACGGGTACGGCGATGACCGAAGAAAACGAGTTTCGCGGGATCTATAACCTCGACGTGATCGAGATCCCGACGAATAAGCCCGTGATCCGTAACGACCGTCAGGATCAAGTATATAAAAACGAAAACGGGAAATTTACGGCGGCGATCCGTCAGATTGAGGAATGTCACGCGAAGGGTCAGCCCGTCCTCGTCGGGACGATCTCGATCGAGAAGTCGGAGCGTCTCTCCAAAATGCTCAAAAAGACGGGGATCAAACACGAGGTCTTAAACGCCAAGAACCACGAGCGCGAGGCGGAGATCATCGCTCAAGCGGGGAAAAAGGGCGCGGTCACGATCGCGACGAATATGGCGGGGCGCGGAACGGACATCATGCTCGGCGGTAACCCCGAATACCTCGCGAAGGCGGAGATGCGTAAGCGCGGGATCGACGAGGAGCTGATCCTCGAGGCGACGGGCTTCGCCGAGACCGAGGACGAGGATATCCTGAATGCGCGTAAGCTCTATATGGAGCTGAACGATAAATTTAAACAACAGATCGCTCCCGAGGCGGAGGAGGTCAAAGCGGTAGGCGGCTTATTTATCCTCGGTACCGAGCGCCACGAGTCCCGCCGGATCGATAACCAGCTTCGCGGGCGCGCGGGTCGTCAGGGCGACCCGGGCGAGAGCTGTTTCTTTGTCTCGCTTGAGGATGATCTGATGCGTCTTTTTGGCGGCGAGCGCGTCCAGTCGATCATGGAGACCCTCAATATCGACGAGGATATGCCAATCGAGACGGGGCTTCTCACTAAGACAATCGAGTCGTCTCAGCGTAAGATCGAGGGGCGAAACTATCAGATCCGTAAAAACGTTCTCGATTTTGACGACGTTATGTCTCAACAGCGTATGACGATCTATACCCAGCGCGGGAAGGTCCTCGACGGCGACGACATCAGCGGGAGCATCCGCTCGATGATCACCGAGAGTATCCAAGAGAACGTCGATATGTTCTGTCAAGGCGACATCGCCGATAACTGGAATATCACGGGGCTTCGCGAGCATTACGCGGGCGTCCTTACGACGGCGGACGATCTCGTTTATACGAACGAAGAGATGAACGAGCTCAAAAAGAGCGACATTACCGAAATGCTCACCGATCGGGCGAACGCCATCTACGCCGCGAAGGAGGCGGAGTATGGCTCGGAAACGATGCGCGAGATCGAGCGCGTGATCCTTTTAAAGAACGTCGATACGAAATGGATGGATCACATCGACGCGATGGACGAGCTAAAGCGCGGAATCTACCTTCGCTCGATGGGTCAAAAAGACCCCGTCGTCGAGTACCGCTTTGAGGGCTTCGCGATGTTTGACGAGATGGTCGCCGCGATCCGCGAGGATACCGTCCGTATGATCCTAACGATCCGTCTCAATCAACAACAGCCGCCTCGGCGTGTTCGGGTCATGCAGCCGGTCGCGGAAAACGCGGGCGCACGCACGCCTGTCAAAAAAACGGCGGCGCAAAAGGTCGGGCGTAACGATCCTTGCCCCTGTGGGAGCGGTAAAAAGTATAAAAAATGCTGCGGCGCGAACGTCGACAGCGCGGAATAAAAGAGAGCTTTGTCGTCTTTTTGGGAAGGGGGCAAAGCTTTCCAAATCTCGTGAGAAAAGAAAGGAAGTACGATTATGCTGACCAGAGAGGTAAAAAAAGAGCTTACGGAGCATATCCTCCCCTTTTGGGATCGTTTAGAAGATAAGGAATACGGCGGGTTTTACGGCTATATGAGCCACGACCTCGCGCTCGATAAAAACGCGGAAAAGGGCGTGATCCTCCACTCGCGGATCCTTTGGTTCTATTCTAACTGTTATCTCGTTTTAAAGGACGGGGAGTGTCTCAAAAAGGCGAAGGGCTGTTATGACTTTATGGTGAAAAACTGCGTCGACCACGAGTACGGCGGCGTTTATTGGTCGGTGAACGCGGACGGAAGCCCAAAGGACACGATGAAGCACACGTATTGTCAAGCCTTTTTTATCTACGCGCTCGCGAGCTATTATGACGCGAGCCGCGACGAGGGGGCTTTAAAGCTCGCGCTCGAGATGTTTGAGACGGTCGAGAGGCGCTGTACCGACGAGGTCGCGTATTTAGAGGCGATGTCGCGGACGTGGGAAACGGTCGAGAACGACGCGCTCTCGGAGAACGGCTTAATGGCGGATAAGACGATGAATACGACGCTCCACCTCCTCGAGGCGTATACCGAGCTTTATCGGGTGAGCGGCGACGGGCGCGTCGCGGATCGCTTAAAATTCCAGCTCCGCCTCTTCCTCGATAAAATTTATTTAAAAGAGGACGCGCGGCTTCTCGTTTTCTTCGATAAAAACCTCGACGTGATCGGCGACATCCATTCCTACGGTCACGACATCGAGGCGACTTGGCTCTTGGATCGCGCGTGCGAGGTGCTCGGCGACGAAAAAATGACCGAGGAGGTCTCGGCGATGAATCGTAAGATCGTCGCCCATATCGCGCGGATCGCGTATAAGGACGGCTCGCTCCTTAACGAGCGGGATAAGACCGAGATCAATACATGGCGGATCTGGTGGGTACAGGCGGAGGGCGTCGTCGGCTTTTTAAACGCCTATCAAAAGTATGAGAACGCGGAATATCTCGAGATCGCGAAAAATATCTGGGAATATATCAAAAAATCGGTGATCGACAAGCGCGAGGGCGGCGAATGGTTCTCGGAGGTGAGCGAGGACGGCGTTCCCGCGAAGCATAAGCCGACCGTCGACCCTTGGAAGTGTCCGTATCACAACGGGAGAATGTGTCTTGAGGTCATAAAGAGAAGCTGATTTTTTTGAGAAGGAGTGCGCTATGCGTAAAAAAATTCTCGCGGCGGCGGCTGTCTTGATGTTATCCTCCTGCTCGGATCGGGAGGCGATCGACGCGGAGATCAAGATCCCGATCCTCGGCGCGGAAAGCGCCGTCGAATATCAGACAACGGAGGTCACACGCGGCGATCTCTATCAGACCGCGAACGTCGCGGGGAATATCGGCTATCTTTTTGCCGATCAGCTTTTTACGGAAACGGAGAGCAACCTCCTCGAGGTCTGTGTCAGTCGGGGCGACCGCTTAAAGGAGGGCGATCCGATCGCCGTTTTTGACTCCTCCTCGCTCGACTATGATTATAACAGCCAAAAAATACTGGCGGATAACGCTTACGCGGCGTATCTCTCCTCGGGGGGCGAGGCGGCGCGGCTCGAATATGAGATCCGCGCGAAGGAGCTCGAATACCTCGCGTATCAAAGGGATCTCTTTACGATCCGCGCACCGTACGACTGCGTGATAACGTCGGTCGAGAGCGGGCTTGAGGTCGGGTCGGTCGTCCCCGAGGGGACGCTCGTTTGTACCGTCGCGAAGGAAAACGATATTTATGTCTATACGACGGATAATACCGATAGCTTTAGGACGGGGATCCCGATCGCGGTAAAATTCGGGTCGAGCGGCGAGTATCAATGCCGCGTCGTGATGACCCCCGAGAGCGGACAGCGCGGCGGGCGCGGCTCGGTAAACCCGAACGCCTGTGTCGTCCTGAAATTTGAGGAAGGGGAGCTCGAGCGCCTTATGGCGGAGGTCGATAACGTCCTCTCGGCGGGCTGGGCGACGCTCATCGTCCCGACGGTACAAAAATACGACGTGATGCTTCTCCCCGAGGAGGCGGTCAAAAACTTTTCGGGTTCGACCTACTGTTCGCTCCTCGACGGGGGGCGGCGCGTTCGCGTCCCGGTCGAGGTCGACGGGATCTATAACGGGACGGCGGTCATTTTAAGCGGCGTCTCCGTCGGGGACGAGATCGCGTACTGATCGATTGATGAAAAAAACCGATCTGTTCACGGTAACAGATCGGTTTCACTTGTTTCAGCCTTGTTGTACAAGACCGCGAACCTTGATATGTTCTTTTAACACGATATTGATATACTGGGAAAAAGAACGGTCGTCGCGATCGGCGAGCGTCTTGATCGCTTCGATCGTATCGCTGTCCAGCGTGATGCTTACCTTGTTTTTTTTCGGCTTAAACGGTTCGTCCATTTTAGCGTCCACCTCCCTTCGTCCTTTCTCTCTCTATGATACCATATTTTTTAAAAAAGTATTGACAAATCGTATAAAGTAGGATATAATACTACTACATCATCCAAAATATTTCCCAAAAAATACAAACCGAAGCTCTGAAAAACGACACTATATAGGTAAAGGGAGCGTATCGTGTCAACCAAAGGTTGAGTTTTGAGATCATTCTACTTTAAGTTGATTTTATCAATTTTCATTCGCTTGAAATCGCTCTCGGCTTATGGTATACTGATACTGTTCAAAATTGATTTCGTTTTTTGGAAGTTATAAAGGGGGAGACTTACGATGACAAGGCGGTTTAACGAAAATTTAAGAAAATTCCGAAGGGAAAAGGGTTTCACCCAAGAACAGCTCGCGGAGCGGGTCGGCGTATCGTCTTAGGCGGTATCAAAATGGGAGCGATCGAGTTATCCCGACGCGGCGCTCCTCCCGTCGATCGCCGCCGCGCTCGGCGTAACGATCGACGAGCTTTACGGCGGGAGGCGCACGGAGGAGATCGACATAAAAGAGCGGGTCATGCGATATTTCTCCGAGCTTCCGCGCGAGGCGGTCTTCTCCGAGATGGCGGCGCTTTGTCGCGCCGCCACGATGGCTTGCTGCGGCGCGAAAAAGTATACGTCCGAGAAGGACGAGATCCCGCGCGAAAAGGGGACGGACGTTTATTCCCGTCTCGATCGGCGGGGCGGCTTTTATCTCGCGCGGCTAAACGACGACCTACCCTTCGTCTGGCTCTTACCCGAGCCGTCTGGTGGCGCGGCTTTTGACGACGTTCTCGCCTACGACCCGGAAATGGTCGGCTTGTTTCGCTTTTTGGCGATACCGAACGCGCTCAGGGCGATGTACTTTTTAACGGGGCGGAGGGGGAGTATGTTCTTTAACCGAAGGACGCTCGTGAACGAGCTTAAGATCCCGGAGAAGAACGCCGATCGGATCATCGAGGGAATGCTTTCGCTCGGGCTGATCTGGTGCGCCGAGCTCAACAGCGGCGAAAACGGCGAAAAAATTTATCAGTACGTCGCGGACTGTTACTTCGTCTCCTTCCTCGTCATGGCGCGAACGCTCTTATACCGACCGTACAGCTTTGATTATAGCAATCAAGAGCCTCGCGACCCGTTTTTTACGCGGGACAGCTATCGCGAGGTCTCGGACGAGGGCGAAAAGCGGCAGTCCTGCAATTAAAAAAATAAATAGAAAGATCTTTTAGGGGGGATCGCAATAAAGGAAAAGAAAAAACGAAAGAGCCGATGGCCCGACCTCGAGATGACCTTTGAACAGATCGAGAAAAAGATCGCCTATCAGTCGCACGACTACGGGGTACTCAGTAACTGCCGCTATCTTCTCTCGGCGATGCGGCGGTATCGAAAGAGCCTGATCCCGATGCTCGTGATCGTCGCGATCGCGGGCGCGTCGATGGGCTATATCTGGAGCTTTATCGGGAAGCTCGTCATCGACATGATCGAGCAGCAGTCCGCGAGCGCCGAAAAGGACATACTCCCGCTCCTTTGGCTCGTGATCGGGACGTCGGTCGTGACGCTCATTATGACGGGGACGAATACTTATGTCAACGGGCGGCTCAACGTCGGGTATATGTATATCCGCCTGATGCTCGTCCGCGAGCGGATCGCCAAGATCATGGAGATGGATTACGAAATGCTCGAGGATCCCGTTATGCTCGACCGTCACCACCTCGCGAGCCGCGCGACGGGCGGCGGCTGGAACGGCGTTCAGGGGCTGATGATGTACATGGGCTCGAGCCTCACGAACCTCGTCTCCTTTTTAACGGCGCTCACGATCATCTCGACGCTGAATCTTTGGCTCGTACTCATTATGCTGGTATTGTCGGGGGTGGAATTTCTTTATTTTGAGAAGATACGAAAGCTCGATAAAAAGATCATGTGGGACGCGATGGCGGGACACTGGCGTAAGCTCGAATATTTCCAGCGGATCGCGAGCGATTTTTCCTACGCGAAGGATATTCGGATCTATGGGATGAAGGACTTCCTCATGGGGCGCTGTCACGACGTGAACAATATCGAGCTCGCCCACTGGGCGGCGTCGCGGGGACTGTGGCAGAAAAATTCGATCTACGCTCACTCGGTCTCGTTCGTCCGTCAGGCGATCGTTTACGGCTGGCTGATCTTTAGCGTCGCGAGCGGCGCGATCACGATCGGCGAATTTACCCTTTACAGCGCGAGCGCTTTCCAGTTCGCGAACGCGGTCTCTCAGCTTTTAAAGAGCCTCTCGGCGATCCGCGAGCGGAGCGCCCAGACGAACGATTTCCGCGACTTTATGGACGCGAAGATCCACCTTTGCGAACAGGAAAAGACCGTCCCGATCCCGAAGGCGAAGGAATATACCTTCGAGTTCCGCAACGTCTCCTTCCGCTATCGGTCACAGGAAAAATTCGCCTTAAAAAATATCAATTTTACCTTTAGGGCAGGAGAGCGCCTCGCGGTCGTCGGCTTGAACGGGGCGGGGAAGACGACGTTTATCAAGCTCCTGCTCCGCCTTTACGACGCGACCGAGGGCGCGATCTATATGAACGGGATCGACATTCGGGACTTTGACCGAGCGGAGTATTTTAAGCTGTTCGCGCCCGCGTTTCAAGAGGCGGAGATGTTCGCCCTCCCGATGGACGAGAACGTCTCGATGAGCGAGCCGGCGAAGAGCGACTATGACCGCGCGGAAAAAATGCTCCGCGCGGCGGGACTCGGCGAAAAGATCGACTCCCTCCCGAGGGGGACGAAGACCGAAATTTTAAAGGTCCTCTATGACGACGGGATCAATCTCTCGGGCGGCGAGCGTCAAAAGCTCGCTCTCGCGCGGGCGCTCTATAAGGAAGCGCCGGTCGTGGTGCTTGACGAGCCGACGGCGGCGCTCGACGCGCTCGCGGAATATCGGCTGTATCAAAATTTCGACCAAATGATCGGGAAAAAGAGCGCGGTCTATATCTCTCACCGTCTTTCCTCGACCCGTTTTTGCGACCGTGTGGCGATGTTTAAGGACGGCGAGCTGGTCGAGACGGGGACGCACGAGGAGCTGATCGGGAAGGACGGCGCTTACGCGGAGATGTTCCGCGTACAGGCGCAGTATTACGTTGAGGAAGGGAAGGAGGCGGTGACCCATGCCTAAAAACAAAAAAGACAAGAAGGAAAAAGTCGTTTTCCCGACCCTGAGGTTCTTCTTCTCGGCGGCTTGGCGGACGGATAAGCGCTATTTCGTCCTGTCGGTCTTACATATGCTGATCGTGGCGGTGATCCCGTTCGTCGATCTGTACTTCCTCCCGCTGATGATCGACGGGCTGACGGCGGACGAGCCGAACGTGACCCTGATCCTGATCTACGCGGGGCTAATGGTCGCGATCGACGCGGCGCTCAATATGATCGGCGCGGTCATGGCGGTCGAGCTCGAGAAGTACGACGATAAATTTATGAATTATTTCAGCGAAACGATAGCGGCGCGCTGTATGGAGATGGACTTCGTTTTAACGGAGGATAAAGACGCGCTCGATCAGATCAAAAAGGCTCAGGATGGCATGGGCTGGTCGGGCGGCGTTCATCGGATCGCGACCTCGTTTTTTACGATCCTGTCTAATTTTATCACCCTTTGCGGCGTGATCGTTCTGCTCACGCTTTCCGCGCCGTGGCTTCTCCTTATTATCGGGGGCTTGATGATCGTGAACGGACTGATCAATAAAAAGGTGAACGACATCGAGGTCGACTTTTATAAAAACCTCTCGGGGATGGATCGCGTATTCGGCTACGTGATCTGGCAGCTGGAGGACTTTCGCTTTGGGAAGGACGTTCGTCTTTACGGCGCGGCGGGTATGATGATCGAAAAAGCGACCCAACAGATCAAGCGGATCAGCGCCCACTGGGAGGCGCAAAACCATAAGGTCATGCCGCTTCAGCTCTTGGATTGTCTTATGGGCGCGATCCGCGATTTCGGGACGTATCTTTACCTCGGCGCGATCGCCATTCTCGGGTATATCACGATCGGCGTTTTTTCCCAGCTCGTGACCGCCTCGGGGACGCTCCAGTCCTCCGTCCAGAATATGATCTACGAGCTTCAGAATGTCGTGAAATACACGAGCTACGGCTACGAGGTCGTGAAGTTTATGAACTACCCGCCCCGCATGGAAAAGGGAACGAAAAAGGCGGGCGCGCTTCAAGGGGAGCATACGATCGAGTTTCGCGACGTGAGCTTCGCGTATCCGAAAACCGATAAGCGTATCTTAGACCACGTCTCGATCACGCTCCGCTCAGGGGATAAGCTCTCGATCGTCGGCTTAAACGGCGCGGGGAAGACGACGTTTATTAAGCTTCTCTGTCGCCTGTACGACGTGGACGAGGGCGAAATTCTCTTGGACGGGGTCAATATCAAGGAATACGATTATGACGAGTATATGAAGTTCTTCTCCGTGGTGTTTCAGGATTTCTGTCTCCTCGCTTTCAGCGTCGAGGATAACATCCTCCTCGGGAAGGAGGCGCGCGGCGATACGGTGGATCGCGTTCTCGAGAAGGTCGGGCTTTCCGATCGGGTACGCTCCTTCCCGCGCGGGAAGGAAACGATGATGTTTCGCCAGTTCGATAAAAACGGCGTAGAGCCGTCGGGCGGGGAACAACAGAAGCTCGCGCTCGCGCGGGCGCTCTATAAGGACGCGCCGATCGTTATCCTCGACGAGCCGACGGCGGCGCTCGACCCCGTCGCGGAGTACGAAATTTATCGCCAGTTCAACGACCTCGTGAAGGGCAAGACGGCGGTCTATATCTCTCACCGTCTGTCGAGCTGTAAATTCTGCGATAGGATCGCGGTATTCTCGGGCGGGACGATCGCCGAATACGGTACGCACGACGAGCTTGTCCGTAAGGAAAACGGAATTTACGCGGAAATGTTCCGCGCGCAGGCGCAGTATTACGTCTGATAGAAAAAGAACACCGCGCAAAGCCTGTTCATGGCTTTGCGCGGCGTTTCTTTAGTTATTGTTTCAGCGAAAAACGCTTCCCCAAAAGCTCGATCTCCGCGATCGTCTCGGGGTCGATCGCCGTCCCGTACCCGAGCTCCATCGTACACGCCCGGTTGCTCTCCTGCGGCGTTTCGTCGGACGGAGCGGTCGTTTCGGCGGGTTCTTTCCTTTCCCTCGCCGCCTTGACGGCGGCGGCGGTTTCCCGATTCATGGAATCCTCTATTGTTTCGCCGATCGGTTCGTCAAAGAACAGCGCGCTGGATCGATACGATAGGTCGATCTCCGACCCGTTGTCCAGAATGAGCTTGATCGTAGAGCCGTCGTTGTTTCTCGCGAAGTCGTCGTGGAAATTGTCGTTGTCAAAGCGGAGACTGACCGAGAGAGGACCAAAGCTCGCCTCTCTGAGGACGGTCGTCCGATCGTAGGAGACCGGGATCTCTCCGTTGATCCTGACCGTTTGCTCCCGGGCGGGCGGGACGGAGACGTTTATGGGAAATCGCCTGAGGATCGTACATTCTCCCGCGATAAAGCTCGGATCGTCCGCGCAGACGCCGGTGAGCGAGAACAAGTATTCCCCCGTCGCGGGGTCGGGCGTAAATTCGCCCATAAAAAGCGAAACATAGCTCACGGTCGCAGGATCTGCATTCGCTTCGGCGATCGGCTCGCCCCAGCCCGAGGTATGAATGTCGACGCGGTCGTTCGTTATATTCTCAAAAAATACGACGGGCGAGCCCTCTTGATATTTCGCGGCGACCGCTCCTCCGTCGAAGTACTTTTCGTCCCGATAGGTAACGTCATAGCTGAGATAAGCGTAGTGCGAGTCGGCGATCAGCCCGTTCAGCCGGACGGTATAATCCCCCGCGTCAAAAAGCTCGTCGGCTCTCACCATACCCGCCGCCTCGAGCTCGGCGCTCTCCGCCGTGTGCGGCTGTTGCGAAAAATAGCTTCGGAACGCGCCGAGAAGGTCGAACCCGCCTGCCGCGCCGGCGGCGACGGAGCTGACGGCGACGAAGGCGATCGCGACGGGGATCACGGCGGCTTTTCCGCCGAGCCTATGTTGCTTTTTCCGCTCGGCGGCGGAAATGACCTTCTCGATAAATTCGTCGTCCGCGCTCCTCGGCGAAACGCTCGAAAAAGCTCTTTTAAATTCGTTTTTGTACATAATCCAAACTCCTTTCGTTCTCGCTCTCGAGTATCTTCTTTAACATATCCCGCCCGCGCGAGAGCCGCGTTGTGACGGTACTCGGGCTGATCCCGAGCGCGTCGGCGATCTCGTTTACGCTCCGCTCGCTGTAATAGAAGAGGAAAAGGACCGTGCGGTATTTTTTCCCGAGCCTCATGACCGAGCCGATAAGCTCGTTTTCCTCGATTTTTTCCGTTTCCCTTTTGGGAAGGAGCGGCGCTTCGGCGAGCGCTCTTGAAAAACGGTACCAATGCGATTTCATCAGATCCTTCGCGCAGTTGATCGTGACGCGGATCAGCCACGCCTTACAGTCCTCGTCGCTTGCGAACGACTTTTCGTACCGAAAGAGCCGAAGGAAAGCCTCCTGCGTGACGTCCTCCGCGTCGGCGTGGTTTCGCGTCTGACAAAACGCGATCTTATACATCTCCGCGCGATAGGCTTTTACCAGCGCGGTGAATTTTTGACTGTCCATCGCGAACCTCCTTTTTGCATAGTAGAAAGCGCTTTCAATATTAAAACGAGCGAGAAGGGGATTTTGTCACAAAAATTAAAAAAATTTTATAAAATTTTTTCGGGGAATCGGGGAGGGGTAAAATTTTTCCCTTGCTCCGGGCGGGGCAAGGGGAAAATGAAAGATTGAATCGGGTTATGGTGATGTGGGGACAGAATTCGCCGATCTTCGCGATACGGTCGCCCGCATAGTCGCAGCGGTATTCCCGAGCGTTCAACTGTTGTCCGCTCCGGGCGGTAACTCTGATGAGCTTGCTTCGCGCGTTGTAGGTGTAAAAGTCGGTAGCCGTGCCGTTTTATTTTACAACAATTTCGTTTCTTAAGAACACTTCCGACGTATCGGTTTTAAAACGCCAAAAGCCCGAAAGTTCTCGATTAAGCCGCGTTTCATCTCCATATATAAATAAATCATTAAATTGAACATACGCGGATATACGTGTCGACATATCGTCTATTGCTAAAAATGTAATTTTATAATTAGGCGTATATAATTTAATCCCAATGTCGCATTTTGCGCGCCAACTATCATTATTGAATTTCCAACAGTTAGTGTCGCGTAATAATATGATTTTAATAATCGGCTCCTCGATTTGAGCCGTGGCATATTTTCCCAAACAATCACACTCTAATTGTTTTACAATATGCAAACACGCATAATCGTCATTGTCAAGCTCATATGTCGGCTTGTTAAAGATTTGAAACATCTCATTACTAATGCTGATATAAGAATCGAGCGTTATGTTACCTTTTTCAACAAAGTAAATTTGTTCAATTATTCTTCCGCTTATTTGCTTTAAAAGAGAATATTCGTCCGTAGACATCGTATTATTTATATTATATATCACAAATAGCCTCCGCGTCCAAATAAAATACGACATTGTACGCCCAAACTTTATTGCCGACTTCAATTACGTCAATACGTTTTTATTATATTACATTTTATTTTTCAAAATACTGCACAGCCGCATCTAATAAATTTATCGTTATCCTCCTAATTATGAAATTACTCATTACTTATTTCTAGAGTTTCAAATACAATAATAATTTTATCCCCGCTACCAAGCAAAAATTCGATTGAAAAACAATCTGATATATCATATCTTTTGCCTGTAAAACCTTGGCTTGGTTTCGTTAGATTTGAATCCTGCCTTAATTGGAATTCCAACATATCTTTTATACTTGCGATTATATAATTATCATTGATTTGGTAACAATCAAGTATTGTATCACGATCATTATTAGACCAAAGATTCATTCCAGTAAAATTAAAACATATAACTCCTTTAAAGCAAATTGTTGTATATGTTCTGTTATGTAAATGAAGTTTCATGTTTACAGTTTGGTTTAAAACATCAGCTTCGATACTCAATAAAATAGAATCGTGCATTTGCACCGAATACAATTTATTAATTACATTATCCATTATCCATTATTATACATTACTCCCATTCATTAAGTATGTATCGTGGCTCAGCAGTATTTCATCAACAGAATGAACATAAACCTTTGTAACGGATTTAAGCTCGATTTCTCCGGTTTCAACATTATATGCCCAAACCTTGTCGCCAACCTCAATTTCGTCAATGCGTTTCTGACCGTCCTCAACTGCTACAAGCGTATCGCCTGTAAAGCAAGACTGTTTAGGGGTAGTGTATGCACTGAAGAATCCCGCTACTTCACAACTTAAAAACTAAATACGCTCAAAGTATATTGCATCACACACCACTAATATTTTACTTCCATCAACAAACTCAAACTCCACAGCTAACGGGGAGGAAATTGATATTGAGTTACCCACACGTAAGTTTGGAATCGAGTTACAATCAATATTCCTCCATCCATTTAATTCGTTTCGACAGTCTATTGAATAAATACGAGAATTATTGATTGAACAAAAACACACATTATCGAATAACAGTTTTGCTGTGTCAGACCTACATGAATTATCTATTGTTGTTGAAACGATAATCTTAATTGAAAATTCGGTTAGATTATAATCGAAGCTTTCAATTGAGCCATCATGTAATGAATAACTCTCAGACAATATCATTGATGCATTCGATGCATTAAAAAACAAACAATCACTTCCTAAAAATAGATTTCTGCGTATACTTTTGGAACTTTATCTCCAGGATAAAAATGTGTATGATCTTTGTTCTTTTTCCCTTTATCAAGATCTATAATATGATAATGTGGACCATCGATTTAACTACTTTATCCCAATGGTCATGTATATGAAAAAATCCCACTCCAATATTTGGCACAATGTCCCAACCATTAATCTGCAAATTCAAAGTATCACCTTCAAAATAAATGAGCGCATATACCCACGTCCCATAATCCATTTTACCATACCCCGCCGCTTTTGTCAACCGCTTTCGGACGGAAAGAAAAAAAGAGGAAGAGGGGACTTCTCCCTTCTTCCTCCGAAGTTTAGGCTACACCGCGCAATTATTGTCGTTCGAGTGGCAGTCAGATTTTTCGTCAGATTGTACAGATTTTATGCAGGAAGGCTGACGCCTTTCAAAGAAAATTTGTGCAATATGGCGGAAAATATGGCTGTCAATCGGACGGCAAAGCCGCAGGCGGTAATTGTGCGGTGTTGCCTTTATTTATTTGAGTATCAACCCGCTTTCGTCCGCGTCCACGACGATCGTCTGACCGGGCGAAAGGGTATCCCCGATGATCGCGCGGGCGATCATCGTCTCGACCTTGCTTTGTAGAAAACGCTTGAGCGGGCGCGCCCCGTATACGGGGTCATAGCCGTTCTCGACGATGTAATTTTTCGCCACCTCCGTGAGCTTGATCCCGAGCTGTTTCTCGGCGAGCCGCCTCCCGAGCGCCTCCGTCATCAGATCAACGATCGAGGAGATCTCCTCCTTCCCAAGAGGCTTATAATAAACGATCTCGTCGAGACGGTTTAAAAACTCGGGGCGGAAGGACTGCTTTAAAAGCGCGTCTACCTGTTCGCGGGCGGTCTCGCCGATCTCGCCGCTCTCGGTGATCCCGTCGAGGATATACGGCGAGCCGAGGTTAGAGGTAAGGATCAGGATCGTATTTTTAAAATCGACCGTCCTCCCTTGGCTGTCGGTGATCCTCCCGTCGTCGAGCACCTGTAATAAAATATTAAAAACGTCGGGGTGCGCTTTTTCGATCTCGTCAAAGAGGACGACGGCGTAAGGCTTCCTTCGGATCGCCTCGGTGAGCTGACCGCCCTCGTCGTAGCCGACGTATCCGGGAGGCGCGCCGATGAGGCGCGAAACGCTGAATTTCTCCATATATTCGCTCATGTCGATCCTTACGACGCTGTTCTCGTCATCAAAAAGCGCTTCGGCGAGCGCCTTCGCGAGCTCGGTCTTCCCGACCCCCGTCGGACCTAAGAAAAGAAACGAGCCGAGCGGGCGGTTCGGGTCTTGGATCCCCGCGCGGGAGCGAAGGATCGCTTCGCTCACCTTTTTAACGGCTTCGTCCTGTCCGATCACGCGGCGGTGAAGGATATTCTCCATATTGAGGAGCTTTTCGCGTTCGCCCTCCATAAGCTTCGCGACGGGGATCCCCGTCCAGCGGCAGATGATCCGCGCGATCTCCTCGTCCGTGACCTTGTCGCGGAGAAGGGTAGCGTGGGATTTTTGTCCCTCCGCCGCTTCCTCCGCCGCCTCGAGTTCCTTTTTGAGCTGCGGGAGCTTCCCGTATTGAAGCTCCGCCGCCTTATTAAGGTTATATTCGCGCTTCGCGCGGTCGATCTCGCCGCCGAGCTGTTCGATCTCTTTACGGAGCTTCTGGATCTCGGTGATCGACCCCTTTTCGTTCTCCCATCGCGCCTTCATCTCCCGAAACCGCTCGCGCATATCGGAAAGCTCCCTTCGGATCTCGTTTAAATGCTCCTCCGAAAGCTTGTCGTTTTCCTTGGTGAGCGCGGCTTCCTCGATCTCATGCTGCATAATGCGGCGGGAGAGGTCGTCGAGCTCGGTCGGCATGGATTCCATTTCGGTCTTGATCAAGGCGCAGGCTTCGTCCACGAGGTCGATCGCCTTATCGGGAAGGAAGCGATCGGAGATATAACGATTTGAGAGGGTCGCCGCCGCGATAAGAGCGGTATCCTGAATTTTTACGCCGTGAAAGACCTCGTAGCGCTCTTTCAGTCCGCGAAGGATCGAGATCGTGTCCTCGACCGTCGGCTCGCCGACGAGAACAGGTTGGAAACGCCGTTCGAGCGCCGCGTCCTTTTCGATATAGCGGCGGTATTCATCGAGCGTCGTCGCGCCGATACAATGGAGCTCTCCCCGCGCGAGCATGGGCTTTAGAATATTCCCCGCGTCCATCGCGCCGTCGGTCTTTCCCGCGCCGACAATGAGGTGAAGCTCGTCGATAAAGAGAATGATCCGCCCCTCGCTCTTTTTGATCTCCTGTAAGACCGCCTTTAGGCGCTCCTCAAATTCGCCCCGATACTTCGCCCCCGCGACGAGCGCCCCCATATCGAGCGAAAAAATTCGCCGATCCTTTAGGGAATTCGGTACGTCCCCGCGCACGATCCTAAGCGCGAGACCCTCCGCGATCGCCGTCTTTCCGACCCCCGGCTCGCCGATGAGGACGGGATTGTTCTTACTTTTCCGCGAAAGGATACGAACGACGTTTCGGATCTCGCCGTCCCGACCGATGACGGGGTCGAGCTTATTGTTCCGCGCGAGCTCGACTAAGTCCTGTCCGTATTTTTTCAGCACATCGTAGGTGCTTTCGGGATTGTCGCTCGTGACGCGCGTATTCCCCCGAACGGATCTCAGCGCGCCGAGGAAGCGATCCTTCGCGACCCCGAAGGCGGAAAGGATCTCCTTTGTTTTTTCCTTCGCCCGATCGATCAGCCCGAGGAAAAGATGCTCGACCGAGACGTATTCGTCCCCCATTCGCTTCGCCTGCTCCTCCGCGGCGGTAAGAGCGCGGTCGGTATCCGGCGTGATATAGACCTCGTCGGGTCGCCTCCCGCTTCCCGTTACGCGGGGAAGGGCGCTTACGGCTTCCTCGGTCTGTTCGGTCATGCCCGCCGCGTCGATCCCCATACTTTGGAGAAGCTGGGGGATCAGCCCGTCCTCCTGTGATAAAAGCGCCAGCAGGAGATGAAGCTGGTCGATCTGTTGATTGGAATGCGATACCGCGATGCTTTGAGCGTTTTGGATCGCTTCGAGAGATTTTTGGGTCAGTTTTTGTGTGTTCATAAGCTCATCGCCTTTCCTTAAATAATAACAATACCGTTTTTGAGATAATCGTAATAGCGCTCGACGGAGCGTTCGGCGGCGATCCGTCGATCCTCGATGTTCGCGAAATAGATCTTTAAAATTTCGTCGAACATTTTAATGTACCCCGCGATCGCGCGGGCGATCTCCTCGTCCGTCTGATGCTCCCGTTCGTGAGGGAGGCGAAAGATCCGCGAAAATCGTCCGTCCTCGATCGTATAAGTGATCCCCTCCGGGAAAAAGCGAACGATATGCGAGTTCTCGAGCTCCGCCCAGAGCGTCAGGAAGTCGGTAAGATCGGCTTTGAGCCGATCCGACTGGGTACGGAAGGAGACGCGAAGCTGACCGATCGTTTTTTCAAAGCTTCGATAAAGCTCGAGACTGTACCGAATGACGGGCTTATACTTATACTTGAGGGCGGAGCGGATCGAAAGCATCGCGTCCGAGGACTGCTCCTGTACCAAAAAGTCCTCGTCCATCATTCGCTCGATCGCGCCGAAGATCCCGCTGATCCGCTTTTCGGGCGTCGTATACGAGACCGCCTCGGCGAGGATACCGTTGATGAGCGCGGATCGGCTGGTACGCATGGAATACGCGAGCCGATCGACCGCTTCTACGACCTCGTCCGAGAGGACAAGACTGTAAACGCTTTTCTTCATCGAGACCACCTTTCTTTGAGGGCGTGTTGGCGCGATCACGAAACGTCCGTCTTACAGGCAGATTTTCCGTCTTTCTTCGTTAAAAATCCTTGAAATACATACAGTATTCCTGCGGATTTTTGCCTCGAAATACGAAAAATCTGCCTGCAATCCGAACATTTCGGATCACGTCAACAAGCCCTTATTTTCATTCAGTATACCACAAATTTTAAAACTTGTCAATAGCTTTATATAATTTTATTTACGGATTATTAAGATTTTTATGAAGCCCGAAATCTCTTGAAATTTTTCGTCGCGTTTGATATAATAGATGCAACAGACGATGAGAAAGGGTGCGGGGCGATCGTGAGAAATATCAAAAAAATTATGCTCGTTAATCTGCTGTTGCTGGCTTTATTCGTCGGAGCTCGCGTATTGATCGCGTATGTCCCGAACCGTCGGGAGCTTCTTCGCCGCGCTCAAGAGGCTTACGCCCAAAACGGGGAGAGCGAGGCGGATAACCG
This sequence comes from Roseburia sp., assembly GCA_023666265.1. Lineage (GTDB taxonomy): Bacteria > Bacillota > Clostridia > Oscillospirales > Ruminococcaceae > Ruminiclostridium_E. The sequence goes on from JAMPCH010000003.1 coordinate 80,024, forward strand.
CTGGGCGTATTTTTTGATAAACGCCGAACACCCGCTCCCCGAGGATTACGCGCCCGCGCTCTCGGCGGTACAGGATACTTTTATGATGGACGAGCGCTGCGCCGCCTATGCGCGGGAGATGATCGCGGCGGCGGAGGCGGACGGAGTACGCCTAAAGGTCGTCTCCGCGTATCGTAGCATCCAAAAACAGCGGGAAAACCTCGACGCTTATATCCTTCGGCTCGAGAACGAGGGGCATAGCCCCGATCAGGCGGAAAAGCTCGCGCGCGAGGAGATCGCCGAGCCGGGAACGAGCGAGCATAACGCGGGTCTCGCGCTCGATATTTTAACGGAGGATTGGTGGGATGACCACGACGACGTGACCGCCGATTTTGAGAACACCGAGGAATATCTTTGGCTCTCGGCGCACGCGCACGAATACGGCTTTATCCTTCGCTACCCGAAGGGGTATGAGAAGGTGACCGATTATGTATACGAGCCTTGGCATTATCGTTTCGTCGGCGTGTATTACGCGGAGCGTATCCGAGAATCGGGACTTCCGTTTGAGTACTATTACATCAGCGGCGAAAAATAAATTTTTTTGTCGTGCAATAAAACGCCCTTTTAAATTGTATTATAAGTAGAAGACTTTTTAAGGATGAGCCATCATCGGAAAGGAAGGATAAAAATGACAAAAAAGAGAAAGTTCGCCGTACCGCTTATCGCCGCGCTGATCCTCGGCGGCTGTAACGCCGCCGCGCCCGTGCTCGAGACGGAGACCGCCCCGCCGACGCAGTCCGAGGCGACGGAGCCGCTCCTGTCCCAAAAAGAGGAAACGAGCGCCCCGAAGGAGGAAGCAAGCGCCGCGCCCGAGGAAGGAAACGGGAGCTTAGACACCATATCGTTTCAAAAGCTGATGAAAACGCCGCTCTCGTTCGAGGACGGGGTTCTGGATTATTTTTGGATCCCCGAAACGCTGAACTGGTCGACGGTTCGCTACGCCTCGGAGACGGAGCTGTACCTGACCGATTGCAGTCCGAAGTTCAGAAGCTCTTGCCGCGAGCTGGGGGAAAACGCGCTCGCCGACGCGAAAAAGCTTTCGACCGTCGAGGGCTGGTACGGGATGAGCGGAGTGTATTTTGACGATCCGCTCCTTAAGATCGGCGCGATAGAGAATGAGAACGAGATCCCCGTCGAATCGGTGGGAACGGTGTGTAATCTTTACTTCAACGAGCCGCGCGTTTTTCGGGGATTTCTTCGCCGAACCGTCGACGGCGCGGAATGTATCCTCGACCCCGCGTATATGGACGAGATCCCGCTCCTGTCCGACTCGGAAAGGGATCTGACCTTTACGGTCAACGGCGAGACGATGATCGCGGATACGATCGCGCTCACCTTCGAGGGTTCGACGAGCGAACCGATCGACGACGCGATCGGCGAAGCTTACGTCTACGCGGAATTTTCGTTTACCGATCTTGAAATAAACTATAATACCGGCTCGGGCTATCAAAATCGCGGGTATTTCTTGACCGACGTAAAGCTCCTGACCGAGGATACCGCTTCCGTCCTTCGCGGCGATTATATTTTTGAGCAGGAGTACGATCCGGCGGACGAAGCGTCGCTTCTCTATCAAGGCTTAACGGAGGGCTTCGCTTCGCTCCGCGACGAAAAGACCTGTGGGATCGTCCTTTTGGATCTGGATTTCGACGGGTCGCCCGAGGTGCTTGTTTCCCGCGCCGTTTATGAGGAGGACGCGAAGTTTTTCTCGCATACGGACGTGGACGTATACCGTTTTGAGAACGGGGAATTTACTTACCTCGATACGATCCGTTCGATCGCGCGAAGGGCGGATGGCGAGACCTCCGGCTCTTCCGCGTACCTCGGCTTAAAAACGCTCGCGGACGGGTCGAGGGCTTGGTTCGCTATGACGGACGAGGAGATCACCGACGAGGAAAAGGGCGGACACCTCGAAAGCGGAAAGCTCTTTCGCTTAGAAAACGGCAAGATCCGCGAGGAAGAGATCTTCTCACTTTGGCAGGATCTTGATCGGGGCGAAACGACGACCTATTTCGGCGACGAAGCCGTAACGTTGCCGACGGACTGGGAGGGAAGCAACTATGAAACGCCGTGGGGGATCATTGAAAGATACTATACGTATGATTTTTATTACTCCGTTAAAAATCTGTACTGCGCCGATATTGAGGAAAAATTCTTTTTATACAGCGACTGGCTGATCCCGATCACGTCTTATAATAATGGTAGTCGCTCGTTCGGGACGGAGTTCCTTTCCCCCTCGGCGCGGGATATTTCGATACAGCTCGGGCGGTTGACGGATTCCTATTATTACGGGGATTATAGCGCCGGGGACGGCGGATATGTTTATGACTTTCACGAGATCGCCGCGATGAAGCCCGTGATCTATCTGTACCCCGAGGAAGAGACCGAGGTCGCCGTCTCGGTGGACTTCCCGAGCGGCGGCGGGCTGACCTGTACCTATCCCGAATATCGGGACGGCTGGCGCGTGACCGCGCTCCCCGACGGGACGCTCTTTGACGAGGACGGGAACGAGTACTACTGTCTTTATTGGGAAGGGGAGGGTCTCCCGCTCCCCGATATGACGGAGGGCTGGTGTGTTCCCGGGGAGGATACGGCGGACTTTTTGCGCGAAAAGCTACTTGAGATCGGGCTTACCGCTCGCGAGGCGAACGAAATGATCATCTACTGGCTCCCGCAGATGCGGGGAAATCCGTATAACCTGATCTCCTTCCGCTTTGAGGATTATTCCCGCGCCGCGCCGCTTACCGTTTCTCCCGCGCCCGATACGGTGATCCGCGTCTTTATGACCTATACGCCCGCCGAGGAATGGGTCGAGCTCTCCCCACAGGCGCTTTCATACATCGAGCGAAACGGTTTTACGCTCGTAGAATGGGGCGGGTGCGAGATTTCTTAAGGCTACACCGCATAATTATTGTCGTTCGAGTGGCAGTCAGATTTTTTGTCAGATTGTACAGAATATTTGCAGGAAGGCTGACGCCTTTCAAAAAAATTCTGTGCAATATGGCGAAAAAGATGGCTGTCAATCGGATGGCAAAGGCGTAGCCGGTAATTGTGCGGTGTTGCCTTAATCACATAAGATAACAAAAACCACCGGCTTGATCGGTGGTTTTTGTTAAAATTAACGATTTCCTCTTGAAAAAAGGAATAAAATATGTTATACTGTAATAAATCTTATATGCCTCGTCGATATGCGGTGAGCGGTGTCGGCGATAAATTCCCATCGGACGATCGGTGGAAGCTTTGACGGAGGCTTCGATATGAGCGACAGAATAAAACTGCCGGGTGATTACGATTCCCTTTGCGGATTTTGTGAGTCCGTGTTCGGACTTTACGTTTTTGCGGCGGAGGTCGAGATAAAAACGGGGGAGATGAGCGCCGTGGCGGGCGATCCCGAGATCTGCCGCGCCATTGATCGGCTAAAAAATTGCGAAGAGCTGATCCGCTATTTGAACGAATATTATATCCACGAGCGCAGTCGCGCGCTCGCCGAGGTCTTTTTTGACCTCGAGAGCGTAAAGGGAAGGCTTCGCGAGCGGGATTTTTTGAGTATGGAATTTCTCGGCGTCGATCGGAAATGGTACTTGGTAAGTATCGTCCCGAAGCGCGAAGGCGAAGGGGAGCTCGAGAAGGTCTATCTCCTCATGAGAAAGAGCGAGCGGAGAAGGAGCGAGGAGCTCGCGGTATTCTCCTCGGCGGCGCATACCTATGACGGGCTGTACTTTTGTAACGCCGCGAACGATACCTATCACACCTATAAGCGAAGCCAGCGAGGGATAGACGAGGAAGCGCCCGAAACGGGGAGCTATGACCTCCTGATCCGCCGTACCGGCGAAAAGATCGTATCGGAGCGGGAGCGCGAATATTTTATCGATTTCGCCTCGGCGGATCGGGTCTGTGAAAATTTAAGGGATCGAAGCTCGCTCGACATCGTTTATAAGATCGGCGAGGAACGCTTTCGCCTTTCGTTTACGGCGGCGGAATACGATCGCTTCGGCTCGGTCATGAAATTTACCGCCGCGGTAAAAGACGTGACCGCTGAACTTGGGGAAGAGGAGCGAAAGTCCGCCGAGCTGAACAGCCGCCTTGAGGCGATCTTATCCGGCATCACGGGCGGGTTTCGGATCTGTCGGGACGAAGAGGGCTTTCCCTATGAATACGCGAGCGAGGGGGTCGCCGCGCTCCAAGGCTATACCGTTGATGAATTTTTGCGCGTTTCGGGCGGAATGCTTTTGGGGAGTGTCTATCCCGACGACGCCGAGAGCGCTTTTACCGACATCGACCGACAGTATGAACAGGGGGATACCTATTCGGTACGCTATCGCGTGATCCATCGGGACGGTAGCCTCCGTTGGGTCTCCGACAGCGGGAAGCGCGTGACGACGAAGGACGGGCGCGTCCTCCATTATAGCCTGATCCAAGATATTACCGCCTCAAAGCGGAGCATCGATGCGCTCCACGGGCTTTTTGCCATGCAGCGTCAGATGGTCGAGGCGATCGGGAGCGGGTTGATCTGTTACACCTTCCCCGAGAAGGAATTGATCTTATTAAACGACGAGGCTTGTCGTATTATCGAGTGCGGCGTCGGAGAAGACCCGATCGAGGCTTTATTCGACTTTTTAAGCCATCGGGTGATCTCGGAGAACCGTATGATGTCAAACGGGGCGATACAGCCCGAGAACCCCGGGGATTTCCGCCTTTGTGAATATCGCGTAAGGAGCGCGAAGGGCGAGATATGGAAGGTAAAATATTCGGCGCGCTTGATCCGTCTCGACGACGGACAGCTTATTACCGTCGTAAATCTTACCGACCTTACGGAGCAGGCGCGGCTCGCCTCCATGCTCAGTCGGGAGCGAGTACAGTACCGCGATGCGCTGACGACGAATTGTGAATATACCCTTTGTCTCGATCTTACGGAGGGGGTCGTTTCGGCGGACAGCGAGCAATGGGGGATCGAGCGCTTTACGGGCGAGCTCGGGATCGGCTTACCGTATCGGTACGATAAAATGATGGAGCTATGGAAGACGAAGTGGCAGCCCCAGCTTCTCACCCCGCACGCGGAGGAGCTTTTAAGCTGTCGGGGACTTTCGGCGCATTATGAGCGGGGAAATACGATCCTCGAAATGGAATGTTTTATCCCGCCTCAGGAGCGGTATTATCGTTGGATCGTGCTTCTCTCGACGGACGAGACGAGCGGACACGAGATGGCGGTCGTCGTCGTTTACGATTTTACCGAGCTTCACCGCGAGGCGGAGCGAAAGCGGATCGAGCTCGAGGACCTTTATCGCTCTCAACAGGAAAAGCTCGCGATCATCGAGGCACTTGGGAATATTTATTATAGTATCTATTATGTCGATCTCGCCTCGGGAATGTTTTCGCTCGTTTCGGGCGTTGATTATTTCGCGAAATATTCGCTCGACAATAACGATGCGGCGCGGACGGCAAAAAAATGGACGGAGCGCGGTCTGAATGAGGAAAACCGAAAAGAGCTCCTCGACTTTTTTGACCTTACGACCCTCTCCGACCGTATGAAGCATGTCGCGAGCATAAGCCGCGAGTGCGTATCAAAAAGCTCGGGTTGGATCCGCGTCAACTTTATCGTCGCGAACCGCGACAGCGCGGGGGACGTCACGCGGGTGCTTTGGACCGTTCAGCATATTGATCGGGAGAAACAGCGGGAGCTTGAGGCGAAAAATGCGCTCCAAGAGGCTTATGACGCCGCGAATCGCGCAAACACGGCGAAGACGGACTTCCTTGCGACGATGAGCCACGAGATCCGAACACCGCTGAACGCGGTGATCGGGATGACGGCGATCGCGGGGACGCATCTGAACGAGCCGGAGCGGATCGCGGACTGTCTCTCAAAGATCAACTCGTCGGGTCATCGCCTTCTCGGGCTGATCAACGAGCTTCTTGATATGAATAAGATCGAGTCGGGGCGGCTCGATCTCAATATCGAGGAATGTAATCTATCCGAACTGATCGAACAGATCGTTGAGACGATACGCCCTCAGCTCGAGGCGAAGCGCCACGAGTTTAAGCTCAATTTCGGCGGGATCACGCACGAAAACGTGATCGGCGACGGACAACGGCTCGCCCAGATGCTGACGAATTTACTCGGGAACGCGATCAAATTTACGCCGGCGGGCGGAAGGATCGCTTTAACGATCTCGGAAAAGGTGAGCCGCCGGGAAAAGGTCGGCTGTTATGAATTTATGATCGAGGATAACGGGATCGGTATGAGCGAGGATTACCTTCCGCGCCTGTTTGAGCCGTTTACGCGAGCGAACGACCCTCGCGTCGAGAAGATCGGCGGCGTGGGTCTCGGTATGGCGATCTCACGGAATATCGCGCGTATGATGAACGGCGATATACAGGCGGTGAGCCGCCTAAACGAGGGGACGCGGGTCACGGCGACGATCTTCCTCGAGCTTCGCGGTCACGACGACGGATTTCGGTCGGAAATGCTCGCGGGGCTTCCCGTCTTGATCGCCGACGACGATCGGATCGTCTGTGAAAGCGCGTGTCTGATCCTTCGCGAGCTCGGTATGATCGGCGAATGGGTCGAAAGCGGGGAACAGGCGATCGAACGCGTCCTCGCCCGCGAAAAGGAGGGGAAGGACTACTTCGCGATCCTCCTCGACTGGAAGATGGCGGGAGCGGACGGTGTTTCCGTCGCGAAGGGGATCCGCCGTTGCGTCGGGAAGGACGTCCCGATCGTGATCATTTCCTCCTACGACTGGTCCGAGATCGAGGAAGAGGCGAGCGAGGCGGGTGTAGACGCCTTCTTAAATAAACCGCTCTTTAAGTCGCGTATGGCGCATTTATTCAAGGAGCTTTTAGAGCGTAAGGCGAAGCCGGAGGCGCTCCCGCTCGACAGACTGGTTCGCGAGAGCTTTTCGGGTGCGCGCGCGTTACTTGTCGAGGATAACGAGCTGAACGCCGAGATCGCGAAGGAGATCTTCGGGATGCTCGGCTTGGAGGTCGAACACGCGCCGAACGGGAAAGCCGCGCTCGATCGTATGAAGGCGGCGAAGCCCGGCGAGTTTGATATTATTTTTATGGATATTCAAATGCCGATCATGAACGGCTATGAGGCGACGCGCGCGATCCGCGCTCTCCCCGGAGAATACCCGAAGAACGTACCGATCTTCGCGATGTCCGCGAACGCTTTCGCCGAGGACGTTCATTCCGCGAAGGAGGCGGGTATGAACGAACATATCGCGAAGCCGCTCGACTTCGCGCGGCTCCAGAAGCTGTTGAACGCTTGGCTGAAATAAAAAACAAAACCACCGGCTCGGTCGGTGGTCTTGTTTTTGTTATTACTTGGCTTCTACCGCCGCGATCACCTCGACCTCCGCCAAAACGTTTTTTGGGAGGGCCTTTACCGCGACACAGCTTCGCGCGGGCTTTGAGGTGAAGTACTTCTCATAAACGCCGTTAAATACCGCGAAGTCGTTCATATCCACGAGGAAACAGGTCGTCTTGATCGCCGTATCAAAGGAAGCGCCCGCCGCGCGAAGCACTTCTCCGAGATTTTTCATGATCTGTTCGGTCTGTCCGACGATATCCGAGGCTTCGACCGCGCCGCTCGCGGGGTCGATCGCGATCTGTCCCGAGGTATAGACCAGTCCGCCGTGGACGATCGCCTGAGAATAAGGTCCGACCGCCTCGGGCGCTTTTTGGGTGTAAATTTTTTCCATAATGGTTTTTCCTTTCTTTGTTTAGTTTTCGATTTTAAATCCTTTTCGGATCAGCTCCGCGCGGATCTGTTCGATATGTTCATAATTTTTTGTTTCGAGAACGATCCGAAGGTAACAGCCGTTGACCGCCGAGCCCTCATTCGCCCGCTCGTGGTGAACGGAGATCACGTTCCCGCCGAGCTCCGCGATGATACGGGATACGTCCATAAGCTGACCCGGCTTATCGATCAGCTCGATATTAAGCGAATAGGAGCGCCCGGACATGAGGAGACCGCGCTTAATGACGCGCGAGAGGATCGTTACGTCGATATTCCCGCCCGAGAGGAGACAGACGGTCTTTTTCCCCCGAATGGGGACTTTATTAAACATTGCCGCGGCGACCGCCGTCGCTCCCGCGCCCTCGGTGATGAGCTTTTGCTGTTCGATAAGGGCGAGGATCGCCGCGCTGATCTCGTCGTCGGTCACGGTCACGATCTCGTCGACATATTCCGAGCAGTAGCGGAAGGTGTTTTCTCCCGGTTCTTTTACCGCGATCCCGTCCGCGATCGTCGAAACGCCGCCGAGCTTTTCGATCCTTCCTTGCTTGACCGAGTTATACATACTCGGCGCTCCCGCCGCCTGTACACCGTAAACCTTAATATTTGGATCCAGGCTCTTGATCGCGAAGGCGACCCCGGAGATCAGCCCGCCGCCCCCGATCGGGACGATGACCGCCTCCGCATCGGAAAGCTGCTCCGTGATCTCGAGACCGATCGTCCCTTGTCCCGCGATAACGTCCTCGTCGTCAAAGGGGTGGATAAAAGTGTAGCCCTTTTCGTCGCGGAGGCGGAGCGCCTCGGCGTAAGCGTCGTCGTAAACGCCGTTCACAAGACAGATCTCCGCGCCATAGCTTCGCGTCGCCTCGACCTTTGAGATCGGCGCGCTGTCGGGAAGGCAGATCACCGACTTGATCCCGCTTTTCGCGGCGGCGAGCGCGACGCCTTGGGCGTGATTTCCGGCGGAACAGGCGATCACCCCGTGGCTTTTTTCCTCGTCGCTGAGACGCGAGATCCGATAATACGCACCGCGTACCTTAAACGACCCCGTGATCTGTAAGTTCTCGGTCTTAAGATAAACGTCCGCGTCGGGGTTGATCTTCGGCGCGTAGATCAGGTCGGTCTTACGTAAAACGGGCTTTAACACATAGCTTGCGTGATAGATCTTATCGAGTGTGAGCATAGCTAACTTCCTTCCTTTTAGTTTTTGAGCAGGGATCGGTACGCGTAAGTCTTTCGGTATTTCCCGAGATCCTGACGCTTACGATAATCGCGTATCTCGTCCATATCAAATTCCGCGTAAAAGATCCCCTCGGTCGTCTCATCCGCGATCAGGATCGCGTTATCCTCCCGCCCCCAACAGATCGGGCTGTACGCACAGGAACAGCCTCCGCCCGTCTCGTTTTGAAAGGGCGGATTCGTCATCGCGATCCCGACCATATTCTGCATCGCCTCGACCGATAACTCGCGGAGGCGAAACGGCTTTTGATCGGGGCAGTCGTTCGGCACAAGGATCAGCTCCGCGCCTTGGAGCGCCAGCTCTCGGGCGCTCTCGGGATATTCGCGGTCATAACAGATCATCAGCCCGATTTTTACCCCGTCGAAATCTTGAACGTAAAAACCGTCGCCGCTCTCGATATAGCGCTCGACGCTGAAATCGCAGGTATGTACCTTTGAGTATTTTAAGAGGATCGATCCGTCCCGCCCGATCAGGTACGCCGTGTTTCGCGGGCGATCCTTCCCTTTGGTAAAGGCGGTCATGACCACACCGATCGCGTTCCTTTTCGCCGCCTCGCGGATCATTTTGAGAACGGGTCTTTCGTCCGTGAGCGCCGCGTCCTTCCATAAAAGAAATTCGGGATCGTTTTCGATCGCCTCGAGCGGGGGAAGGGGATCGCAGCACGGCGGGAAGGTATACGCGTGGAGGAAACATTCGGGGAATAAAACGAGATCCGCGCCGCCCGCCTTCGCCTCCTCGATCCGCCGAACAGCGGCTTTAGCGTTTTGTTCGGCGATGATCGCGGACGCCCGCGCCTGCACCAAAGCGATTTTTAACTTATTCATTTTATCTTACTTCCAGTTCCGTAATAATATCGTCGATCGAGCCGCCGGGGGGGAGCATCGGAAGGACGAACTCGTCGCAGTTCACCGCGCAGTCGATCACCGTTGTTCCGTCGGAGGAGAACGCATTCGCGAGCGCGTCCGTCAGCTCGGCGTCCGTCTCGGCGCGATAGCCCGCCGCGCCGAACGCCTCGGCGAGCTTCACGAAATCGGTCTTACGGTTTAGGGTCGTGTTCGCGTAGCGCTTCCCGTAAAAAAGCGTCTGCCATTGCCGAACCATACCGAGTACGCCGTTATTCATAATGACGATCACGAGCGGGAGCTTTTGAGAAACGGCGGTCGCCAGCTCGTTTAGGTTCATACCAAAGCTCCCGTCGCCCGTGATAAGGATCGTATGCCGTCCGAGCGCCTTCGCCGCGCCGATCGCCGCGCCCAGCCCATAGCCCATCGTACCGAGCCCGCCGCTCGAGATAAAGGTTCGCGGCTTTTGGAAGGGGTAGCGTTGCGCCGTCCACATTTGATGCTGTCCGACGTCGGTCGCGATAATGGTGTCGGGCTTCGCCGCCGCGCTGATCCGATCGACGATCCGATAGGGCGAGAGCCTTTCGGACGTTTTTTCAAAGCCGCGTTCGGTCTCTCTGAGCGCGGCGATCCGCTCTCGCCACTCGCTGTTTTCCTTTTGGGGAAGGAGTGCGGCGATCCGCGCGAGCGCGTCCTTTAGGTCGCCCTCGATCGCGAGATCGACGGGGATATTTTTATTCAGCTCCTTCGCGTCTACGTCGATGTGGATCATCTTTGCCCTCGCGCAATAGCGCTCTTTATCCCCGGTGGCGCGATCGCTGAATCGCGCCCCCGCCGTGATGACGAGGTCGGCTTCGTCCTGGGCGACCGAGGAGGCGTACCGCCCGTGCATCCCCTGCATCCCAAGAAAGCGCGGGTGGTCGTCGGGAACGGCGGAGAGCCCCATCAGGGTAGAACCGATCGGCGCGTCCGCTTTTTCCGCGAGGGCGATCACCTCCGCGCCCGCCTCCGCCGTAATAACGCCGCCGCCGATATAAAGATAGGGGCGCTTCGCCGCCGCGATCATGTCCGCCGCTTTTTTCAGCTCGTTCTCATCGGCGAGCTTGATCGGGAAAGGCTTTTCCGCCGCCTTTTGTTCAAATTCGGCGAGCGCGACCTGTATATCCTTCGGAATATCGATGAGGACGGGCGCGGGTCGCCCCGACGCCGCCGTCCGAAAGGCGAGGCGGATCGTATCGGCGAGCTCGGTCACGTCCTTAACGATAAAATTTCGCTTGGTGATCGACTTCGTAATATCGACGATATTGACCTCTTGAAAGCTGTCGCGCCCGAGGAGGTCACAGGGGACGTTCCCCGTGATCGCGACGATCGGGATCGAGTCGAGGTACGCCGTCGCGAGTCCCGTTACGAGGTTGGTCGCGCCGGGTCCCGAGGTCGCGACGACGACCCCGACCTTCCCCGTGACGCGGGCGTAGCCGTCCGCTGCGTGAGAAGCGCCCTGTTCATGCGCCGTTAAAACGACCTCGATCCGATCGCTTTTTTGATAAAGCGCGTCAAAGATATTGAGAACCTGTCCGCCCGGATATCCGAAAACGACGCGGCAGTCCTGTTCGATCAAGGTCTCCGCGACGATCTGAGCGCCCGAAATTTTTTCCATGTCGTAGATCAATCCTTTCTTTACGTCCGCTCATACTTTTCGGAGCGAGCTTTACGATACATAATACCGATTCGCAATGAAAACCGCAGAGAAAATTCGCGCAAAACCGCGTAGATCCCGGACATTGCTTGATTTTTGATACGGATTTTCATTGCATATTAGGTCTTGTTTGAAAAATAAATCCAATTGTGCTAAATCAACAAAACAGA